>SLJW01000128.1 GCA_007134865.1 Paracoccaceae bacterium | reverse complement strand
TCGATATAGTCGATACCGAGGCTGTCGAGCATCGCCGCGATGGCCTGTTTCTCGGTGGTCGAGAACTGCACGCCCTGCGTCTGCTGCCCGTCACGCAGCGTGGTGTCGTAGAGGGTGAGGCTTTCACGCATCTGGCGCACGCTCCCAATCGCGTCTTCGTTCGATAGCCCACAATCTTCGGCTGTCGAAATCTGGGCGCGGCAGCAATTCGATCCCCTCACGGCTCATGCGAACATCGACACCTGAAGCGAGCAATTCCGTCTTCAGTCGATCAACCTCACTAAAGTCCTTGCTGCTCATGGCTGCCACCCGCGCCGCTCCAAGCCAGTCCCGGATTTCCAGCAGCCGCGACTGCTCTGCGCCATCAGCGCGCGAATGAGCTTCCCACCCGCCAAGTCCCTCGGTCAAAAGTCCGAGCAAGCGAGCAGAGGTCAGCAGATTTGTCACATCTCCAGCATGCGCTAACTGATGCAGTTCAGCAATCACACCTGCTGTATTGAGGTCTTCCGACAACGTTTCGACGATATGCTCCAAAGGTGCGCTGGCCGGTGTCACATCGCTGCACAAGGACCGCCATTTCTTAAGTGTCGCCTGCGCCGCCCGCGCCTTCTCTTCCGTCCAGTCCATCGGCTTGCGGTAGTGCGTAGACAGCATCACGAACCGGATCACCTCGCCCGGCCAGCCCTGATCCAGCAAATCCCGCACGGTGAAGAAATTGCCCAAGCTCTTGGACATCTTCTTGCCCTCCACCAGCAGCATCTCGTTATGCAGCCAGTAGCGCGCAAAATCAGCATCGGGATAGGCGCAGCAGCTTTGCGCGACCTCGTTCTCGTGATGCGGAAAGAGCAGGTCATTGCCGCCGCCATGAATGTCGAAACTCGGCCCCAGCAGCGCATGGCTCATCGCCGAGCATTCGATATGCCAGCCCGGCCGCCCCCGCCCCCAGGGGCTCTCCCACCCTGGCAACCTCGCATCCGAGGGCTTCCAGAGCACGAAATCCATCGGGTCGCGCTTGTAGGGCGCCACCTCCACCCGCGCACCCGCGATCATGTCATCGACCGACCGCCCCGAAAGCCGCCCGTATTCGGGATAAGAGCGCACATCGAACAGCACATGACCCGCGGCCGCATAGGCATGGCCCTTTTCGATCAGCCGCTCGATCATGGCGATCATCTGCGCGATATAGGCTGTCGCGCGCGGCATATGCGTGGGCTCCAGATTGCCGAGCGCCGCCATGTCATCGAGATACCACTGCGTCGTCTCTGCCGTGATCTCGGCAATCGGCCGCCCGGTCTCGGCCGCGCGCGCGTTGATCTTGTCATCGACATCGGTGAAATTGCGCACATAGGTGACATGCTTGGGCCCGTGGAGTTGGCGCAGCAGTCGGAACAGCACGTCAAACACGATGACATTGCGCGCATTGCCCAGATGCGCGCGGTCATAGACCGTCGGGCCACACAGATACATCCGGATATTGCCCGGATCGAGCGGTACGAACTCTTCCTTCTTCCGCGTGCGGGTGTTGTGCAGCCGGAGTGTCACCATCATATCCTCTCGAACGCGCGCGAGGCCCGGCGGAAGGTGCTGTCAGACAGGAGAAAATGTCACAAGACCCGCCGCCGAGAAACTCAGCGGCAAATGCAGCAGCAAATCTGGCAGGTCAAGGTTTTCATGCGGGGGAGACTATGCCGCATCACAGCCGCTGCCAAGCCCCGAAATACGAAAACCCCGCGCCCGATGCGCTCGGACGCGGGGTTGAGGCTGGGTCTGCCGGAAGCGACGGTCAGCCAGCGCAGCAGGGCTCAGCTGTCGACCGGTCTGCCCCGCACAAGCGATTGCACCACATAGACCAGGATCGCGAAGCCAATCGCTCCGGCGACAAACACGCCCAAGAGCACGATCCAGTCGATCGGCCCGCCAATGTCGCGCAGGCCGGAATTGGTGATCAGCAACACGAACCAGACGGCCGCAATGCCCCCGATGGGCATCGAAAGCTGCGCCAGCAGGAACTTGCGCATCGACATCGAGCGGTCACGGATCAGCACATAGATCCAGGCAGCCGTGATCGCGACAGCGACCGCCACCATGGCCCAGAACAATCCGCGCCCGAACATTTCCTCGAACACGGCCAGAATCGTCATCAGGCTGAATTCTTCCATCGTCTTGTCCTTTCACTGGGCATTTTCTTGCCCCAAATACTCAAAGAAGGCCGCGGCAGGCGCACCATCCGTTGGTGCGCACCATGCCACTACCAAGGAATACCGGGGCGCCAGCCCCGGCCCCCTTGATCAGGCCCGCCCGCGCAGCATGGCGTTATAGGTGGCCTTGAGCGCGACTTCCTTCATCAGCCAGGAAATCCACAACTCCTCCAGCGGCGCGATCAGGCCGGGGAAGGAGGGCGTCAGATTGTCCTGATAGTCGAACTCGACCAGCATCGCGCGGCCCACGCGTGTGATCAGTGGGCATGAAGTATAGCCATCATACATCCGCGTCGCTTCCTGGCCTGCAATCTCGCTGACCAGATGATCCTCGACCACCGGCAGGTGGAACTTCACCGAGGCCGCCGTCTTGCCCTTGGGCACGCCATTGATATCCCCGATGCCGAAGACATTGGAGTAGCGTGCATGGCGCAGGGTCTGCATATCGACCTCGATCCAGCCCTGATCCACCCAGCGGTCGGCCCAGGACAGCCCCGAGTCGCGGATCACCTGCGGCGCGCGCTGGGGGGGCACCACATTGATGAAATCCCAGCGGTCGGTCACATCGCCGTCCGGCGTGGCATAGGTCGCGGTCTTCGCGCCCGGATCGATGGCCTTGAGCACATGGTTGTAGCGATAGGTGATGTCGCGCTCGTCCATGATCTGGCGCACGCGGTGGTGGATGACCGGCACACCGAACAGATTCGGCGCCTGCGCGTTATAGATGAACTCGCAGCGGTCGCGATTGCCCTTGGTGGTGGCGATATCCTCCCCCAGGAAGCAGATCTTGACCGGGGCGCCAGCGCATTTCATCTCGGTGGCGGGGCGGCCGAACATGCCCACACCGCCTTCGTCGGTGAACTTGTCCAGCGCGCGCCAGCTTGTCTCGGCATAGTCCGGGCCAGCGTAATGGGCGGAAATCCCGTGCTCGGGGCCGACCAGCGACAGGTCGAAGCCTTCGATCCCGTCCCAGTCGAGCACCAGCCCGGTCGAGACGATCAGATAGTCATAATCGATCTGTTGCCCGCCCGTGGTGGTGACGCGGTTGGCCTCGGGGTCCAGCTCGGCAGCATATTCATTGACGAAATTGACACCACGCGGCAGCCACCCGGTGATCGAGGATTGCGCATAGCTTGCCGGACGCAGTCCCGCGGCGATCAGCGTAAAGCCGGGCTGGTACCAATGCTCCTGCTTGCCATCAAGCACAGTGATCTGTGCGCCCTCCAGCCGATCGGTCAGGCGATTGGCAATCGCCGCACCGCCCGCACCCGCGCCGAGGATGAGAATGCGCGCATTGGTGCGCACCTTGGCAGCCTGCGCGCCCCCGGCGCCGAGCGCCAGCGCAGCGCCACCAGCGCCTGCCAGGCCCAGAAAGCCCCGGCGGCTGGCCGTGATCTTGTCGAATTCCATGATTTCTCCCCCAGGCGGTTCTGCATACATATGTTCACAATCGCATATAACATTTCATGCGACTTTGACCCAAGTCAAACTGTACGTGATCCATACCACTGCGACAAAATGTTCCACTTGATCCGGATCAAGGTCATGCGATTACGGATCAGGCTTAATGCACATCCGAGGGAAATCATTATGCGCACAATAGCTTATCCGGTGCGCGGCAGAGGAGGCCCAAGCCATGCGACTGACCACGAGAACCAATCTCGCCCTGCGCACGCTGATGTTCTGCGCCGTCAACAAGAACAAACTGGTGCGCAAACAGGATGCCGCCCAGGCGGTCAATGCCTCTGAGAATCACTTGGCGCAGGTGATCAACAAGCTTGCGCAGGACGGGTTCATCGTCACGCTGCGCGGGCGCCATGGTGGCTTTCACCTTGCGCATGACCCCGCATCGATCAGCGTCGGTGCCGTGTTCCGCGCGTTCGAAGCGGAGCTGCCCTTCATCGAGTGCTTCTCGGACCACAACACCTGCCCCCTCAAGGACCACTGCGTGATGCGCCCGCACCTGTCGCGCGCAGTTGAGGCGTTCTACAGCGCGCTCGATGACGTCTATCTGGCGGAACTGGTCGCCTGCAACGCTGGGTTGGAGGCACTCCTGAGCATCGAGGGGCCGAAACTGGCACCGACCTGTCGCCCTGCGCGCAGAGCCGAACAGATCGCCGAGATCGCACCCGAACTCGTCAACTGACCTCGCGCGCTTGCGCGGCCTGTGCTGCCGCAACGAAAGCCGCCATCCGCGCCGCATCCTTGACCCCCGGTGCGCTTTCCACGCCCGAGGCGACATCGACCTGCCGCGCCCCGGTCAGGCGGATCGCTTCGCCCACATTCTCGGGTGTCAACCCGCCCGCAAGAAGCCATGGCCGCGCCCAGTCGCGCCCGGCAATCAGCCGCCAGTCAAATCGCAGCCCATTGCCACCTGGCAGAACCGCCTCTTTCGGCGGCTTCGCATCGACCAGGATCTGATCGGCCACGGCCTCATAAGGCTCCAGCGCCGAGAGGTCACCCGCATCAGCTATCCCCACCACCTTGATCACTGGCAAGCCATAGCGCGCCTTGATCTCGACCACGCGCGCAACGGATTCTTTGCCATGAAGCTGGAGCATGTCGAGCGGCACGACCGAGGTCAATTCGTCCAGCAGCGCGTCGGGCGCATCGACCACCAGTCCGACTTTCGCGACACCTTCGGGCACCTCCAGCGCCAGCGCGCGTGCAGCCTCGGGTGAGAGCGCGCGCGGCGACGGCGGGAAGAAGTTGAAGCCGAGATAGCGGGCGCCGGCCCCAACCGCAGCCCCCACGCCCTCCGGACTGGTCAGCCCGCAGATCTTTACCTGAACCTGCGCTGTCATATCGAAGTCCTATTTGCTGTCGACCAGAGCCAGCACATCATCTTTCTGGATCGAGGGCGCGACCTGCTTGGCGCGGTCAAGCTGCTTGCGCATCACGTCATTCTCGCGCATCAGCCGCTTCGCCTCTGCACGATAGGCATGTTCGCGAAACCACTCCCAGACGAACCCCAGCAGCAGCCCGAGGCCAACAGCCACCCCGAGCAGCAGGAACAACGGCAGCGAGAAGGCGTAGTTCATACCAAAAAGTGACGCCAGCGCATCGGGCAGCAGCTTCACCTCGATCATCGCGCGGTTGGCCAGCGCAATCGTGACCAGAACAAGCGCAACCAGCGCCGCGAAACCATAGCGCAGATAAGCCATCATCAGAGCTCAGACCTCCAGTCCGTTCAACCGGTCGCGTAGCAGCTTTCCGGTCTTGAAAAAGGGCACGGCCTTGGCTTCGACCTCGACGCTCTCGCCCGTGCGCGGGTTCCGCCCGATCCGAGGGTCGCGTTTCTTGACCGAAAACGCGCCAAAGCCGCGCAACTCGACTCGCTCGCCTCGCGCGAGCGCCTCCGTGATCTCGCCAAAGACCGTATTCACGATCTTTTCGACATCACGTTGAAACAGGTGCGGGTTCTCATCGGCAATTATCTGGATCAGTTCAGAGCGGATCATTCTGGTTTACCCCCGGTCGGTGTCGGGCTTTTTTTGGCCAGCCCTTTGTTATGACGCGACTATAGGCGGAATCGGATCACGAAGGAACAGGGAAAAACCACTGCGCTGAGGCATTTGCCATCGGTTCGGGCGAATAAATGCAAAGACCCCGGCACAAGGCCGGGGTCGATGCGTTTGATTGGGTCGGATCGGCTCAGTTGCGATCCTTGAGCGCGGCACCAAGGATGTCGCCCAGGCTTGCGCCAGCATCGGAAGAGCCGAACTGCTCGACCGCTTCCTTTTCCTCGGCGATTTCGCGGGCCTTGATCGACAGACCAAGCCGACGGGTCTTGCTGTCCACGCTGGTCACGCGGGCATCGACCTTGTCGCCAACCTGGAAGCGCTCGGGGCGCTGGTCCGACCGGTCACGGGCCAGATCCGAGCGGCGGATGAAGCTCTTCATCCCGTTATACTCGACCTCGATCCCGCCATCTTCGATGGCCGTCACGTTGCAGGTCACGATCGAGCCACGCTTGACGCCTTCGACCGCATCCGAGAAGCTATCATTCTCGAGCGCCTTGATCGACAGCGAAATCCGCTCGCGCTCGACATCGACTTCCGAGACCACGGCCTGCACCGTATCGCCCTTGCGATAGTCCTGAATCGCATCCTCGCCGCGCTGATCCCAGCTGATGTCGGAGAGGTGGACCATGCCATCGATATCGCCTTCGAGACCCACGAACAGCCCGAACTCGGTGATGTTCTTGACCTCGCCTTCGATCTGGCTGCCCACCGGGTGCGTCTCGGCAAAGACTTCCCACGGGTTGCGCATGGTCTGCTTGAGACCCAGCGAAACGCGGCGCTTGGAGCCGTCGATCTCGAGCACCATGACCTCGACTTCCTGGCTGGTCGAGACAATCTTGCCGGGATGCACGTTTTTCTTGGTCCAGCTCATTTCCGAGACATGGACCAGACCTTCGACACCGGCTTCCAGCTCAACGAAAGCGCCGTAATCGGTGATATTGGTCACGCGACCCTTGTGGACCGAGCCCAGCGGATACTGGCTTTCGACCGAATCCCACGGATCGGCCTGAAGCTGCTTGATGCCAAGGCTGATGCGGTGAGTTTCCTTGTTGATCTTGATGACCTGCACCTTGAGCGTCTCGCCAATGGTGACCACCTCGGAGGGGTGGTTGACGCGGCGCCATGCCATGTCGGTGACGTGCAACAGCCCGTCCACACCGCCCAAGTCCACAAAGGCACCATATTCGGTGATGTTCTTGACCACACCATCGACGACCTGACCTTCGGCCAGCTTGGCGATGACCTCGGCGCGCTGCTCGGCGCGGGATTCTTCGAGGATCGCGCGCCGCGAGACCACGATATTGCCGCGACGGCGATCCATTTTCAGGATCTGGAAGGGCTGCTTGAGACCCATCAGCGGGCCAGCGTCGCGCACGGGGCGCACATCGACCTGAGAGCCGGGCAGGAAGGCCACGGCACCGCCCAGATCGACGGTGAAGCCGCCCTTGACCCGGCCGAAGATCGCGCCTTCGACGCGAGCTTCGTCGGCGTAAGCTTTTTCCAGACGGTCCCACGCGGCCTCGCGGCGGGCCTTCTCGCGGCTGACGACAGCCTCGCCGCGCGCGTTTTCGACGCGCTCGAGGTAGACCTCGACCTCATCGCCGATCTCGACCTGCGGGGCCTCGCCCGGATTTGCGAATTCCTTGAGTTCGACGCGGCCTTCCATCTTGTAGCCGACATCGATGATGGCCTGGCCCGCCTCGATGGCGATGACCTTGCCGGTCACGACAGAGCCCTCATCGGGGGTGTCCATCTCGAGGCTCTCGTTCAGCAGGGCCTCGAATTCTTCCATGGTTGCTTTAGCGCACATTCAGTTCTGGTTCCTTTTGCATCATGTTTCTGGCCAGACGGTTGCCTCCGCCGGTCTTTGGGTGTCACTCAATCAGCCTTTGTGGCAGCACAAGAGGGGCAACAAACACAAAGGGTCGCGGCTTGCGCCCGACCCTGCCCGTCTTGCAATGCAGCCTTGAGGCTTTCTTGATTGCGCGCTTCCTAGCCGCCTCGGGCGCGTCTGACAAGGGGCGAACACGCTGAGCACCCGAAAAACGCGGGCTTTCGCGCATTCAGGCGGTGATCTGTCGAATCAGGCCGGCGACCCGCGCCGCTTCTTCGGCCATGCCCCAGGGCGGGTTGATGACCGCGAGCCCCGAGCCCGTCATGCGGTGGCCGGGGCGGATGGGCGGGAAGCGGGCCTCGAAAATGGCGATCTCGCTGTGATCAGCGCGTAGCCGCTCGATCATGGGCGCATGCGCCTCGCTGTTCAGGATCGGGTACCAGAGCAGGAGTACGCCCACATTCCATTTGCGCCGGATCTGCGCCAGCGCGCGCGGGACGGACTGATACTCGGCCTTCACCTCATAGGAAGGGTCACAGACCAGCACTCCACGCCGGGGCATGGGCGGGCAGAGCGCGAGTGCCATCTCCAGCCCGTCGCGGCGGTGGATCGTGGCACGGTAGCCCAGCACTGCGCTCAGGGCCTCATATTCCTGCGGGTGCAATTCGGCCAGCGTCATGCGGTCGGCATGGCGCAAGAGATGCGCGGCAATCAGCGGCGAGCCGGGATAGGAGGCGATGCCGTGCGCGGCGCGCACCATGTCGATGGCGCGACGATACGGATGGCCGGAATCGAAAGCCTGCTCCAGCCGCCCGATCCCCGCCGCGGCCTCGCCGGTCTTGCGCGCGGCCTCGGTATCGAGCCGGTAGAACCCGCGCCCGGCATGGGTCTCGATATAGCTCATCGGCTTGTCCTTGCTCGCCATGTAATCGAGCACCCAGGCCAGAAGCGCATGCTTGTGGACATCGGCGAGATTGCCTGCGTGATAGCCGTGTTGATAGGACAGCATGCTCTCCTGTTGCACGGGTTTGCGCGCAAGGCAATCCTTGCAGTTTTCCTTGGACAGGGTCTGTCCGGGCGGGGCGCGCGCGAAGCGCGCGCCCCGCTAGCGAAAAGGCTAGGGCAGACCCGGAACGACATGCTGCGCGTGGATTTTGCGCCGCCATCCGGGGTCTGCCGACTGACATATCCGGCGCGGGGTTACCGTCACGCGAAACCCAGTGAAGCCGGGCCGAAAACAATCGCCATTCCCTTGTCCGGATCGCTGCGCTAGCGTGACACCGCAGGACCCCCGCACAGCAAGGACCCATCCCCCGATGCAGCCCAACCCCACCCTCGCCCAGACCTTCGCGCCCCCGGTGATGGAGGCACGCCGCTGGCTCGAGGGGGTTACCTTCCCGCCCGAACGCCCATTGCTCAATCTCAGCCAGGCCGCCCCGGTCGCGCCCCCGCCAGCACCGCTCCAGGCCGCCATGGTCGAGGCGCTGGCCGATCCTTCGACCCATCTCTACGGTCCGGTCCTCGGCCTGCCTGCCCTGCGCGAACGGCTCGCCGAGCAGATGCGCACAATCTATGGCGGCGCCGTCACGCCCCGACAGATCGCCATCACGTCGGGCTGCAATCAGGCCTTCTGCGCCGCGATCACCGCGCTGGCCGGTCCGGGCGATGTGGTGATCCTGCCAACGCCATGGTATTTCAACCACGCGATGTGGCTCTCGATGCAGGGCATCGAGGCAACGCCCCTGCCCTGCGACGAACACCTCCTGCCTGACCCCGAGCAGGCCGCGCACAACATCACCCCCCGCACCCGCGCCATCGTGCTGGTCACGCCCAACAACCCGACCGGCATGGAATACCCGCCCGCGCTGATCTCGGCTTTCCGCGACCTCGCCCGAGCGCGCGGGATCGCGCTGATCATCGACGAGACCTATCGCGACTTTCTGAGCCATGACGCAGCCCCGCATGACCTGTTCACCGATCCCGAGTGGGACGACACGTTGATCCACCTCTACAGTTTCTCCAAGGCCTATCGGCTGACCGGGCACCGCGTCGGTGCTATGGCGGCAAGCCCGGCGCTGCTGGCGCAGGTCGAGAAATTCCTCGACACAGTCACGATCTGCCCCACCACACTCGGCCAACGCGCTGCTCTCTGGGGGCTGGAGAACCTCGGCGACTGGCTGGCAGGCGAGCGCGCCGAGATCCTGCGCCGGAGGGCGGCGCTGATCCAGAGCTTCGGCGCGCTGGAGGGCTGGCAATTACGCAGTTGCGGGGCTTATTTCGCCTATGTCGCCCACCCGTCTGACAGCCCTTCGTACCAGTTGGCCCCCCGTCTTGTGCGTGAGGCAAGCCTGTTGATCCTGCCCGGCACCATGTTCACGCCGACTTCGGACCCATCGGGCGCGCGGCATCTGCGCATCGCCTATGCCAATGCCGATCTTGCAGGGCTTTCGGAACTCACCCGGCGCTTGCGGAGCTTTGATCGCTGAGCGCTTGCTCCTTGGGGCAGCATTGCTTAGACAAGGCCATATATTCGATGGCCGGGCGCGCGCTTCGCGCGCGCCCGGTTTCCCCTCAGCAGGATAAAATGCCGCATGTCGAAGAAACCCGCCAAACAGAAACTCACGCCCAAGAATATCGCCGCAGGCTTCCTGATGGCACTCTTGGCCATTTCGCTGCTGGGTTTCGGGGTCGAGGGTTTTGGCACGCGCACCGCCAAGGTGGGCACGGTCGGGGATCGTGACATCACGACCAATGAGTATGGCCGGGCACTGCAGAACGAGTTGCGCGCCCTGCAGGCGCAGTTCGGCCAGCCTGTGACCATGGAGCAGGCACGGCTTTTCGGCATCGACCAGATGGTGCTCGAACAGCTTGTCACCAGCGCTGTGCTCGATAACGAGACTGACCGGCTCGGAATCTCGACCGGGGACACCACCGTTCAGCGCGAGGTCCTCGCCATCAGCGCCTTTCAGGGACTCGATGGCCAGTTCGACCGCGAAAACTATCGCTTCGCGCTGCAAAATGCGGGCATGAGCGAGCGCGAATTCGAGACCTCGATCCGTGAGGATATCGCCCGCAGCCTGCTGCAACGCGCGGTCATCTCTGGCGCCAGTGCGCCTGACTCGATGGTCACGCCGCTGCTGGAGTTTCAGGCCCAGACACGCGACTTCAGCGTCACCACCCTGAGCGAGACCGAGCTGACCGAGCCTGTGGGCCAGCCCTCACAGGCCGAGTTGCAGGCCTTTTACGAGGCCGAGATTGCCAATTACACCCAGCCGGCCGGCAAGCGCATCGAATATGCCTGGATCACGCCCGACATGATGATCGACGTGATCGAGGTCGATGAAGAAATTCTGCGCGAGGCCTATGCCGCCCGCTCTGCCGAATTCTCGCGCCCCGAGCGGCGCCTTGTCGAACGGCTGGTCTTCCCCGATCTGCAAACCGCCGAGGAGGCCCGCGCACGCATCGACTCTGGCGAGGCGCGGTTCGAGGACCTTGTCGCAGAGCGCGGGCTTGATCTGGATGATACCGATATGGGCGATGTGACCCGAGCGCAGCTCGGGGCCGCCGGAGACGCTGTCTTTGCGCTCGACAGCCCCGGCATTGCGGGCCCGGTCGAGACCTCGCTTGGTCCGGCACTGTTTCGGATGAACGCCATTCTCGCCGCGCAGGAGATCAGTTTTGACGAGGCCCGTGAGCAGTTGCGCGAGGAGCAATTAAGCGATCTGGCGCGGCGCGCGCTCTCCGATGACCTCGACCTTTATGAAGACCTGCTGGCGGGCGGTGCAACTGTACGGGAACTCGCGGCCGAGACCGACATGGAATTCGGAGAGATCGACTGGCGCCCGGATCTGCGCGAGGGCATCGCGGCCTATGAGTCCTTCCGCGACGCGGCGCAAAGCCTGCAAGAAGGTGATTTCGCCGAGATCATGCCCTTGGAAGATGGCGGGCTCTTCGCGCTCGAATTCATTGAGCCCCTGCCCGAGGCACCTCTGCCGCTTGCCGAGATCCGCACGCAGGTGACGCGCGACTGGCAGAATGCCCGCATCCTTGAAGCGCTGCGCGAACAGGCCGAAGCGCTCGCCACGGCCCTGCGCGACGGCAGCGAGGCCCCCGCAACCGCGGTCGCGCCTGTGCGCTTCGACGGGATGACCCGCACCGATATCCTGCCCGACCTCCCGCGCGATCTGGTGGAGGCTGCCTTCGAGATGAGCCCGGGCGAGATCCGCGTGATCGACGGCACCAACCGGGTACATCTTGTTCATCTGCATGACATAGCGAGCCCAGATCTTATGCTGGATGACGTTGCACGTCTGCGCAGCACCATCGAGGAACAGATCGAGCAGAGCATCGCGCAGGATCTGTTTGCCTATTTCGCGGCCACGCTGCGCGAAGGGACACCGATCCGGCTCGACCAGCAGATCATCGAGGCCGTGCAGGCCGGGTTGTAAGAAAAAATGGCCACGCTGACCCCCGATTTCGCGACATTCGAGGCCGGATGGGCGCGCGGCGAAAACCAGTTGGTCTATGCCCGGCTCGCGGCGGATCTGGACACGCCGGTCTCGCTCTATCTCAAGCTTGCCGGGGCCAGTCGCGACAGTTTCATCCTTGAGTCAGTGACCGGCGGCGAGGTCCGGGGGCGCTATTCGATCATCGGCATGAAACCCGACCTGATCTGGGAATGCCATGGCGCGACCAGCCGGATCAACCGCGACGCCCGGTTCGACCGTGACGCCTGGCAGAAGCTGGCGGGATCGCCGCTGGAGACATTGCGCGCGCTTCTTGCCGAGAGCCGCATCACGATGCCCGAGGACCTGCCTGCGGCCAGCGCAGGCCTGTTCGGTTATCTGGGCTATGACATGATCCGACTTGTCGAGCATCTGCCGGATGTGAACCCCGACCCAATCGGCGTGCCCGATGCGGTGCTGCTGCGCCCGTCGGTCGTGGCGGTGCTTGATGGGGTCAAGGGCGAGGTCATCGTGGTTGCGCCCGCATGGCACAATACCGGGCTGAGCGCACGCGCGGCCTATGCGCAGACCGCCGAGCGTGTGATGGATGCAGTGCGGGATCTGGAACGCGCGGTGCCGCAGGCACCGCGCGCGCTCGAAGGGACGGGCGCGCCTGACGGCGCGCCCGTATCGAATTTCGCCAAGCCCGACTATCTCGCCGCCGTGGAGCGTGCGAAGGAGTATATCCGCGCGGGCGATATCTTTCAGGTCGTGCCCTCGCAGCGTTGGTCGCAGTGTTTCGCCCTGCCGCCCTTCGCGCTCTACCGCTCGCTGCGCCGCACCAACCCCTCGCCCTTCATGTTCTATTTCGATTTCGCCTCCGAAAGCGGTGCGTTTCAGGTCATCGGCGCGAGCCCCGAGATTCTGGTCCGACTGCGCGAGGGCGAGGTCACGATCCGCCCCATCGCCGGCACCCGCCCACGCGGCGCCACACCCGACGAGGACCGCGCGCATGAGGCGGACCTGCTGGCCGATGAAAAGGAACTGGCCGAGCATCTGATGCTGCTCGATCTTGGGCGCAATGATGTGGGCCGCGTCGCCAGGATCGGCACGGTCCGCCCCACCGAGGAATTCGTGATCGAGCGCTACAGCCACGTCATGCATATTGTCTCGAATGTGGTGGGCGAACTGGCTGAAGGCGAGGACGCGCTTTCGGCGCTGCTGGCAGGGCTTCCGGCAGGCACGGTGAGCGGTGCGCCCAAGGTGCGCGCGATGCAGATCATCGACGAGCTGGAGCCAGAGAAGCGCGGCGTCTATGGTGGCGGTGCGGGCTATTTCGCCGCCAATGGCGAGATGGACATGTGCATCTGCCTGCGCACCGCCGTGCTGAAGGACGAAACGCTCTATATTCAGGCCGGGGGCGGTGTGGTCTATGACAGCGACCCCGAGGCCGAATATCAGGAAACGGTCAACAAGTCGCGCGCCCTGCGCCGCGCCGCCGAGGATGCCGGGCGATTTGCGGGGGGCGGAAACGCCTGAGCCGCAGGCTCAGGCGCCTTTGCGCTGGCGCCATCAGGCGCGGGCCATGACCGGGGGCGTGGTCGCGCTGCGCGCAGTTCGCAGCAACCGCTCTGCGATCAGACAGGCCAGCGCGAAGAGCGCGATGCCTGCGGGCAGGTCGATCAGATGATGGCCGCCATGGATCGCCGTCGCCGGGAGCATCGGCAGGTTCAGGAGCAGGAAGGGCCAGAACAGGAGGGTCCCGCGGGCGAACCACACCGCGAGCACCGCCATCACGATATGGAAGGACGGAAAGGCTACCGTGCCAAGAATCTCGTGCCGGTAGATGACCTCCTGTCCGAATTCGGCGAGATGCATGAGTTGCGCACCATATGACGGTGTCACCAGAAGCGAGGTGGCCTCCACCGCGGCGGGGTCGGGGCTCAGATATGCTGACGGACCGAACGAGGGCCAGACTATCCAGAAAACATACGTCATCACAGCTCCGAGCATTCCTGTGAGCAACAGGTGATGCAGTTGTGAGACGCGCAAGGTGAGCCCCAGGAACAAAAGTAGTATCAAAAGCTGGCCAAGCGATGAGATATAGACAGCGGCCAGTCCCTTCGCCAGCAGCGGATACTGCGCCAACCATTCCACTGCATGCACCCAGTCGTAACCGAGGAGCACATCCATCGCGAATAATTGATCATCGATGAGCGGACGGTGCAGCGGGAAACTGAGAGAAAACACGAGGGCGAGGAGACTGGAGAATATCGGATACAGACCGAGTGCCACCATCGTGATCGAGATACGTGCCGCGTTTGGGCGCAGGCGCAGTACCAGCCCAAAGGCGATAATCGCGCCATTGACCACGAAAACCGGACGGAACTCGGGCCAAGAGATCCGCGTTTCCCCGACCATAAGCAGGATAGCCATCACCAGAGCGACAGTGCCGATGATAATAAAGGTCAGAACCTCGCCTCGATAGAGCATGACGTTTCCCGCGCTAATGCCTTGAGCCGCGTGTAACCGCTGTCTCCCTCAGAAAAGCGAGGAAAGCTGTCAGAACTTGGGCATATGCCTGACCATTATCGGGAACCTGTTCTGGTGGAATCTTGCAGGGCCTCGAGAATCTGCATGGCGCGGTCCGCGTCTGCGATTGGCACGAAAACATGGTCATGATGGAAAGCGGCGACCATGTTGCAGGGGATGCCCGCTTCCGCCAGCGCGCCCGCAACAGCCGCGGTCAGGCCGACGCCGTCGAGCGCGGAATGCACCGATAGCGTGATGCAGGCGAAATGCGGCAGCGCGCTTGGCAAACCAAGCGCCTCGGCGGCCTCACATGGCAGGATCAGGCTCACGCCCTCCGCCTCGCGGAAAAACCCGCGTGACTGCCACACGATCTCGGCGCTGAGCGCCTCGGGCGAGGTCGTGCAGAACACGTAAGCGTCCGGGTCGCGCATCGGGTGCATCTGCGCAACCATCGCGCGGGGGTGGCTGACCCTCGAGCCGGAGACCTTCTCAGGGGGCATCATCGCCTGCTGGCATCATTCGGCGGCCTCGGCATAGCTTTCCACCGGCGGGCAGGTGCAAACCAGATTGCGGTCGCCATAGACATTGTCCACCCGCCCCACTGGCGGCCAGTATTTGTCGCCCCGGAAACTGCCCGGCGGAAAGCAGCCCTGTTCGCGCGAATAGGCGCGGTCCCAATCGGCGACCAGATCCTCGACCGTGTGCGGCGCGTGGCGCAGAGGGCTCGCCTCGGCGCTGATCTCGCCGGCCTCGACCACCTTGATCTCGTCACGGATCGCCAGCAGTGCGGTGATGAAACGGTCGATCTCGGCCTTGGTCTCGGATTCGGTCGGCTCCACCATCAGCGTGCCGGCCACAGGCCAGCTCATGGTCGGGGCGTGAAACCCGTTGTCGATCAGCCGTTTGGCGATGTCATCGACGGTCACGCCAGCCTCGGCAAAGGGTCGCGTGTCGAGGATGCATTCATGCGCGATGCGCCCCTTGTTGCCCATGAACAATATCTCATAGGCCCCGCGCAGCCGCGCCGCGATGTAATTCGCGTTCAGGATCGCAACCCGCGTCGCCTGCGTCAGCCCCGGCCCGCCCATCATCAGCACATAGGCCCATGAGATGAGCAGGATGGAGGCAGAGCCATAGGGCGCGGCGGAAACTGGCCCCTCGGCCCCGCCGATTTCGGGATGGCCGGGCAGAAAGGGCGCGAGATGCGCCTTCACGCCAATCGGCCCCATGCCGGGGCCGCCGCCGCCATGCGGAATGGCAAAGGTCTTGTGCAGGTTCAGGTGGCTCACATCGCCACCAATCTCGCCCGGCTTCACCAGCCCGACCATGGCGTTCAGATTCGCCCCGTCGATATAGACCTGTCCGCCATGCTCATGCGTGATCGCGCAGACCTCGCGCACGGTCTCCTCAAAGACACCATGGGTCGAGGGATAGGTGATCATGCAGGCTGCAAGCCGCGTGCCCGCCTGGGCGGCCTTTTCGCGGAAATCATCCAGATCGACATCGCCATTCGGCGCGGATTTCACCACCACGACCTTCATCCCGCACATCTGCGCCGAAGCCGGGTTGGTGCCATGCGCCGACATCGGGATCAGGCAGATATCGCGGTGAGCGTCCCCCCTTGCGCGGTGATAGGCCTGAATCGTCAAGAGCCCCGCATATTCGCCCTGCGCGCCCGAATTGGGCTGCATCGACATCGCGTCATAGCCGGTGATCTCGCAGAGTTTGGCCCTGAGATCGCTGATCGCCTCGGCATAGCCCAGCGCCTGATCGGGCGGGCAGAACGGGTGCAGCGAGGCGTAATTCGGCCATGACAGAGGGATCATCTCGGCCGCCGCATTCAGTTTCATCGTGCAGGAGCCGAGCGGAATCATCGCGCGGTCGAGCGC
>SLJW01000012.1 GCA_007134865.1 Paracoccaceae bacterium | reverse complement strand
CATCTATACTCCGGGCGTGCAAAAACACGACACAGTTCGAGGTCGATCGCGGGCATAGGGGTTCCTTTCAGGGTTGGTCGGAAATCTCTTGGCGAAGAGTATCGAACGTGCCTTCCGGCGCAAAGATAACGAATAGAAGTCCAAGATAGGCCGCCAGAAAGACTGCCAGAGCGACAGGCGAGCTTGGGCGGTGGGATATGACAAAGCGTGTGCGTGAACCTGACTTGTGTGCTGCCATCACACACCCCATCCATGTGCCGCAGATGGACGAGCCTTGGTCGGTCGCACCCGGTAGTTTGATCGACGCGCAAGTGCATCGCGCAATTCCACTCCGCGCGGCCAGGGACCAAATCCGCTGGCGACATTGACATGGCCCGCTTTGCCCAGATCCACCAGCGCGGCGCCCCAATCATCAGCCAGATCAAAACTCTCGGCAAAGGACATCCATGGATCATTGCGGCTGGCAACAACCGTGACTGGTACTGGCAGATCATTGCGCGGAACGTCGGCAAAACGCTTCAGGCGCATGCTGCGGCGCGGGTCAGCCGGTGCGACCATAAGGGCGCCGGCTATATTCAATTGTGGCCAGTATGAAAGCAACCGGGCCACGACAAGGCATCCAAGCGAATGTGCAACAAGGATCGCCCCGGGATGCTGTAGGACAGCGCCCGCCACTTCGGCCTCCCAAGCTTCGGGTGTAGGGTTGGACCAGTCATCCTGATGCACGGTCAGCGCCGTCGGGTCACTGGCCTGCCACCAATATTGCCAGTGCGGGTCGGGCGAGCCATCTATGCCGGGAATGAGCAAGGTTCGAGTCATGTGAATCTCCCTGTTTACTTCTTAATATCTAGCATCTTTATCGTTTTTTTGACGTTCGTTTTTCTCCTCGAAAAGAGAATCCTGTTCTCTGGTCAGGCCGTCGATGTGTCGATTGGCAGAACCGTTGTTGCTCGAATGACCTCCATCGAGAATTTCGAGGTCACATTGCGGCAGGGTAAGCGCCGCGTGAATTCGAGGTAGAACTGGTCGAAAGCCGCCATGTCCTGCACCATGACCTTCAGCAGATAGTCGACCTCGCCCGCCATGCGGTGAACCTCGACGATCTCGGAGTAGTCCGTCACTAGCTCAGCGAATGCCCCGCGCCATTCTGGAGTATGGTCCGCCGCTTCGATCTCGACAAAGACTGTCAGGCCGAGGCCGATCTTTTCCGGATCGACCAACGCGACGCGGCTCGTGATGACACCTGCGGCTTCCAGTTTCTGGACGCGCTTCCAGCACGGCGTCTGCGAAAGGCCGACACGCTCGGCCAGTGTTGCCACGGGCAAAGTGGCGTCCTGCATGAGTTCGAACAGGATTTTCCGGTCGATCCGGTCAAGGGAAACGTCACTCATCGACGCCCCTCCTTCTGGGCGCTGTCTGCGCTGCGAGAATTGTCACAAGTGCGAATGGCCTGCCTCATGCAGAGATGAACTCGCGCACGAAGGGGGTTTTCGGGCGCGCGCGGATATCGTCAGGTTTTCCGACCTGCTCGATGCGGCCCATCGACATGACGACGACCAGATCGGCCAGTTGCATCGCTTCTTCCTGATCATGCGTGACGAAGACTGTCGTCAGGCCGGTGGTGTCGTGAATGTCACGCAGGCCCTGGCGCAGTTCCTTCCTGACCTTGGCATCTAGCGCTCCGAATGGTTCATCTAGCAACAACATACGCGGCTCAATGGCCAGCGCACGGGCCAGCGCCACGCGCTGGCGCTGGCCGCCAGAGAGCTGGTTGGGGTAGCGCGCGCCGATATCGGGCAGCTTGATCAGTTCCAGCAGCTTTGTCACCCTGCGCGTAATTTCCCCCGACTGGGGCCGGGACTTGCGCGGTCGCGCGCGCAGACCATAGGCGATATTGTCGAAGACCGTCATATGCCTAAACAGGGCATAAGACTGGAACACAAACCCCGCGCGGCGCACTTGCACGCTCAGCCCCGTGGCGTCAGAGGCGTCAAACAACACGCGCCCCGCTGTGGGGAATTCCAGCCCACCAAGGATGCGTAAAAGCGTCGTCTTGCCCGAGCCAGAGGGGCCAAGCAGCGCCACCAGCGTGCCCGAAGGAATAGACAGCGACACCGGGTGCAGCGCGAAAGTTGAGTTGAAATCCTTGGAAATCTCTTCGATATCGATATTCATGGCAGTCTCCTTCAATGACGATGGGTTGCGGCCAACTGGTCGGCATACCGCCATTCCAGTACCGATTTCAGGGTCAGTGTGACAAAGGCCAGCAGCGCCAGAACGCCCGCCATCGTGAAGGCCGCGACTGACAGATACTCGTTGTAAAACATCTCGATCATCAGCGGCATTGTGGTGGTCTGGCCCCGGATCTTGCCGGAAACCACCGCCACGGCCCCAAATTCGCCCATGGCGCGGGCGTTGCACAAAAGGACACCGTATAGCAGCGCCCAACGGATATTGGGCAAGGTGACCGTCACGAAGGTCCGCCAGCCCGATGCACCCAGCGTCAGCGCGGCCTCTTCCTCGGCACGGCCCTGCTCCAGCATCACCGGGATTAGTTCTCGCGCCACAAAGGGGAAGGTGATGAACAGCGTGGCCAGTAAAATCCCAGGCACGGCAAAGACGATGGGAAAACCGTTTGCAACCAGCCAAACCCCGAGTGCCGTGTTTGATCCGAACATCAGAACAAACAACAGCCCTGCCACCACGGGTGAGATCGAGAAGGGAAGGTCGATCAGCGTGATCACCCACGCCTTGCCGCGCCAGTCGAACTTGGTGATGGCCCAAGCGGCCGCGATGCCGAAGATCGCGTTCAGCGGCACGGTTATGGCAGCGACGAGCAGTGTTAGACGGATCGCTGATTGCGCATCGGGTTCCGAAAGCGAGGCCAGCGCAAAGGCCCAGCCGCGCCGCAGCGCCTCGTCGAAGATGGCGATCAGGGGTGCGAACAGCAGGACCGTCAGCACCGAAAAGCAAAGCCCGATCAGGGTCCATTTTATGACCAGCGGCTCGGTCGTTGCTGACCGGAATGGCCGTCTGCTTGCCTGTGCAGCACGCCCGGTGGGTGAAGGAAGGCTGATCATATCCGCAATTCCCGTCCGGGCTGCGCGGCTGCCATTTTGGCGCGCGTTGCGGGAAGCTGGGGTGATGAGATGTGTCGTTTTTCTTCCTCAGGTTCGCGGTAGAGCGCGCCGATAATGGCAAGAAACACCGCAGGTACAGAGGCAATCAGGCACCACACCAGCGCACTAACAATCACCGCATGGCCCGCCAGAACCAGCATTGCAGCGGCCCCTATTGCGAACAGATGATAGGCGAACGTATAGGCAAGAAACGCGCTTTGCAGGGTTGTGTCCGGTCTATGTTTTTCGGCGTTCATGTCGTCCTCCATTACACCGCGCCCATGCGGCGGCGGCTCCAGATTTGGATGAGATTGATCGCCAACAGCAGCGCGAAGGAAATCGCGAGCATGGCGATGGCGATGGCGACTGCGCCGTCATAGTCGAACTCTTCCAGCCGGATGACGATCAGCAGCGGGGCTATCTCGGTCACATTTGGCAAGTTGCCCGCAATGAAGATCACCGAGCCGTATTCGCCAACCGATCGTGCGAGCGCCAGCGCGAAGCCCGTAAGTGCAGCCGGGGCCAGCATAGGAAGAACCACATGGGTCAGCGTGCGCAGGCGCGAGGCGCCGAGTGTGGCACTCGCTTCTTCAGTTTCGCGGTCAATCTCCTCGATCACTGGCTGGACAGTGCGCACAACGAAGGGCAGGCCCACGAAGATTAGCGCAATCCAGATACCCAATTCGGTATAGGCCACGCGGATGCCGAAATTCTGCACGATGAAAGAACCGAACACGCCATTGGGTGCATAGATCGCCGTCAACGCAATGCCTGCGACTGCTGTGGGCAACGCAAAGGGCAGGTCCACGGCGGCATCAATGATCCGCTTGCCGGGAAATCGGTAGCGCACCAGAACCCAGGCGAGCAGCACCCCGAACACAAGATTGAACAGCGAGGCGACAAGGGCTGCCCGAAAGCTGAGTTGCAGCGCGTTCCAGACACGGGGGCGATTGATCACGGCCCACATCTCGGCCGCGCCGAAGCCGACAAAGCCGCGCCAGAGCAGGACCGCCATGGGGATCAGGACCACCACCGACAGCATTGTCAGCATGATCCCGAAGGAGAGCCCCCACCCCGGCATAGGGGTGGGGGCTTTGAGGTTGAAGGACCGGGATGCCATGACGCTACTGCCCATCATAAATCTGGTCGAAGATGCCGCCATCGCCAAAATGTTCAGGCTGTACCACGGCCCAGCCGCCGAAATCCTCGATGGTCAGGCGCACGAGGTCGGGAAAGCGCTCGACATCCGCAGGGTCAGCGGCCGACACATCCCACGCGCGGTAGTAGTGCCGCAGTGCCATCGCCTGTGCCTCGGGGCTGTAGAGTTGCTCGAGATAGGCCGTAGCCAGTGCCCGCGTTGCGTCATCACCCAGATTACCTTCGACCAGTGCAATCGGGGGTTCAGCCAGCACCGAAACCGACGGCACGATGATCTCGAACTGATCTTCACCAAGTTCCGCGAGGGCAAGATAAGCTTCGTTTTCCCATGCAAGCAGCACATCGCCGAT
>SLJW01000160.1 GCA_007134865.1 Paracoccaceae bacterium | reverse complement strand
TCAGTTTATCGGGCTGGTCTCAGGCGGGGTTTGGTTTGCGGGCAAGCTGGACAGCAAGATTGATGCGGTGGATGCGCGGGTGACGGTCGTTGATCGCGACATGGCGCGACTGACGCGACAGATTGAAGCTATGGCCGATGCTTCGCAGGTGCAGGCGGTTCATCTTGGGCGGATCGAGGAACAGATAAACGGACTTCGCAGCGACTTTTCGCGGTTCCCCCGCACACGCGGGGATAGGCCCGCCTTTTCGCCAGCCTCACCAACCGAGATGCAACTCATTAGCGCGAGCGCTCCTGTAGAACCTCATGATGCTGAACAAACTGTGCCGGACGTGCAATGATCGCAACTGTCTCGACACACAGATCGCGCGATTTGCGCCGGACTGCCGCACATATCTGGGATATGCTCCTCACAGTCTCCTTTCAGATTGGGTCAATATGTGGGATCCACCTTGGCGCAGCCCGCGCCACGCCAAGGTGCGGGCCGTCAGCCCAGATGATGGGTCTCGGGGATGCCGTAGACCGGTGTGTCGATACCTTCCATCCGTGCTTTCAGTTGCAGCGATAAGAATTGCGAGTAATGCCGCGACTGGTGCAGGTTGCCACCATGGAACCACAGCGCTTCTTGCTGCGTGGGCTTCCACATGTTGCGCTGCTCGCCCACCCAAGGACCGGGATCCTTGGGTGTGTCAGAGCCTAGTCCCCAGCATTTCCCTACCTTGTCGGCCACATCTTGCCCGATCAGCTCTGCTGCCCAGCCATTCATCGAGCCATAGCCCGTAGCATAGACGATTACATCCGCCTCGAGCTTCGTGCCGTCTTCCAGCACCACACCGTCCTCGACAATTTCCTTCACATTGCCATGGGCGAGCTTAATCTCGCCATCGATGATCAGCTGGCTAGCGCCGATATCGATGTAATAACCAGAGCCGCGGCGGAGGTATTTCATGAAGAGCCCCGAGCCATCGGCGCCCCAGTCGAGCCAGAACCCGGCCTTCTCGAGCCCCTCATAGAATTCCGCATCGACCTCGCGCATCTTGTCATAGAGCGGGATCTGGAATTCATGCAGGATCCTGTAGGGCAGAGAGGCGAAGATCAGATCAGCCTTCTCCGTGGTCACGCCATTACGCACGGCTTCCTCCGAATAGAGCGCGCCGAGACCGATATCCATCAGCGTATCCGAGCGCACAATATGTGTGGTCGAGCGCTGGACCATAGTCACATCGACATCGTTCTCCCAAAGCGCCGCACAGATGTCATGGGCCGAGTTGTTCGACCCGATCACGACCGCCTTCTTGCCGCGATAGGCATCAGGGCCAGGATGCTGGGAGGAATGGTGCTGATCGCCCTTGAAGCGTTCCATGCCCGGAAATTGCGGCATATTGGGCTTGCCGGACATCCCGGTCGCAAGGACAAGCTGCTTAGGCTTTAGCGTGACCTCCTCGCCGTCGCGGTCGACGACGACGGTCCATTCGCCGCTCGCCTCGTCATAGCTAGCCGATTTACAGGTTGTGCGTGTCCAGTAATTGAGCTCCATTACCTTGGCATACATCTCGAGCCAGTCGCCGATCTTGTCCTTGGGTGAGAAGATCGGCCAGTTCTCGGGAAACTTGATATAGGGCAGATGATCATACCAGACCGGGTCATGCAGACAGAGCGACTTGTAGCGGTTGCGCCAACTGTCGCCAGGCCGGTCGTTTTTTTCCACGATGATTGTGGGCACACCAAGCTGGCGCAGCCGCGCGCCAAGTGCGATGCCACCCTGACCGCCTCCGACGATCAGCACATAAGGCTGACGTGTGTAGCCCAGCTCACGCAGCTCGGCCTCGCGTTCTTCGGCCCAGGTTGTCCGGTGCTTGCCCGCGCCATGCTTTGCACCAAGCGGGCGGTCGAAGCCTGCGGGCTCCTCATGGCCCTTTAGCTCGACCATCGTGGTCAGAAGCGTCCAGATTTTGTTATCCTTGAGCCGTATCAGGCCGTAGCCGCGCGCAACGGCCGTCTCGAACTCGATCCAGGCGGTGGTGACACCGTCCTCTTCACTTGCAGTCTCTCCCTCGGCGATCTTCCAGCCCGAGGGCTTCACCTCGTTCAATTGTGCCCGCAGCATCTCTGCGATCTCGTCCTTGCCTTCGCTTGTGTGCAGGTTCCAGGTGAAGGTGACGAGGTCGCGCCAGTAGCTCTCATCCAGAAAATGCGCCACGGCCGCGTCGATATCGCCTTTTTCAAGCGCCGCCCCGAAGCTTTGCAGGAATGCGTTGACCTCGTCCTGTTTGGTGGTGTCGAGCATGAAGTCCTCCCTTATGCTAACCAATTCCTCCGTGTGGGAGGGTTAGCGCAAAAGGTAGGGCCTGTCTTGGCACGCAAGGCCCGAGGGACATGTTTCGTCAGGAATCCGGTGCCCGCGTTGCAGGCGCAACAAGGCGCAACACGCTAGCGCAACAGCCCTTCACGCCGCGCGCGGCGCAGCACTGTTGAGCGGTTCACCCCCAAACGCCGCGCCGCTAGCGCCATGTTGCCGTTACACGCCGCCAGCACCTGCGCTAGCGTCTCCTCCTGCGGCGCGGCCTGCAGTGGCTCGGGCGGCAGGTCCGGTTGGTCGATCACATCGCCAACTGCGAGCATGGCCGCAACTTCCAGTGTCTGGGCCAGTTCGCGCAGATTGCCCGGCCAGTTGCGCGCCTTGAGCGCCGTCCGCGCGGCGGGTGAGAGCTTCAGCGCAGCAGGGCGCGCATGCCCGACGCGGCGAAGGCTCCGGTCGATCACCCAGTCGATATCCTCCCGATGGCGTAAGGCGGGCAGCACGAGCCTGGCGGCGGCAAGCCGGAAATATAGATCCTTCCGAAAGCGCCCTTCGCTCACCGCCTCCACAAGCGCCTCGGACGCGGCGGCGATAAAGCGTGGGCGGCGCTTGAGCGGCAGCGCTTCGATGCGCAGGATCCAGTCAAGCAGGGCGCCTTGCCCGGCGGCGTCGAGCGCATCAAGATTGTCGATGAAGAGCGTCCCGCTCTCGGGTGCATCCTCGAGTGCGGGCAGGTCGGGCGGGGCGACTGTGCAGTTGAGCACTTGATAGCTCTTTGCGCCCCCGGCTGTCACATGGATGGCGCGGGCCAGCGTTCCCTTGCCGCTTCCGGTCTCGCCGCAGATCATCAGTGGCACATGCGACGGTGCGAGCTGCGCCGCATCGGCGATGAGGGCCAGCATCGCCGGATCCTCCCCGCAGAGATTGCGAAAGGCCGCCGGTCGCTTTTCCATCTCGCTCGGCAGCCGCACCCGCGCCTTTTGCGGCGCGATGGCATGTCCAAAAAGCGCCTGTCCGTCATGCAGGCTGATGAGCCGGTCCTGCGTTGGCCGGTCGCGCATCAGATCGGGCAGATTGTCGATCGAGATGTTCAGAAACTGGTCGATCCGCTGGCCGAGCAAGGGCTTGTCCGCGGTGGCGAAAAGGGTCTTGGCGCCATGCGTCATCCCGATGATCTGCCCCGAGCCGTCGAGCGCTACGGCGGCCTCGGGGTCGACATCCAGAAACTCCGGGCTGGTCGAGAAGCGCAGCACCCATTCATCGCGGCTCTGAGCCATCAGATTGGCCATTTCCACCCTGCGCGCACTCGCCGTGACCATGCTCAGGGCAAGGCGCTGGCTGATCTTGGGCTGAGGCGAGCGCAACAGCGAGATGTCGAGCACAGCGGTCAGCTTGCCCGATGTGTCGAAAATCGGTGCGGCCGTGCAGGAGAGCGGCGTATGCGTAAGGTCGAAATGATCTGTCTGATGGACTGTGATCGCTTGTTCGGTTACGATGCAGGAGCCGACGCCACAGGTGCCTGCTACGTCCTCGGACCAGTCCGAGCCGAGATAGAGCCCGGCCGTGCGCAGATCCTCCTCGAATTGCGGATCGCCGAAGTAATCGACTGTTACGCCTTTGGCATCGGCGAGAAGCAGCACATAGTTGCGCCCGGCGAGCTGGCGAAACAGTGCGTTTAGCCCGCTGCGGGCTATGGTGATCAACTGCTCGGATTGCTCGACGTGTTCGCGCAGCAGGCTGTCCGTAACGATATGCGCCGGGCTCGGCTTGGTCGGATCCATGCCATAATGCTCGACACAGCGCCGCCAGGATTGCGTTACGAAGTCATCGCGGGCAATCGAATGCCCGGAAAGGACCTGATCAATTTCCCGTAGATGCTCGCGCTCTGACACGGCGTCCCCCTTTCGCCTGTCGGAAGCAAACACTGAAGGGGTTTTCAGAGTTAATCAACAGTTTCGTAGGCATACCTTTGTCGTAGGGCGCGGGGCGCTATGGCAGAGCGTTGCACCTGTGAATAGGCGGATCAACAGGAGGCTTGCTTTGAGCGCAACGCGCTCCAGGCTTGCCAGTTCGAAATACGAAAGTCGGCCGGAACGACCCTTGCCCCTGCGGATCGGGGCGCAAATTCAAGAAGTGCTGCGGGCAGGAGACGGTTCACTGACGTCGTGCTCGGTTGTCGAATCCGGGAACATGCCAAACAGATGTGCCGGTTGCGGCAGTTCTTTCCCTCTCCTTGCGCTCGACCCGGCCGGGTTTCTCACCGTAGCGACGCGCGACCGATAAGGAGTTGGCAAGCTAGGATGGATGCATTTTCCTCTTGCAAGACGTTTCGTTTCCTATTATAGAAAC
>SLJW01000211.1 GCA_007134865.1 Paracoccaceae bacterium | reverse complement strand
GGTTCAAAGACACAATACGCATGTTGACGTTAACGTAAAGCAAAACGCGGCGTCATGAAGGCCGGTCACACAGGCTTTACCGCGTTTTCAGAAGCGCCGCCGCCTCATCGCGGAGTTGTGCAAGATCTGCAATCGTGCGCTCCAGTTCCTCAGCCTGCAAGCGCAGAGCAACCAGTTGTCGGTCGGCCATCTCGAGCCAAGCACGAAGCTGAGGATCGGTCCCTTGCTTCTGATAGATCTCCAGCCACTGGCGGATCTCTTCAAGGCTGAACCCGAAGCGCCGGCCGCGCATGATCAGCGTCATCCGCGCCACTTCGCGCGCAGTGTAGAAGCGGTTGCGGCCCTCTTTCTCGGGGCTGAGCAACTCGATATATTCGTAATAGCGCAAGGTCCGCGGCGTCACGTCGAACTTCGCGCACATTTCCTTGAAGCTCAGCCTGGCATCCGTCATCCGATCTCCCCAATCAGACTGATGCTATGCCTGCAGCGAGACCTATGCAATCGACAATCCCGGTCTTGTCATTCCATTGCAATCGCGCGCAGAGTTGCGTGTGGAAACTGCAAAGGCAACCCGGCATCATGACCACCGAGACTCCGCAGAACTTCATTAACGCCCTGCCCTTCGCGCAGGCGCTCGGCATGACCCTCGACCAGATCGGCGAGGGGCGCGCGCAGATCTCGATGGATTGGGACCAACGCTTCGTGGGCGACCCGGCGACCGGGGTGATCCATGGGGGCGCGGTCTCGGCGCTGATGGACACCTGCGGGGGCGCAGCAGTGCTGTCGACACCGGGCACACGAAGCACGGCTACCATCGATCTGCGCATCGACTACATGCGCGCGGCGACCCCCGGCCAGCGGATCACAGCCCGGGCAGAATGTTACCACATCACCCGATCGGTTGCCTTTGTGCGCGCCACGGCCCATGACGCGGAGACGGCAACCCCTGTGGCGACCGCGAGCGGCGCCTTCACTGTCGATCGTGCCGAGGGTGCAGGATGAGACGCCCGGAGCCAGTCCAGACGGTCAAGCACCGCCGCGACACGGCGCTCAAGGCCCTTGTCGGTGCCGTGCCCTATGCACGCTTCCTCGGAATTGGCTTCGAGCGGCGAGGCGACGAGCTGACCGCGAATTTGTCCTATGACGAGAAGCTGATCGGCAACCCGGCTCTGCCCGCGCTGCACGGGGGTGTCATCGCCTCGTTCCTCGAAGTCACGGCGATAATCGAGCTGAGTTGGGCGATCCTCTGGGAAGAGCTGGAAAGCGGGCGCATCACGCCGGAACAGCTTGTCGAAAACCTGCCGCGCCTGCCGAAGACTATCGACTTTACGGTCGATTACCTGCGCACCGGCCTGCCGCGCGACGCCTATGCGCGCGCGCGCGTCAATCGCTCGGGGCGGCGCTATGCGTCGGTGCATGTCGAAGCATGGCAGGACAACCGGGCGCGGCTCTTCGCCCAGGCGACCGGCCATTTCCTGATGCCCGCCCCGAAAAGTGACTGAGCCCGCACCGCTGACGGACCGCCGCATCCTCAGGATCGCGGTTCCTATCGTTTTGGCTAATCTCTCGGTCCCGATCCTGGGCGCTGTCGACACTGGCGTGGTGGGCCAGCTTGGCGAGGCCGCCCCGATTGGCGCTGTCGGACTTGGCGCAATCATCCTTGCGTCGATCTATTGGATCTTCGGCTTCCTGCGTATGGGCACCACGGGGCTCGTGGCGCAGGCCGTGGGGGCGCGCGATCTGGCCGAGAGCGGCGCCATCCTCACGCGCGGCATCATGATCGGGCTGGCCGCGGGCGTGGTGATGGTTGCGGCTCAGGCGGCGATCATGGGCGCAGCCTTCCGCATCGCGCCTGCCAGCGCCGAGGTCGAGGGGCTCGCGCGAGCCTATCTGTCAATCCGCATTTGGGGCGCCCCGGCCACGATCGCTCTCTACGCGATCAATGGCTGGCTGATCGCGACAGAGCGCACCCGCGGGGTGCTGGTCTTGCAGCTCTGGATGAACGGGCTGAACATCGCGCTCGATCTGTGGTTCGTGCTGGGCCTCGGCTGGGGGGTCAAGGGAGTGGCAATCGCCACGCTGATCTCCGAGGTCTCTGCGCTGGCGCTCGGGCTGTGGTTGTGCCGCGCGGCGTTTTCCGGGGCGCAATGGCGCGACTGGCCGCGCGTCTTCGAGCGCGCGCGGCTCAAGCGTATGTGGACGGTCAACTCCGACATCATGTTCCGGACCATTGCCTTGCAGGCGGCGATGACCGGGTTTCTCTTCGTCTCGGCCGGATTCGGTGATGTCGAACTCGCGGCCAATCAGGTCCTATGGCAGTTCCTCATGATTGCTGCCTATGCGCTTGACGGCTTCGCCTTTGCGGCCGAAGCGCTCGTCGGCCAGGCGGTCGGAGCGGGGTCGGTTGCGGCGATGCGGCGCGCGAGCCTGCGCGCTTCGATCTGGGGGCTTGGCGCGGCGAGCCTGATGGCAGCGGGGTTCTGGCTTGCAGGGCCCGCAGTGATCGATCTGATGGCGCTTGACGCAGGCGTGCGGGCAACCGCACGCGAGTTCCTTCCCTTTGTCGTTGCCTTGTCGATACTGGGGCTTGGGGCGTACATGCTTGATGGCATCTTCATCGGAGCCACTGGCACGCGCGAGATGCGCAACACGGTCATCCTGGCGGTCGCGATCTATGGTCTGATCATCTGGTGGGCCGTACCGATCTGGGGCAACCAAGCTCTCTGGACCGCGCTTATCGTGCTGAATCTGCTGCGGGGGGTGTTTCTTGGCCTGCTCTACCCCCGGTTGGAACGGCGCATCTCCGTATCGCCGCTGCAGGCGTCGTCGGGCGCCGTATAGCCGGGGTAGACGCCCTGCCCCCTTTCGCGGACTTGGGCGCCCGGAGGTGCGAGAGTCCCCGCCGACATCTCTCTCGTGATGTGGTCGGGCGGACGGATGGCCAGCGCGACACTCGTCAGGGTCAGGTTCTCAGTCGCGCCCGTGGTCACTTGCGCCCCCGTCCGAGACAAACGGATTGTCGACGTCATGGCATGGAGGATCGACTACAACACCGAGCCCCCGCACGGCAAATTGAGATACCTGTCGGCTCCGCACCTGCGCCCATTGCTCACGCCGCCGCATGATGGCACATAAAAGAAGGAAGGGCTCGACGAAGAGTGGTCCTGAGAAAGGGGAGCTCAGACTGGATCCTGTCGCTTCAGCAGGCAAGATTGAGTTCCGGTGCGTCGTGAGCCTGCCGAGCCTTCGAATATCAACCGCGCCTCGGAAGTCCACATCGCCAGCCTACCCCGCAACGTTGACCTGAAAGACCGGACAGTCTATGCTGCAATGCAGCGAAAGAGGTGGCCAATGGCACAGCAGGAAGCGGGCAAGAGCATAAGTCTTGCTTTGCAAGGCGGAGGATCGCATGGGGCGCTCACCTGGGGCGTTCTCGATCGGTTGCTGGAAGATGAGCGCCTGTCGATTGCCGAGATCAGCGGAACCAGCGCAGGCGCGATGAATGCCGTGGTGCTGGCCGACGGTTTCGAGCGTGGAGGTCGCGATGGCGCCCGTGCAGCCCTGCACGATTTCTGGAAAGCGGTCAGTGACGCCGCGCGCTTCTCGCCCATCCAGCGCAGTCCCTGGGACAGAATTACCGGAAACTACAGTCTGGATCGCTCCCCGGGCTATCTTTTCATGGATTGGGTGAGTCGCACGTTTTCACCCTATGATCTGAATCCGCTCGGTGTGGATCCGTTGCGTGTCATCCTTGAACAGCAGGTGGATTTCTGTAATGTAAATCACTGCCGGGAGATCTCGGTTCATGTGACTGCGACCCAGGTGCGCACCGGCCGGGCCCGGATCTTTTCGCGAGGGGCCGTCACGGCGGATGCGGTCATGGCATCGGCCTGCCTGCCACAGACCAGCAGAGCTGTTGAAATCGAGGGTGAGGCGTACTGGGACGGCGGTTTCAGTGGTAATCCCGCGCTTATGCCCCTGGTCACAAGCTCTGCCAGCCCTGACATCGTGATTATCCAGATCAACCCGGTTGTGCGCCACGATACCCCGCGCAGCGCACGTGATATCATCAACAGGGTCAATGAGATCAGTTTCAATACGGCGCTGATAAAGGAATTGCGCGCCATCCATCTCATGCAGCAGATCATCGACGAGAAGGGTGTCGACCTCGGGGCCGCCGGTCATACCTATCTGCACCTCATCCACACAGATGCAGAAGTTCAGGATCTGTCCGCCTCCAGCAAATCGAATGCCGAGTGGGGGTATCTCCGCAAATTGTTCAACCTCGGTCGCGGCTGGGCCGATGCCTGGCTGGACACGAACTATGGTGCAATCGGAAACCGGTCGACACTGGATCTGGACACGTGGTTCATCGATCCGGCCAAGGTATCCAGAGCAACCAGATGACACGCCCCACGGAACGAGGCCACCTTCCTCGCGATCTGACAGGAATCGCGGGCGCACGAGGCGATGACCCGGCGCTGTCGCGCTAAACCGAAACGCGCGGTTCGCCGGGCGTCCCTGACTGTGTCGATACCCTCCGAATACACTCTGGCTTAACCCGCATTCCCCAAGTAGATCTCTGATTTCGCTGTCGTGACCATGGTATTATCAATATAAATCATGGTGTTGATGGCTTCGAGGGGCGGGTTTCATGGATCACCCAGCGGGTGCGGGTT
>SLJW01000084.1 GCA_007134865.1 Paracoccaceae bacterium | reverse complement strand
GGGCGCGCGGCCACGAGGTTCATCGCGGGCGAGCCGATGAAGCCCGCGACGAACAGGTTATCCGGGTCGCGGTAGAGGTCGAGCGGCGCGCCCACCTGCTCGACCCGCCCGCCGCGCAGCACCACGATCTTGTCGGCCAGCGTCATCGCCTCGACCTGATCATGGGTCACATAGATCATCGTTGCCCCGATCTCGCGGTGCAGCCGTGCGATCTCGACCCGCATTTCCACGCGCAATTCAGCGTCGAGGTTGGAGAGCGGCTCGTCGAACAGGAACACCTCCGGCCCGCGCACGATGGCCCGACCAATCGCCACGCGCTGGCGTTGCCCGCCCGAAAGCGCCTTGGGCCTGCGGGTCAGGTAGTCATTCAGGCGTAGGATTTCGGCGGCTTTCGCCACCTTCTCGCGGATCTCGGCTTTGGGGTGGCCGTTCATCTTCAGCCCGAAACCCATATTCTCGGCCACGGTCATGTGCGGGTAGAGCGCATAGGTCTGGAACACCATTGCCACACCGCGCTGCGCCGGGTCCAGCCGCGTGACATCGCGCGCGCCGATACGGATTTCGCCGCTGGTGGTTTCCTCCAGCCCTGCGATCATGCGCAACAGCGTTGATTTCCCGCAGCCCGAGGGCCCGACGAAGACACAAAATTCGCCCGGATCAATGCCCAGATCCACCCCGTGGATGACCTGGGTCTCGCCATATTTCTTGATGACAGTGTTAAGCGTCACTCCGGACATGGATCAGGCCCTCTTTCGGCTGTGTTGGGCGCCCTCTTCGGGAAATCGCCAGTTTTCGGTTTCGGCAGCAATGGTTTGCGCAATGTCGCGAATGGTCGGCACCAGCGCCTCCAGCACGTTCAGATCCGTGCGCGCTGTCGTGGACGTGACCGAGAGCGCGCCGAAGACCGAACCGCTTGACGACAGGATCGGCACCGCAACGCAGATGATCCCGGGTTCGTGCTCCTCATTGTCGAAGGCGTAACCGCGCGCACGGATTGCGGCGAGTTCAGCCCGCAGCGCTTCGGGCGAAGTCAGCGTTTTATCGGTAAAGCGGTGCCAGCTTTGCTGCGCGAGCATGCCCGGCAGTTGTGCCTCGGGCAGGAAGGCCAGCATCGCCTTGCCGACACCTGTGCAATAGGCCGGCCCCACCTTGCCCGCCTGCGAATACATGCGCACCGGGTCGCGGGCATTGCGTTTGTCGACATACAGCACCTGCGCATTGTCCAGTTGTGCCAGATGCACGGTCTCGCCCACTTCGGCCGAGAGCCGGTCCAGATGCGGGCGCGCGATGGGCGCGAGCGAGCTTTGCTGCCAGGCCACATGGGCCAGCCGCACCAGCCGCATACCCAGCGTATAGCTGCCCGCCTGCGCGTCATAGGCGAGCATCCCCTGCCCGACCAGCGTTTGCAGCAGCCGATAGAGCGTGGCCTTGGGATAGGGGCTTTCGTCGAGCAGGTCGGAAAACCGCACCGGGCGCGCACGCGCCGCGACCAAATCGAGCACATTGAGCGCCTTTGCAACTGTGCCGTCTGCAGCGGGATTTGCGGCCATCTCCCCTCCCCCGAGCACGCAAACTCTTCTTGACAAGGCGTAGCGAGTCGGATCATCTTTTTCAATATATAAAAGTAAGTTTCAAATAGTGAAACCTGCAAGGGAGGAAAACATGCAGTTCACACTCAAGAGCGCGGCGGCCGCGCTGGCAATGACGACGGCGCTTGCCGTGCCCGCCAGCGCCGAACTGACCGGCGATCTGCGCATCTTCTTCAATGACCAGAATCCGGCGCCGCGTGCCGCCATCGAAGGGATGGTCGAGCGCTTTCAGGAAATGCACCCCGATCTGAATATCGAGCTGACCCTGATCGACCGCGAGGCGAACAAGACCCAGATCCGCAACTACCTGACCGCCAATGCGCCGGACGTGAACGGTTGGTATGCCGGCAACCGGATGCGGCCCTACGTCAATGCCGGGCTGTTCGAAGATGTCTCGGATCTCTGGGATGGCCCCATGGGGGAAGAACTGGCCTCGACGCGACCGGCGCTAACCCTCGACGGCAAGCAGTGGGGTGTGCCCTACACCTATTACCAGTGGGGCATCTACTACCGCTCGGACATCTACGAGGAACTCGGCCTGACCCCGGCGACGACCTGGGAGGAAGAGATTGCCAACTGTCAGGCGATCCTCGATTCGGGACGCAAGTGCTACACCATCGGCACGCGCTTTCTGTGGACCGCAGGCGGTTGGTTCGACTACCTGAACCTGCGCACCCATGGCTATGATTTCCACATGGCGCTGACCGCCAATGAAATCCCCTGGACCGATGACCGCGTGCGCGAGACCTTCGACAATTGGCGGACGCTGATCGACATGGGCGCCTTCATCGACAACCACACAGCCTATACTTGGCAGGAGGCGCAGCCCTATCTGGTCAACGGACAGGCCGCGGCCTACCTCATGGGCAACTTCCTGGTCGAGCCGCTGCGCGATGCGGGGCTGACCGATGATCAGGTGGGCTTCTACCAATTCCCGGAAATCACGCCGGGTATCCCGATGGCCGAAGATGCGCCCACCGACACGCTGCACATCCCGGCACAGGCTCAGAACAAGGAAGCCGCGCGCGAATTCCTGCTCTATGTCGCCAGCGCCGAAAACCAGACCATCGCCAATGAGGTGCTGGGGCAGTTGCCGATAAACAGCAATGCGACGGTCGCCGATGACAAGTTCATTCAGGCGGGGTTCGAGATGCTGTCCAATGCAACTGGCGGTATCGCGCAGTTCTTCGACCGTGATGCGGATGCCGAGATGGCCTCCGCCGGGATGGAGGGCTTTCAGGAGTTCATGGTCATGCCTGACAATCTCGACGCGATCCTGAACCGGCTGGAAAGCGTGCGCCAGCGCATCCTCGAGGATTGAGGGGTTCCTCCCGCGGTCGGGGTGGCTTTCGGGCTGCCCCGGCCGGTTTACTGACACCAGATGCGCAGGACGACCATGGCCGCCCCCATCATCACCGAACCCGCTCCGCCCCCGGCACGCGGCTATTGGCGCAGCAACCAGATGAAGCTGGCGCCCTGGCTTTTTCTGGCGCCCGGGATCGTGTTCTTCGCGATCTATGTGATCTTCCCGATCTTCCAGAGCTTCCACATCAGCCTCTATCGCTGGGATGGGCTGGGCGAGGCGCGCTATATCGGGATGCAGAATTACGAGCGGCTGTTCGATGATCCGGCCTTCTACACGTCGCTGTGGAACAATGTCCGCTGGCTGGTGCTCTATCTGCTGGCGATCCCCGGCGGGCTGTTCATCGCGCTGTTCCTGAACCAGCAGGTGCGCGGCATAAGGCTCTACAAGTCGCTGTTCTTCTTTCCCTTTGTGATCTCTCAGGTCGTCGTCGGGCTGGTTTTCGCCTGGTTCTACAACCCCTCGATCGGGCTGCTGAATCCCATTCTCGGGCTGTTTGGTGCGGGGCCTGTCAACATCCTCGGCAACCCCAACACGGTCACTTATGGCATCATCGCCGCCGGGCTGTGGCCGCAGGTGGCCTATTGCATGATCCTCTATCTGACGGGTCTGAACGCGGTCGATCCCGAACAGGTCGAGGCCGCGCGGCTCGACGGGGCAAAAGGCTGGCGGATGCTCTGGTATGTCATCCTGCCGCAACTGCGCCCCGCCACCTTCATCGCCGTGGTGGTGACGGTCATCGGCGCGCTGCGCAGCTTCGACATGGTCTCGGTCATGACCAGCGGCGGGCCGTTCGGGTCCTCCCGCGTGCTGGCCTATTACATGTTCGAGGTCTCACTCTCCGAATACGGTTTCCGCATGGGCTATGGTGCCGCGATTGCCGTGATCCTGTTCCTGATCATGCTGGTCTACATCGCCTTTTTCCTTTGGCGCATGTGGCGCGAAGAGCGGGGGGTCTGAGCCATGTTCCCCACCCCCGTCGAACGCCGCTCCGCCGCCGTGCAGGCTGGTTACAAGGCGCTGCTGCCCTTCGCGCTGATCCTGTGGCTGCTGCCGCTCTTGATGGTCGCGCTTTTCTCGATCAAGCCCGATGCCGATTTCACCCAAGGCAATCTCTGGGGCTGGCCGTCGACTTTCGCGGGCTTCGAGAACTACAGCCGCGTTTTCACCGACAGCGCCATGCCGCGCTATCTGCTCAACTCGATCTTCATCACCGTGCCAACGGTGATCGGCGCAGTGGCACTGTCCTGCATGACCGGTTTCGCACTGGGGGTGTATCGCTTCCGAGGCAATATCTGGATCTTCTTCATGTTCGTGGCGGGGAATTTCGTGCCCTTCCAGATCCTGATGGTGCCGGTGCGCGACCTGACGGTGAACATGGGGCTCTATGACACGCGCATGGGGCTGGTGCTCTTCCATATTGCGTTCCAGACCGGGTTCTGCACGCTCTTCATGCGCAATTTCATCCGCGCCCTGCCGCGCGAGCTGATCGAGGCGGCCCGCGTCGAGGGCGTCAGCGAGATCCGCATCTTCTGGTATGTCGTGCTGCCGCTGATGCGCCCGGCCATCGCGGCGCTGAGCGTGCTGATCTTCACCTTCATCTGGAACGATTATTTCTGGGCCGTGGTGCTGACGCAAGGCGTGGAAAGCCAACCCGTCACGGCAGGCATCACCGCCTTCAACAGCCAGTTCCGCGCCGCCTATCACATGATGAGCGCGGGCAGCATCATCGCCGCCCTGCC
>SLJW01000112.1 GCA_007134865.1 Paracoccaceae bacterium | reverse complement strand
TTGCATAGCGCGTGATCGCAAGCTTTGCGGTCTCGCGCGAGGCGAGGGGCGCGCTCACTGATCGAGGAAACTCCGCAATTTGCGCGAGCGCGACGGATGCTTGAGCTTGCGCAGCGCCTTGGCCTCGATCTGGCGGATGCGCTCGCGGGTGACGCTGAACTGCTGGCCGACTTCCTCCAGCGTGTGGTCGGTGTTCATGCCGATCCCGAACCGCATCCGCAGCACACGCTCCTCACGCGGGGTGAGTGAGGACAGAACCCGCGTGGTAGTCTCGCGCAGGTTATCCTGAATGGCCGAATCGAGCGGCAGAAGCGCGTTCTTGTCCTCTATGAAATCGCCAAGCTGGCTGTCTTCCTCATCGCCGATGGGCGTCTCGAGGCTGATCGGCTCCTTGGCGATCTTCATCACCTTGCGCACCTTGTCGAGCGGCATCTGCAGCTTCTCGGCCAATTCCTCCGAGGTCGGCTCGCGACCGATTTCGTGCAGCATCTGCCGACCCGTGCGCACAAGCTTGTTGATCGTCTCGATCATATGCACGGGGATGCGGATCGTGCGCGCCTGATCGGCGATGGACCGCGTAATGGCCTGCCGGATCCACCAGGTCGCATAGGTAGAGAATTTGTAGCCGCGCCGATACTCGAACTTGTCCACGGCCTTCATCAGGCCAATATTGCCTTCCTGAATGAGATCAAGGAATTGCAACCCGCGGTTCGTGTATTTCTTGGCAATCGAGATCACCAGCCGCAGATTGGCCTCGACCATCTCTTTCTTGGCTTGCCGCGCTTCCTTTTCGCCCTTCTGCACCTGGCCCACGAAGCGGCGGAATTCCTCTATATCGACGCCGATATATTGGCCGACCTGCGCCATTTCGTTGCGCAATTCCTCAACCTTGTCGCGCGAGCGCTCCATCAGCGCCTGCCAGCCGCGTCCCGGCTTCTCGGCCATGCGGTCACACCAGTTCGGATCCAACTCCGAGCCGCGATAGGCGTCGATGAATTCGCGCCGGTTGATGCGGGCCTGATCGGCCAGCCGCACCATCGCCGAGTCGATCGACATGATGCGTTTGTTGATCCCATAGAGCTGATCAACGAGCGCCTCGATCCGGTTGTTGTGCAGGTGCAGGGAATTCACCAGTTCGACAATCTCGGCGCGCAGCTTCTGATAAGCGCGCTCCTGATCTTCGCTAAAGCGGCTTTTCTCGTTCAGCGTCGCCCGCATACGCGCGTTCTGCATCTCTTCAAGATGCTCGAATTCCAGTGCGATTCGGTCCAGCGTCTCGAGCACGCGCGGCTTCAGCGCGGTTTCCATCGCGGCCAGCGACAGATTGGACTGATCGTCCTCGTCCTCGTCCTCGTCGGTCTTCTGGATCGGGTTCCCGTCAGCGTCCAGTTCCGGCTCAGAACTCCGCTCGCGCGGGGCGGGCGCTGCAGGTGTCATGCCCTCGGTGACCGGCACGCCGTCCTCGTCATCCTCAACCGCGTTGCCGAAGGTCGTTTCAAGATCGATCACGTCACGCAGCAGAACATCTTCGTTCAGAAGCTCGTCGCGCCAGATGGTGATGGCCTGAAAGGTCAGCGGACTCTCGCAGAGCCCGGAAATCATGGTGTTGCGCCCGGCCTCGATGCGCTTGGCAATCGCGATTTCGCCTTCGCGGGACAAGAGTTCGACCGAACCCATCTCGCGCAGATACATCCGCACCGGGTCGTCAGTGCGGTCAAGTTTCTCCTCGCTGCTGCTCGTCGCGACTGCGACCTCGCGCGAGCCGCCGGTCTCGACCAACTCGCCCTTGGTGCTGCTCTCGCCATCCTCGGTCTCGTCATCATCCTCGATGATGTTGATGCCCATCTCTGAGAGCATGGACATGACATCCTCGATCTGCTCGGATGAGACCTCATTGGGCGGGAGCGCCTTGTTGAGTTGCTCATAGGTGATGAAGCCGCGTTCTTTCGCCTGGGCAATCATCTTCTTGATCGAGGCCTGGCTGACGGTCTGCCCGCTATCGCTATCCTGGTCGTCCGGGCGATTTTCGTCGGTATCTTTGGCGGCCATGAAAGCTCCCGCAACTGAGGTGGCACCAGTACAGAGAATCGCATTTGCGAATCAACACCGGGCTATCCGTGATTGTGAGTATTTAGGGAAGCGGGGCGGGTTTTTCCAGTTCCAGAAGAGAGATTCCCGCATAGTTGCGTACGCATCTGTCGCGATTCGGTCACTTTTTCGGTTTCACCCAGACCTGTGATTCGATCAACTTGTCGAGCTGGCCCGCGAGGGCTGCGCGATCTTCGCCCAGATCGGTCGAATCCGACAGCCGCGAGCGCTCGGCACGGTTGCGCATCTCGGCTGCCTGCCGCAGCCGCCAGGTCAGCCCCTCATCGGCCAGATGCGCCAGATCCTCGGACGCCTCGCGCAGTTCCAAAGCGGCGCCGCGCCGGGTGAAGAGCTTGGCGAATTCCTCGCGCAGGCAATTGCGGGCCAGCTCCGGGTCGGCACCGGGGCGCACGGGTGGCGCTATGCGGATATGGCTGAGGTCAAGCAGATGCACGGCCTCGGGGCGGTTGGGTGCGTCGGGGTCCGCGGACAGCAGCGCGTCGCGCAGCACCTCATGCGGGGGGCTGGTCATCTCGGCGCGTTCCAGATCAGCCTCGAATTCGGGCAGCAATGCCGGGTGGTTCAGCAGGATGGCGAGGATGATTTCCTCGCGCATGCGCTCGGCAATCTCGGGGTGCTCGGTCGCGGCAAGCCGGGTCGCGCGCGTGGCGGGCAGGGGCTGAGTTGGTGGTGTGAAACGTGGGCGGAATTTCGCCCCGGTGCGTTGCGCAGGACGAAAGAAGGCCGCCTGAAGATTGCGCAATTCTTCGGCATAATGGCTGCGCAGGCCAGTATCGGTGATCCGGCCAAGTGCCGTGCGCAAGCGCATGTCGAGCGCTGCGCGCCGCTCGGGGCTGTCAAAGACCTGCCCTTCTGTCTCGCGTTGCCACAGAAGTTGCACAAGCGGCAGCGCGCCCTCGATCAGCTTGCGCATGGCCCCGCTGCCGCTGGCGCGCAGCAGATCATCGGGGTCCATCCCGCCGGGCAGCAGGCAGAAGCGCAGCGCCTGCTCGGGGCCCAGATGGGGCAGGGCAAGGTCGATGAGCTTGTAGCCTGCACGCAGCCCGGCGGCATCGCCATCGAGTGCGATCACGGGCTCTCGGCTCAGCCGCCAGATCATGCGCAACTGCTCCTCGGTGATGGCGGTGCCAAGAGGCGCCACGGCGGCCTCGAACCCGGCGGTGGCCAGGGCGATGACATCCATGTAGCCCTCTGCGACGATCAGCGGCTGCTTGCCCGCCGCGCTCCGCGCTGGCCCTGCGTTGTAAAGCGAGCGACCCTTGTCGAAGAGCGGGGTTTCGGGCGAGTTCAGGTATTTGGCAGGCGCGCTCGGGTCCATCGCCCGCCCGCCGAACGCGATCAGTCGCCCGCGCGCGTCGCGGATCGGGAACATGATCCGGCCCCGGAAGCGGTCATACGGCGCGCTGCCATCCTCGGGCGCGATGGCAAGCCCGGCCTCTATGATCTTGTCGGGGCTGACCCCCGCGCCGGTCAGATGCTCCCAGAGCGCGCGCCGGGCAGATGGCGCGAAACCGATCTCGAAACGCTCCTGCGTCTCGCGCGCAAGCCCGCGCCCGTTGAGGTAATCGCGCGCCTGCCCTGCTGCGCTGGTGGCAAGCTGGCCACGGAAGAAGCGGCCCGCTGCCTCCATCACCTGCGCCAACTCGCTCAGCCGGTCTGCCCTTTCGGCGGCGCGCGGGTCGCGCGCGGGCATGGTCATGCCCGCCTCGCGCGCCAGTATCTCGACCGCCTCCATGAAGCTCAGATTCTCGGTTTCGCGCAGGAATTTCAGTGCGTCGCCCTTGGCGTGACAACCGAAGCAATAATAAAAGCCCTTACGGTCATCGACATGAAAAGAAGCGGTTTTTTCCTGATGAAACGGGCAGGGCGCCCAGTAATCGCCCTTGGCCTGGTTCGACTTGCGCATGTCCCAGACAACCTTGCGCCCGACCACCGAAGAGATCGAGACACGGTTGCGCAGTTCATCTAGGAAACCGGGGGGCAGACTCATGCGCGCGATCATGCCAGATCACGCAGGCTTGTTGAAGACAGGATAGCATCCGGCAATTAAGCTGAAACCAAATCGGCTGCGAATGCGTATCATGACCAAGGCAACAGGAGGATTCGATGTTCAACCGACGCTCTTTTTTGGTAACGACAGGTCTTGCGCTCATGGGTGCGAAGGCCGCGCAAGCCGGTGACGGGGAATTTCCGTTTACGCTGTCCGAGGAGGAATGGCGCGCGCGGCTGACGCCCGCGCAATTCGCCGTTTTGCGCGAACACGCGACCGAGCGCGCATATACCAACGCTCTCATGGGCGAACGCTCGCCGCTGCTGGAGAATGACCGCGCCGGCACCTATAATTGCGCGGGCTGCGGTAATGCGCTCTATCGGTCGGAGACGAAATACGACAGCCGCACGGGCTGGCCGAGCTTCTGGGATGCAATTGAAGGCGCTGTGGGCACGCAGACCGACCGGCGCTTTTTCATGGTGCGCACTGAGGTGCATTGCGCCAATTGTGGCGGCCATCTGGGGCATATCTTTAATGACGGTCCGGAGCCGACGGGTAAACGGCACTGCATCAACGGACTGGCCATGACCTTCACCCCCGATGCGACCGGCGAGGTCGAGGGGCACCCGGTCGGCGCCTGACGCGCCCCGCGCAAAAGC
>SLJW01000156.1 GCA_007134865.1 Paracoccaceae bacterium | reverse complement strand
TGGGAATTGCTGCTCTCATCCATCGCTGTCGCCTGGGACGTGATCCGCCCGGTGCCGCAGAACAAGCCCGCATTGATCGAGATTCCGCTGACCGTGAAATCGGATTTCGAGATTCTGCTGCTGACCAATCTCATCTCGCTGACACCTGGGACGTTGAGCGTCGATGTGACCGAGGACCGCGAGACGCTGATCGTGCATGCGATGTTCGCTGATGATGTCGAGGCGATCCAGCACAACATCAAGGACGGGTTCGAGCGCCTGATCATGGGGGTATTCGAGAAATGACGACTGCTGGCTTTCTCACCGGTGCCGCGCAGGTCTCGCTACTGCTGATCCTGCTGGGTCTCGCCGTAGCCTTCATTCGGCTGGCCAAGGGGCCGTCACTCGCCGACCGCGTCGTGGCGCTGGATATGATGACCGTCACCATCATCTCGTTCTGCGGCGTCTATGCCGTGTTCATGGATGAACCCTCATTCCTCGATGTCGCCATCGTGCTGGCGCTGGTGGGTTTTCTGGCCACAGTGGCGCTGGCCCGCTATGCCGAACATCGGCTGCAACGCGATGGCGAGGGTGCAGACACCCCTGAAACAGACACCCCTCAGAACGCGGAGACCAGCCATGATTGATATTCTGGTCGGACTGTTCCTGCTGGCGGGTGCCGGTTTCGTTCTGATCGCCGCCATCGGCATCGTGCGCCTGCCCGATCTGCTGACGCGGATGCATGCCTCGACCAAGGCGGGTACCTTGGGTGCCTTGCTGGTCCTTGCCGGCCTCGGCCTGTACGAGGGCTCGGGCGAGGTTGTCAGCAAGGTCGTTGCGACGATCCTGTTCCTGCTGCTGACGGCCCCCATCGCCGCGCATATGATCGGGCGCGCCCATGCGCGGCTCATGCAAAGCAAGAAAGACCAGAAGCTGCAGGACTGACGCGCGGTTCTGAGCCTGGCGGGAAGGCGCGCCTGCTCAGGCCGCCGGGCGCGCGCCCGGCATGGGCGTGACAGTCCCGCGCCGTGCGGCACGCAACTGCTGGAAATGCGCCATCTCGGTCTCGGTCCAGACCCCGATATCAAGGCTTTTGGCCGAACGCTGCAAGGCCTGCATACGTGAGGCCGCCTCCTCATGCGTCATCGCCAGTGCCTGATCCAGCGCTGCATCCATTGAGGCATTCGAGAACGGGTTGACCGGGATCGCCCCTTCCAGCATCACCGCGCAGCCCGCGAATTCCGAAAGCACCAGCGCACCGGGATGGTCTGGGTCACGCGCCGCACAGAATTCCGAGGCCACGAGGTTCAGCCCATCCGCCAGTGGCGTGATCGAAGCGACATCGGCGGCACGGTAATAGGCCACCAATTGCGCCAGCGGGATCGCGGTCGAAATCAACGCCACTGGCTGCCATTCAAAACTGCCATAGCTGCCATTGATCCGGCCCGCGAGCGCCTCGATCCGCTCCTGAATCTCGGCATAGGCGGTCATGTTGCGGTTCGCCCCGACCGAGACCAGCATCAGCCGCACCTTGCCGTGCAGTTCGGGGCGGCGCACAAGAAGCCGCTCGAACGCCTCCAGTTGCTCGATATTGCCCTTGGTGTAATCGGTGCGTGACACTGACAGGATCAGCCTGCACGCCCCCAGATCGGCACGAATATCCTCGACCCGCGCCTGCACTTTCGGATGCCTGGCAAGCTCTGCGAGATAGTCGAAATTCACGCCCACCGGGTTGGTATGCACCGCGGTTGTCGCCCCCTCATGCTCCAGCCGCAGAGGCATCCGCCGGTCATTCAGCGCCACGCCCGTCGCCGAAAGCGCGGCGGGTGTCTCAGTCTCCTCCACCAGCCGCGCGCCTTTGATCGACCGCACGACGGCCGCAAAATTCTGCGCATAGCGCGGGATGTGAAAGCCCACCGAGTCACAAGCCATGAGGCTGTTGATGATCTCTTCGCGCCAGGGCAGCACATTGAACATGTCCGGCCCGGGAAACGGCGTGTGGTGGAAAAAGCAGATCGTCGCCTTTGGCTTGAGCTGGCGCAGATAGCCCGGCACCAGCCACAGATTGTAATCGTGAATCCAGATCACGGCATCATCCGTCGCCTGTTCCGCCGCCGCCTCGGCAAAGGCCCAATTCACGGCGCGAAAGGTCGGCCAGTCGACCGGGTCATAATTGTAGCGCTCCTTGAAGCCATGCAGGATCGGCCAGAACGCCTCTTTCGACGTCACATGATAGAAGCTGCGCACCTGTTCCGCTGTCAGTGGCAGGCGGCTGACCGTGTAGGTACCGAAACTGTCGGTGATCTCGATCACCGGGTCAAAACCGGGATTGGCGGTGTCCTCGGCCTCTTTCCAAGCCACCCAGGCACCATGTTCGGCTTTGCCCAAAAACCCTTTCATCGTCGGAACGATCCCGTTGGGGCTGGAATTCTCGCGAAACTGCACCTTGCCGTCGATCTCGACCTCCTCATAGGGCTGACGGTGATAGACGATGACAAGATCGGACTTCATTACGGTACCTCCGGAGGGTTGGGGTGCAGGCCATGGGCGTGGATCGCTTCGATGATCCCGCCCGCGCCATGGTGACGGCAGCGATGCGCACGTGGCAGATGCGCGGTCGCGGCCAGAAGTTCGGCTTCGGCCCCGCCGACGACAGCGCCATGCAGGCCCGTTTCGAACATCGACAAATCATTGAGCGTGTCGCCTGCGACGAGCACGCGCTCAGCCGATAGACCCAGATGCGCGATCAACCGTTGCAACGACGGCCCCTTGCTGACACCACGCGGCAGGATATCGACAAAGCAGCCATGCGAGATGAGGACATCAACTTCCAGCCCGTCAAGAACCGAGAGCGCGCTCCGGTCAAACCGTTCGTCATATTGATAGGACAGCCGATGCCGGAAGCTCGCGGGTTGCAACCATAGCCCCGGCACCCCTGATAACCGGGTGCGCACACGCTCGGCCTTGCCCTCCCAGCCGATCCGGATGTGAGATTCAAGCTCGGCAATGGGCGCGACCTGACCTTGCCTGAATTCGGCGATGGTCGTGCCGACATCGCCGATGACATAGGTCGGGGTCGGAACATGGTCCGAAGCGCACAGATCGGCGATAAACCGCGGATCGCGCCCGGTCACGAAGATGAGCAGCGCGTCGGACGTGGCGTTCAGCCAGCGATAAAGCCGATCACGATGCGCGGGCGAGCCACCGAGAAAGGTGCCATCCAGATCGGTGGCGAGGACCAGACGGTGGGCAAGATCAAGCTCGGGGATATGTCGGACAGTGTCCATAACCATCAACATGGGCGTTAGCGCTGAAAGGTCCAGCGCGCGCCTCGACCAGCGTCTCAATTGGCCGGAAAAAGCAAAAGCCGCCCAATAAACAGGCGGCTTTCAACAAATCTGCCTGACAATCAGGCGTCAGGCTTATGCCAGAGCGAGGTTGGACGCGGATTCGCGGCCGTCACGGCTCTTTTCCAGATCGAAGGTCACTTTCTGACCATCGTCCAGACCGCGCAGACCAGCACGCTCGACTGCCGAAATATGGACGAACACGTCCTTGGAACCACCATCGGGTTGGATGAAGCCGTAGCCTTTGGTGGAATTGAACCATTTCACTGTGCCAGTGGCCATTGTGAAGTCTCCTGTCATTATGCTGCCCACACTATGCGGCAGCCCGGCTCAGTCAGTGCAAGATCGAAAGGACTGTGGCCGTAGACGGAGAACAGTGGTCGATAGTGGTAACGTCGCACCCTCCGTATGGACTGCGCAGCACCGAATCGCAAGAAAATTCGGTGCTCAGAGCCGCGAAATGCGTTCGGCCATGTCCAGCATCCGGCAGGAAAACCCCCATTCATTGTCATACCACCCAAAGAGCCGCAGCATCCCGCCCTCGGTCCTCTGTGTCTCGGGCAGGGCCATGACGATGCTCTCGGAGCGGGCGCGCAGATCGGTCGAAACCAGCGGACGGTCGGTCCAGCCGATGACGCCGCCCGCCTCTTGGAGTGCGGCATTCACATCGGCAAGGCTGGCCGGACGCTCCAGCATCACGCTCAGATCGACCGCAGAGACCGAGGCCGTGGGTACCCGCACTGCCGACCCCAACAGCCGCCCCTTGAGATCGGGCAGAATACGCTCGAGCAGGCGCTGCGCCGAGGTCGTGGTCGGCACCATCGAGAGCGCCGCGGCACGCGAGCGTGCCGCATTGCCCCGAGGGGCATCGACGGTCGGCTGGCTGCCAGTATAGCAGTGGATGGTGGTCATGAACCCTGTCGCCACCCCCCAGCGGTCATGCAGCAGCGCCGCCAGCGGCGCGAGCGCATTGGTGGTGCAGGAGGCGTTGGAGATCAGTTCATGCGCAGGGGTCAGCAGCGAGTCATTGACCCCCAACACCACTGTGATCTCGGCCGCGTCCGAAGGTCCCGAGATCAGCACGCGCCTGGCGCCCGCGCGGATACCGCGACGGGCCATCTCTGTCCGGTCGGCGCGCCCGGTGCATTCCATCACCAGATCGACATCCGACAGGTCCAGCTCTGACAGATCGGCCGCATGGGTCAGCCGCAGATTGCGCCCGGCAACCTGCAGGGCGGCATCCCCCAGCGCGACCTTGCCCAGAAATGGGCCGAAAACACTGTCATATTCGAACAGGTAAGCGCAATCGGCGGCGGTCGCGATATCGTTGATGGCAACGATCTCCACATCGGGCCAGCCCCCCTGCAGCCAGGCCCGCAGCACGGTCCGACCGATCCGCCCGAACCCGTTGATCGCAACTCGCACCATGTCTTGTTTCTCCCTGCATGAGCAGAGGCGCAGAAAGACTGATTTTTCCAGGAGGTGCAAGTCGACAAGTCCCAGGCCCGGGAGCGAAAACCGCAATCGGCCGCATTGCCGACGGACCTCGCGTTGCACTGCCCGTCACCGCCTGCACAGCCGCCATGGATCGATTTAGTCGCCGAACAGACCAGCGCAGAAACACCTGGCCCCGTGAGCCTCGATCAAAAGCGGATTATCTCGGGCAGGCACCGGATCCCTCAGCGCTACCGACACCCCAACGCATTCCTCAATGCCAATCGATAATCGGCCACCTGCACCAAGGCCCACTGATTTCCCTACTATCAGTACAGGCCCGCGTGGATCACATGCGAATGAATCCAATGCGACCTCATCGGGCAAACAATGCAGCGATAAAACTCCTTTGTCGTCATTCTCCGACTGCCTTGCCCAAGACAGGCGATCACACAGGGTTTTCCTGCGAGCCTCGCGCAGAGAACCACTCATGGGTGGATGCTTGTGGCTGCCCGTTAATGTGCAAGAGCGTCTAGCCGCGCAGCCCCAAGACGTCATTGCTTGGGATGCGATTCCCCCCCTCCAGAATGAGGATCACCTGTCCCTCCTCATAGCGTGCCTCCTCGACTCGCGCATAGCTCTTGACAGGAAACGCGCCCAGCGCCTCGCTGGCTCGAAACCCTTCCACCGTTATCTCGTAGGCGCCTGCCACCAGCGCCCCTTCGCCTTCCAGCGGCGCCTCGAAAACGAGTTCGCGCGCGTTGGGGTCGACCGCGAAGCGGCCGACAACGCGGCCCGCGCCATCGCTCAGTACCAAATCTGCTCGGTCTGCCCCGGGAATCTCGGGCAGAACCAGCCGCTTGGGCATATCGTCGATCTGGACTGGCGCCGATGTCAGTGCCTCACGGCCAACCCAGGAGCCCATCTCGACCAGACCTTGCCGCGTCGTGAATTGCGCCAGCAGCTCATTGGTTCTGACCTGTTGTTCAACGCCCGAGAAGGTTGCGAGCTGTACCGCAAAATCCGATGCCTCCATCGGCTCGAGCGGGTTCTGATTTTGCAACTGCACCGTGAGCATTCTCAGAAATGTCTGGAAATCCGAGGTGATGGTCGGTTCGCTCGAAGCAGCTTGTGGACGGACAGCGGTGGCCGCGCCGATCTGGGAAACAGGGGTCATGAGCGAATCGACTCCTCTTGGAAAATGCGGGACGAAGCCAGGGTCGGGAGACGTGCCGGACTGCCCGTTCCGGACCCCACTGTCTGTAGCGTTTCACTCGCAATATGCATGCTTGATCCCCCTGCTCAAAACCGCACATCCAGCCCGCCGGCACCCTGCACTGCCCTTCGCATGGCGCTAGCCGCAGGTTCCGCATCGCCAGTTTGCTCAATGTCCGGACCAGCAGCACTGCTGGGCGGCGGCTCGAACAGATCAGACCGGTCTTGACGATTGGAAAAATCGAGCGAAAGATCCTCAAAGCCGAGATCGGATAATTCCCGTTCAAGCTCTGCCGCGTTGCGCCGCAGCAAGTCCTGTGTCTCGGGCCGCTCACTCTGAACGACAATGTGCAAGCCGAGTTCGGTCGGGTTGAGGGATATGCGGACGCGACCAAGTTCCAGAGGTGAAAGCTGGATACGGATCACCTTCTGGTCGGGGTTTTGAATCACGTCTGCAATCCGCTGCACAAGGCCGGACAGCGTTTGCGCCGGGGTGATGGTTTGCCGCGCCGAAACCAGCCCCACACCCGCCTGATCGACACGCCCTGACATCAAAGTAGCGGGCCGTTCGATATCGTCTTGATCCTCGCCTATGAAATGAAGCTCGCGAAGCGCAGGGTCTTGCGGCAGGCCAGTCGCGACACCCTTGGTTATGCTCGGCGACTGTAACGGCATCTGGAGTGCGGAAGCGCCAGGGCGCGATGAATTGTTGGTGGGCGCGGCACCGTTATACCGCGCAGACCGCATGGCCTCATGCAGGGCCACGGCATCACGCGGTGTCATGGCAGTGAGTCTGATGGACGCAGTTGTCGCGTCAGGACGCGCGAGCAGTTGCTGCATCAGCGCGGCTGCCGTGTCTGTGTGCTTGCCAGCGGAGGCTTCCATCCCCGTCTTGTTGGCGGGTGCATGTGGCAAACGGGGGCTACCATCGAAAAGGTCATGGCGCGTGGTGAAAGTCTGGTGGCCATGAGGGATAATTGCTGTGACCTGTCCAGCCTGTGGCGCTATTGCGGGTTTTGTCTGGCCCCGACGCAACCCTTTTGAAACAAGCTCCGTTTCGGCCATTTCCTTGGTAGCGAACAGCGAGGCCTGTCCTGATAACGTCTCAGCAGCGACAGATTCGGAGGCCGAAACCATGGACAACGGATGCATTGCGGGATGCGTCGGCACAGCGATCGGCATGCTGAGTGGCAGATCCGAACCACCAGCCGGCGCAAGCCTGGTATTAACTTGCTCTTGCCCGCCTGCTTTCTCGAGATCGTGCGTCCCGGTAGGGACGCCATGATCGCGCAGAGGGTCTTCATATCCGGCTCTGTCCGCTGGCACAGCGAGCTCGGAAGCGTGCCATAAGAAAACGGGCTGGGAAACGGGCGCCGATCCACTACCAACGCGTCCGATGGTGGCTTTCGACCCGTCGCGTGTGGAGAACGCTTCACGCGAACGTCGCACCTGCAATGCCGCTGTTTCCGAGGCGGCCGCGACCCCCGCGGGACCGGTCATGTCAGAGCCCGGCCCGGTCAACTTCGCGGCCAGATTTGCTTGCCTGACCCGGCGCTCGGTCGCAGCGTGACCCTCTGGACCGTCACGGCCCTCATTCATAGAGTCATCGGGTATCTCTGTTCGGCGCGCCTCTGGCCGCGACCGCTCCCCGCTGCCCTCTTGCTGGCCAAGAAGCTTGGCGAAGCGTGTTGAATTGCCCGCGGTCGTATCCGTGCGCAAGATGCGTCCGTGGCTTTCGGGACCTTGCGGCAGAATCAGCAGTGTCATCATGTGAAGCGCACACCTCTTGAGAACCGAACGCCCCCTGTTTCGCATCAATTGCTTACCGAATCTTTACCGGGACACAGCACAATGCGCCTTGTCACAACCACAGGAGGTTCCCCGTTGCGGACAGATGTTTCCGTCAATACCGCGCGCGGCATCGCGAGGCTGCCCAACGATCCCGATCGCCACCTGACCCTCCGCGCAGCGGCGCAGGCATTCGAAGCAGCGGTTCTGGCTGAAATGCTGCGTGCAGCCGGCGCGGGCCGCCCTGTCGAGAGTTTTGGCGGCGGGGTCGGAGAACAGCAATTCGCCTCCTTTCTGGTTGATGAGCAGGCCACTCGCATGGCCGAACGCGGAGGGATCGGTGTCGCCGAGATGATCCTGCGCCAGTTGCTGGCCGAACAGGGATCACAAGCGCAACCATGAGCGGGGAAAAGGACGATATCGAACAACTTCGCGCGCTGCTCGCCGCAGAACGGGCAACGCTCCTCGCTGCCGACTATGCCCAGCTTGAGGAATTTGCCGAGGCAAAGAGCCGTCTGGTGATGCGCATCGCAGAAGCGCGCCCGGCGCAATACATCGCGCTCGAGCTTCAGGCCCAACTCACCCGCAATGCCGCGTTGCTAAAGGCCGCAAGTGACGGCTTTCGCGCTACCATCCAGCGCCTTTCATCACCAGAGGCGATTGGGACAGCGCTTTATGAGGCAGATGGCTCCCGCCGCATGGTGGAGACCGCCGGGCACAGGATGGAACGGAAAGCATGAGCCGAGTTAACCATGGCGCCGTTTTTTCCGCGCATGCCACAGAAATGCCGCGTTTGATTCAGACAGTCTCAATGTCTCTGATCGAGACTTCCAGTGCCAGCAGAACAGCTGCCACTGCGTTTTCTCCAAACGCATACATGCAGAATGCATCTTCGTGCACCTGAGAAGGTGTTCCTCAACTCCGTGCAAAATGCACAACTTTTATAGGTGACCTCATGTCAAGCATTCTGACCAACACCAGCGCCATGGTCGCGCTGCAAACGCTCCGCGGGATCAACTCGAATCTCGCGCAGACACAGAACGAAATATCGACAGGCAAATCCATCGGCAATGCGCGAGACAATGCAGCTGTCTGGGCCATTTCCAGAACCATGGAATCCGATGTGCGCGGGTTCAAGGCAATTTCAGACAGCCTTGCATTGGGTGAGTCGACAGTCTCCGTCGCCCGCCAGGCGTCCGAGACCGTGACCGAACTGATGGTCCAGACGAAGGGTCTGATTGTTTCGGCGCAGGAAGAGAACGTCGACCGCTCGAAGATCCAGACCGATATCGACGCGATCAAGGACCAGATCAGTTCTGTCGTCGGCGCCGCGCAATTCAACGGGCTGAACTTTGTCGACAATACCCGCACCGAGACCATCCTCTCCTCGCTCGATCGCTCTGCCGATGGGGTCACGGCCAATCGGATCAGCGTCCTGGGTCAGGATTTGACCCAACGCGAGCAATCGGTGGGCGCACTCGCCGCGCGCACAGGGCAGGCGACCGTTACTGGCCCGGGTGGACTGGACGCAGCCTCCGACAGCGTTGCGGGCGCAGACATCACCATTGCTGGGAACGCCACCGCCGGCAGCACGGCTGAGCTGAGCTTCTCCTCCGGGGGCAAGAACTTCAACGTCTCGGTTCAGGTCAATGATACTGAAGCTGCAGCCGTGGTGGCCGGACGTCTGGCTGATGCCATCACCCAGAACGAAGACATGGCCAAGCTCGGCATTCAGGCCACCCAGAATGGTGACGATATCGAGTTGCGCCTTGTTGGGCAGGCACGCGCCGACGGGGTTACGTTCAGTGGTAGCGGTACAGCGGGCGGAATCACTGTCCCGGATGGGCCGGAAACAATCGCTGCCAACCTGGAGACAGCGACTGTAGGTGGTGGCTCTATCGAGGCGGGTGACAGTTTCCGCGTTTCCTATGGTGGGCAGAATTTCGATTTCGTCGCCAACGAGCGCTCGACCCGTTCCGATGTTCTTGCTGGCCTCGCCTCCGAGATCAACAATAGCGGTGCCTTCTTCGCCCGGGTCAGCGATAACGGGCAGAACATCGAGATCACGTCAATGGGAACCGCAACTGTGGCGGCAGGTAGCGGTTCTGAAACCTCCGGTGGCACAGCTGGTGGTGGGTTGAGAGACCTTCTCGGTCTCAGCGTGTCCGACTTCTCCTCACTGACAGGGGGTGCGAATGGCAATACAGCCTTCAGCGATCTGACCGAGGCCGAACAGCGTGTTGTGATTGCTCAGAGCCTCGATCGCTCGCTCCAACTTGCAGAGAGCTTGATCCAGACCGCGATCAATTCTGCTGCAAGCTTCGGTTCGGTCCAGGCGCGGATCGATACGCAGAGCGATTTCATAAGCAAGCTGTCGGATGCGCTCACCACTGGAATCGGCAGCCTTGTCGATGCTGATATGGAAGCAGCCTCGGCGCGGCTGCAGGCTCTTCAGGTGCAGCAGCAGCTGGCCACCCAATCGCTCTCGATCGCGAACCAGCAACCGCAGAATATCCTCGCGCTCTTCCGCTGATCCAAGCCGCGTGAGCCTCGGGTAACCGGGGCTCTCGCTCCCTCGCCCTCACTTCCAGAAAGGCTCTCGGAATGAACGCCCATGCCCTGGCTCATGCTACATATGCCAACCCGAACATGGCTCAAAAATCCGCCCGATCTGCTGAATATGACGTGATTTCACGCATCACGTCCCGCCTACGCACGGCAAGTCGAAACGCCGAAAAAAACTACCCCGCCCTGGTTACGGCGCTCGATGAAAACCGCAGGCTCTGGATTGCGCTGGCTAGCGACGTGGCGAACCCAGAGAATTCTCTGCCACGCGCGCTGAAGGCCGAGATTCTGAGCCTCGCGCAATTCACACTGCGCCACACGACCGCCATTCTCACCGGAGATGAACAGCCAGATGTTCTGGTCGAAATCAATCTCGCCATCCTGCGCGGGCTCGCCGGCAAGGAGGATATCAAGTGACCGGGCTCGTCATTCGTCTGGCACCGCATGAACGCTTCCTGCTCAACGGCGCCGTTATTGAAAATGGCGACCGCCGCACCAGCCTGTCGATCAAGACGCGGCACGCGAATGTGCTGCGGCTGCGCGATGCGATCCATCCGGATCAGGTCAACACTCCGGTCAAGCGGACATGTTACCTCGCGCAGTTGGTCCTTGCCGGCGACTCCACACCGGACGACATTCGCACACCTCTCTTGCGCGCAATCGAACAACTCAGTCAGGTCTTTCTGGACTCCGACAGTCGTGGCCTGCTTGCGACAGCGACCGAGCGGGTGCTGGAAGACGAGTATTACCAAGCACTGAAGTGCCTAAAAAGCCTGTTGCCACGTGAGGCAAGACTCTTCGCGGCAGGCCGGTCATGAGTTTCAGCCCGGTCATCCCGACCAGTGGTCTGGCCGGTTGGGCCTTTTTGACGCGCACCCGCGCGCGACAGGAGGCGAGTTTTGCAAACAACCCGATGCTCAAGCGCGATGTGACACATTTCCGCGAAAAATTCCCGCAGATTGAAACGGCCGAAGCGCTGGTGAGTGACCGAAGGTTGCTGCGCATCGCACTCGGAGCATTTGGACTTCAAGATGAGATCGACAATCGCGCCTTCATCCGCAGAGTACTGGAGGATGGAACAACCGACCGCCGCGCCCTCGCCAATCGTCTCACCGACAAACGTTATCTCGCCTTCGCCACAGCATTTTCCCATCTGACACCACAAGCTGGTGCGGCCCCAGCCGCCGATCTTACAGATCAGATCATAAGCAAGTTTCAGACCCGCGAGTTCGAGATTGCCGTGGGCGCGCAAGACCAGACACTGCGCATGAGCCTCGCCTTGCAGCGCGAACTGCCGCAGTTGCTCGACCAATATGCAAGTGATGATGCGCGCTGGTTCGGAGCCCTCGGGAACCCGCCCTTACGCGCTGTCCTCGAGACCGCACTCGGGCTGCCGCGCGAATTTGGAACACTCGATCTCGATGATCAGGTGACGCGGATGCGAAGCGCCATGCAGCGCCAGTTTGGCAGATCACAAATCGAGGGACTCGCAACGCCGGAAATCATGGAAAAACTGACGACCCGGTTTCTGGTCATGTCCCAACTCCGCGACACCCAGACCGTAATGACTGGCGCGGCAACAGCGCTGACATTGCTCACGTCGATGCGGCAATGACTGCCGCCGGACCACCTCACCCCAATCGGGGCAGCGCGACCCCCAGCGCAGCGTCAAACTGGTCTAGCTGTTCGGGCGGTCCCGCCGAAACCCGGATGCAGCGATCATGCGGCGCGACAAAAGGCATGCGGATGAAGACATCTTGCTTCGCCATTTCAGCCACGAGCGCACGCGCGAAAGCGCCGTCGCGCCCGCAATCCATAGTCACAAAATTGGTCGCCGATGGCAACGCGTGCAGCCCATGGTCGGTTGCAATATTTCTTAGCCGGTCCTTGGCCAACCGCAATTCGTGCTGCACATGACCCAGCCAAGGTTGATCCTGCAAGGCGGCCAGGGCTGCGGCCTGCACCAGGCGACCAATACCGAAATGATTCCGGATCCGGTCGAACATGGCGATCAGCGGCGCGGCCCCAATCGCATATCCGACCCGCAACCCAGCAAGGCCGTAGAGCTTGGAAAAGGTCCGCAGCCGGATAACGTGCCGCGTGTCAGGGTCAAGCACAGGGGCGGTCCCTTCCGGCGCCGCATCAATATAGGCTTCATCCAGCACCAGAAGCGTGCCCTCGGGAACCGCGTCGATCATCCTTTGCACGATCCGCGCCGGATGCCAGCTTCCCATCGGGTTATCAGGGTTACAGAAATACAGGAGCTTCGCGTCGACCTCTTCCGCGCGGATCAGCAAAGCCGCCGGGTCCTCATGATCATCGCGATAGGGCACCTTGTGCAGCACACCACCGAACCCGGCGACATGGTAGTTGAAGGTCGGATAGGCCCCGTCCGAGGTCACAACCGTATCGCCAGGTGCCACCAGCAGGCGCACCAGATTACCAAGAATGCCGTCGATACCCTCACCAACAAGGATATTCTCGGGCGCGACACCGTGATGCACGGCCAGTGCTGCGCGCAGGTCATGGCTTTCGGAATCGCCATACATCCAGACATCCGCCGCGGCCTGCTGCATGGCCGCAATCGCTTTGGGCGAAGGACCAAACCCGCTTTCATTGGCCCCGAGCCGCGCCGCGAAACTCCGGCCCGAGGCGCGCATCAGGGCTTCAGGGCCGACAAAAGGAACGGTCGCTGGCAGGCTCTGCACAAGATCGGTGTAACGCAGTGTGTTCATCCCGCATGGATAGGCGACCCCCAGCACCGGGGCAAGGGCCCTCGCTCAGACCAGATCGCCCCGGCTCATCCGTTCCAGAAAATCCTCGGCCTCCTCCAGCACGCGCGTGCGCCGCTCCTCCTCCATCCGGTCAAAGGTCCGATACATTTGCGCCATCCGCGGGTTGCCTTCAAACCGCTCCCGATGGCGGATCAGAAAATGCCAGTAGAGCAGGTTGAACGGGCAGGCCCGCGCGCCCGTCTTGTCCTTCACCCGGTAATGGCAGTTGCGGCAGTAATCCGACATGCGGTCGATATAGGCGCCGGAACTGACATAGGGTTTCGAGGCGACGACCCCGCCATCGGCGAATTGCGACATGCCCACCGTATTGGGCGCCTCGACCCATTCATAGGCATCGGCATAGACCGCCAGATACCATTCATGCACTTCATGCGGGTTGATCCCGGCCAGAAGCGCGAAATTCCCGGTCACCATCAACCGCTGGATATGGTGCGCATAGGCCAGATCGCGCGTCTGGCCTACGGCTTGCGCAACACAATTCATACGGGTTTCGGCGCCCCAGTAAAACGCCGGTAGCTTGCGTTGGTGGTTGAGCGCATTACGCTGCGGATACTCCGGCCCCTCCAAAAAATAGATGCCACGAATGTACTCCCGCCAGCCGATGATCTGGCGAATGAATCCTTCGACCGAGTTCAAGGGCGCATGGCCATCACGATAGGCTGCCTCGGCCTTTTCGCAGATTTCCATCGGCCCCAGCAGCCCGGCATTCAGGTAAAGCCCGATGACCGCGTGATAGAGATAGGGGTCACCCTCCAGCATGGCATCCTGATAGGGGCCGAACTCGGGCAGCGCATGTTCGATGAAATGGTTCAGCGCGCGCAAGGCGCCGGCGCGGTCGGTCTGGAAGTAGAACGGTCGCAAGGCACCGAAATTACTAGGAAAACGCCTCTTAACCAAATCAAGAACCTCGTCCAGAACCGGATCACGCCGCGCCTCGGGCGGCCCCTTGCGAAACAGGTCATCCGAGGCCGGCTTGCGATTGTCATGGTCATAGTTCCACTTGCCCCCCTCGGGCTTGTCACCGTCCATCAACAGGCCCGTCTTGCGGCGGATCTCGCGATAGAAATACTCCATGCGCAGCACCTTGCGCCCCTCGGCCCAGCGCTCGAACTCCTCGTGCGAGCACAGAAACCGGTCGTCCGGCAACAGGGTCAGGTCCAGCGGCATGTCCCGCAGCGCCTCGATCAGCCGCCATTCGCCTGGTTCGGTCGCGAGCACGGTGCTGGTGCCGAATTCCTCGGCGCGGCGCAGCAATTCCGACGGGATCGAGCCTGCATTCTCGGGGTCATCGAGGCGGGTATAAGCGACACGCCAGCCTTTATCGCACAACTCGGCAGCGAATTTGCGCATCGCGGTAAAGGTGAAAGCGATCTTTTTGGGGTGATGTGGCACGTATCCGGCCTCGCTCGCGACCTCTGCCATCACGATGACATCGCTGTCACGGTCGGCCTGCACCAGCGCGCTCAGTCCAGTCGAGAGTTGGTCTCCCAGAACAAGAACGAGCTTCACCATGGCACGGGCTTTCCGGCCCAGTCGAAGAATTGGCCCGAATCTGCTGGGCCCAGCCCGTCGATCACGCGCAGCAGATTGCTGGCCGCCTCGCCGGGCGGGACGGCCGGGTGGCGACCAAGATATTTCTCGGTAAAGGGCGTGGCGACGGTGCCCGGGTGTAGCGCGACGCAGACCGCTTGCCGATGCGTGCGGCCCAATTCAATGGCCGCGCCGCGGATGATCTGGTTCAAGGCGGCCTTGGAGGCGCGATAACTATGCCAGCCGCCGGCCTTGTTGTCGCCGATCGAGCCCACCCGCGCCGACATCGCGGCCAGAACCGAGGGTTTGTCGCGCGGTAGCAGGGCCAGCGCGTGTTTCATCACCAGCGCCGGACCGATGGTGTTGACCGCGAATTGCGTCGCCATGCCCTCGGCGGTCAGATGCTTCAAAGCTTTTTCAGGGGCGTGGCCGTCGATTTCCAACGCGCCTGTCACGACCAGGACGCGATGAAACGGTCCTTCCAACGCCCCGATATGCTCTGCCACTGAGGCTTCATCCGTGACTTCCAGCCCGTCATCGCGTCGTGACAGGCCAGTGACTTGCCAGCCCTGCGCCGCCAGCGACGCGACCAACGCACTGCCAATCCCGCCGGAAGATCCGATAACCAATGCCCGTTGCATCTGCCCTCCTTGAATGGGTGGCTAGCTAGGGGGCCGGATCGTCCTGTCCAGTGGGCAAAAAGAGGCGGATTGGCCCGCGCGCCTGCGCGAGTTCGACTGGCTGGCCAGCTTGCGTCGCCTGCAACAGACCCTAGGCTTGTAGTCGCGCCGCCACGCGCCGGACTTCGGGCATGAGCGGGCGCCAGTCGGATGAAAGACGCCGCGCAACTTCGTACAGGCAAAAGCTTTTGTTGGGACCCCGCGCAAGTGCGAGACTGCGCAGGGCCGCTACGATCTCAGCTGAGCGCGGCATTGCAGCGCGCGCAGGTGCCGGGATGCGCATGGGTACCGACATCGGGGCTGATCTTCCAGCAGCGCTGGCATTTCTGGCCTTCCGCACGTTCGAACACAACGCCCACGCCCTGCACTTCGGGCAGGCGGAAGGCTTCGGCCGGGATCGGGTCCGGGGTCAGGAACATGCCCGACGTGATGCAGATATCGGCGAAATCGACCGATTTCAGCGCGGCAAGCATGGTCTCATCGCGCACATGCACCACTGGCGCGGCCTCGAGCGAGGCCCCGATCACCTTGTCGCGGCGCTGGAGTTCCAGCGCGGCCGTCACGACGCGGCGTGCAGAGCGGATCGCGGCCCATCTCTCGGCCAATGGCTCATTCAGCCAGTCGGCGGGGGTGTCGGGGAAATCCTGCAGATGGACCGAGGAGTCGTCACCGGGGAAGCGCGCGAGCCAGACATCCTCCATCGTGAAGACAAGCACTGGCGCAAGCCAGGTGGTCAGCCGGTGGAACAGGATATCGAGCACCGTGCGCGCCGAGCGGCGGCGCAGGCTGGACGCGGTATCGCAGTAAAGTGCATCTTTCCGCACATCAAAGTAGAAAGCCGACAGGTCGGATGTTGCAAAAGTGAAAAGCTTCTGGAACACGCCCTGGAAGTCATAGGCGGCATAACCCTTGCGCACCTGCACATCGAGTTCAGCCAGACGGTGCAGGACCCATTGTTCCAACTCTGGCATCTCAGCCGGGGCGACGCGCTCTTCCTCCGAGAACCCGGCCAGATTGCCCAGCATGAAGCGCATCGTGTTACGCAACCGGCGGTAACTGTCAGCCACGCCTTTCAGGATTTCCTTGCCGATGCGCAGATCGACCGTGTAGTCGCTTTGCGCCACCCAGAGCCGCAGGATATCGGCGCCGTATTGGTCGATCACCTCCTGCGGCGCGATGGTATTGCCGAGCGATTTGGACATTTTCATGCCCTTCTCGTCCAGCGTGAAGCCATGGGTCAGCACGCCATGATAGGGCGCGCGGCCCTTGGTGGCGCAGGCTTGCAGCATCGAGGAATGGAACCAGCCGCGATGCTGGTCGGTGCCTTCGAGATAGAGGTCGGCGATCCCGTCGGGGCTGCCGTCTTCGCGGTCGCGCAGCACGAACGCATGGGTCGAACCGGAGTCGAACCAGACATCGAGAATGTCAAAAACCTGATCATAGGCGTCGGGGTCATGCAGACCATCAAGGATACGTTCCTTGAATCCTTGCACATACCAGACATCAGCACCGTCTTTTTCGAAAGCGGCGACGATGCGGGCATTCACCTC
>SLJW01000215.1 GCA_007134865.1 Paracoccaceae bacterium | reverse complement strand
TCTTCGGCGGTGCGGGGAATGATTACCTCCATGGTGGGCCGGGCGATGACGTGCTGCATGGTGGCCCCGGCGATGACACGATGTTCGGCGGCAGCGGGGCGGATATCTTCATCTTCATGGCAGGGGATGAGACCGCACTTATCCTTGATTTCACCTTCAGCGACAATGACCGGCTGGAGCTTGATCAGGATCTCTGGGGCGGAGTTTTGAGCGAAGCGCAGGTCGTCGATTCCTATTCGTCGCTCGAAGGCGCTGATACGGTCCTTGCCTTCGAAACCGGCGACACGCTCACGCTCGCCGGGATCGATGACCTCCACCTCCTTGTTAATCATATCGACATTGTCTGAACAGGCTTCAGAATCGGTCTCAATGATGCCCAAAGGACCTGTTTCAGACCATTTTTGCTGCAAAGCCGCGGCGAAAAGATGTGCGCTGGCGACATGAAACCCTACTGGGCACCAGCAAGTGACTGCCGCGAGGTTTCAGCAGAATATCGCTCTTGACCCAGATCCTACGCTGGCATGACAAATCAGGTACGAACGATCAGGCAGCTTCGCAGGCCTGCCAAATTGATCCAGCCTCCAATCTGAACGCAGCCAGTTATGTTTTCGAGCCTGTGACAATAGGCATGCAATAACCTGACATCATGCCGTCGGACAAATCGGCAATGCTGCACGAACGGGTTTTGCGGCCTGCGAGGGCCGCGCGCCAAGTGAAGCAAGAATCACCTCGCAGATTTGCCAGACGGGCCGATCGGCCTTGATGATATGCGCCGGGTATGGCGGAGAAGAGGCTTTCGTATTCCGCCGCAACGCAGACCGATAACCGGGTGACCCCTTGCGATGCGAAGGCGACCCACGTTTCTCAAGCCGATGTGCGATGACATCGGTCGGCGCTGTGAGATGAAATACCTTGTCAAACCTATGGATATAGGGCGCGACGGCCTGCCCGAATCCCCCGATGACAAAAACCACGCGCTCAAGATCTCCGAAGGCCCCACAGGCCTCCTCAAACCTTGCACGCGGCCAGAGCCAGCGCAGTCCCGTTTCGATCTCGGGACGACCGCGGCTGAGATCGTGGCGCAGGATTGCCCAGCGATGACCGTCACAAAAAGCCGCGATGTCGATATCGGCATCTATCGTGTGAAACCCCAAAGCCTGCAGGAAATGCCCGACCGTTGTCTTGCCGGTCCCATTATTTCCCGTCACCAGATAGAGCCCAGGTACAAGAGCAACGCGACTTGAGACAGGGCTGCGCAGAAGCTCTACTGCGGGCTTGGATAACTGTGCTTCAAGGGCGGTAGCGCAAGCCGCGATCTGGCACTGCGCCGCGTCTTCCCTGGCCATCTGTCTCAGACAGGCTACCCTGCGCAAAACAGGATAAGACCCGGCCATCCCGTCCGCACTGATCAGCCGCTGCCAGAGTTCACCTGCCGCTTCGAATGCCTTGGCAAGCATCGCGAGTTCTGCTTGAGCACGGAGCAGGTCAACCCGACCAGGCCAGCGCGCATCGGCTTCGCGCAAATGCGCGAGGCCTTGCGCAAAGTCGTGGCACTGGCGATGCAGCGCCGCAAGCTCTAGCGCACTCTCGGGGCTGGGTTGCAAGTGGTGCAGCGCCTCAAGATAGACCCGCGCCACCCGAATATCTCCAAGCGCTTGTCGCTTCCGCACGCGCCGACGCAAACGCTCGGACGGTAGCAGAACAGCCTGGTCTCGATGCCAGCCCAGATCAGGCAAGGGCGCTTCAATAATGTGCGACTGCGATTTTCCGTCCTCCTCAGATTCGGCGACCTACGCGCTCTGACCTCTTCTTAGCTTATAGGCTCTAAGGAATTGCTAATGCGCCTTCGGGGGCAATCGAAAGAGTTTCTTAAGCAAAAGCTGCGAGTCTGAGCGCATCGGGGTCGAACAAATCAGTCTCCGAAGACGTAGGCGGTGTGAATGCGCAGTCGCGTCGGGATCAACGACAATAACCAAAGGGGCACTTCATGTCCGAGTTTCGGCACCCTGTTGAGGGATACGTCTTTGTCGTCACCTACGGTCGATCAGGCTCGACACTGTTGCAGAACGTGATCAATGCCCTACCCGGCTGCCTTCTGCGCGGTGAGAACAACAACGCATTGTTTCCACTGTATAAAAGCTGGTGCGCGCTGGTGCGCAGCCCTGATATCTGTCGCATGGTCGCCGCAGGCGAAGTCTCCGGCCCCACGCATCCGTGGTTCGGGGCCGAGGCGATTGATCCCCATGCCTACGCCACAAGCCTTTGCGCAAACTTTGCCCGTCACGTGCTGCGGCCACCACCCGATATCCGTATTTCTGGGTTCAAGGAAATCAGAACAATCGCACGGGAAGACACTTTCCTCGACTATCTCGAGTTCATTCGCGGTCATTTTCCCAATGCGCGCTTTGTCTTCAATACGCGCAATCATGCTGCCGTCGTCAAGTCTTCCTGGTGGCGGCAGCATGACCCTGCCGAGGTGGAAAAGATGATGCATTCTGCGGAATCTGTTTTTGCGCAATTTGCCAAAGCGCATCCGGACTGCTCGGTGAGGGTTCATTATGACGCCTATACTGCAGACCAGAGCGCGCTCGAACCGCTTTTTGACCTTCTGGGAAGACGTCCCTCTCGCGAGCAGTTGCATGATGTGATGCGGACACGACTGACCCACGCCACCTGAAGATTGGAGCACTGCAATTGAACCAAGAGCGTAGCGAGCGAGGTCCATGGACAAGGTAACCCAACATGATAATCCGAACGGCGGATGGCTCCGCGCGTCCCGCGGGGCAGTATTGTGCCTTGAGATTGACCTGCGCGCGCAGGCTTTCATCAATATCGATCTCATGGAAGGTTGCCACAGCTGGATACCCTTGCACTTGTCGCTGCGGCGCGACGCCGGGATCCTGATTGCGAATCAGTTCGGTCCAAATGGATGGCGTCGCGAATTGGTGATTGCAACCGGACTGCTGCCTCGAAACTACAGTTTACATATCGGGTTCGAGGATGACCTGCTTGGGAAAGCCTCTGCCTCGATTTGGCTCGACGGGCGTCATTTGGCACGGCTGGACAGCTATCCTCGGTTCGATCCGGGGAGTCCGAAGGGTATACGACGTGGGTTTCCGCATCTGAAGCAGATCGCGTCTGTAAACTGGCCTGCGGGAGTTTGCAGCATCCGCTATTTCAGGCCTGAAATGCTGAGGGAACCTCTGCTGACGGAGCGGCTCGAGCTTCTCTGGCGCGCACCGAACGACCATGCTGTTCTGGAACTCGCAGATGAAGATGAGCCTATGGAATTCCTGCCGCTGTCCTCGGCAGAACCGCCACAGCTGGAAGACTTGCAGCATGTATTGCTGCCCGGTCGGATCTGGAAAGAGGCTCAAGATGAGGTGACAGGTGTCACAGTCCGAGCGGGAACAACGCGCCTACGGGTCAAAGTGCACAAGAGCACACTGCTGGATCGGCTTTCCAGCCCGCAAGCGCTACTGCAGATGCAGCACGACCGATTGATCCGTATGCACATGATCGAGCATGCGCATCACGCCGCGATTTGGGACCGTCTCCCCGACCCTGTCCGAAACGTGCTTGCCTCCGAAGCGAGGCAGATTGGCATTACTTTTGCGCACGAATGCCGTCGTACTGCGTTGGCGCCTCCTCCTGAAAAAGGTCAAACGACCGCAGCCGAGGTTTGCGACCTTTTCCATGAAAAGATTGCGCTCTCACCGTCCACCGACGCCATTTCGCTTCTGGATGACCTCATCAAGCAGCATGGTCTCGACTGCGAACGAGTGCGCCAACTCGCCCTCATGCTGAGTGAGTGGTTCTGCCTTCACCATGACCCGATCAAACTCGAAGCACTGGTCGCAGGGCATGGCGCGCAGGGCTGGGACGACCGTGCGAATCCGTGGGCGTCCATCGCAGCCCTGCCTGTGCTTTGGGCACAGGGCAAGTGGCCTGCAATCGAAGCGGCCCTGCGTGCCTATCCGCGCAATTCAACGGGTTGGTTGGTAACGCCATCACTGGGCTGGCTTGGATCTGCGCTTGCGGAAAATCGGCCGGATAGACTTGGTCGGCATGTAGCGGCTGATCAACGCCTTAGGCTGATGAGCGGCCTGCTGGAGTTGGTCGCCGCACTCGCACCGTCCTATTGGGCCCAGACACCCTGCCGCCGCCTGATTTCGGGCGTGTTGGATGTTCTGGCCGAGTTGCCCTATCTGCCCGATTGGTGTTCGAACTGGTATGTCGAACTGGTAGTTCAGGCCTACGGGCTGTGTCCGGACTTCTGGGACGAAATGCGCAGCCGGAACCTGTTGCAGCTTCATCCGATCTTTGCGAGATGCGCCGGGTCCTTCATGGCTCTGCAGAACGCGCTGGAGCATGACAAGGGCGCCTTTCTCTGGGAGGCCGCGCGTCCCTTTCTGCTGCGCAAATGCGCGGGCCACGACATGCTGCGCCGCGTGATCCTCTCGGCATCTTCCACGCCAGGGGCGTTTTCAGGGCGTCCTGATCTGACGAATCTGTCCCCTGTCCTCACGCAGAGCGAGGTCGAGGAGACTGCGCTGCGCTGGCTGACATTCCCGCGCAGTGATGCCGCGCGTGAGGCGATTGCACTGCGCGCTTCCGAACCACTTCACAAAGCCGCGTGCCGGGGATTGCGCAAGGCCGCTTGCGACGTTGCCCGTCCCGCCATGACCCAGACATCAACGCGGCTTGCGGCCGATGTGCATGGCGCACTCCGTCAACTGAACAAAGAGGGCACCGTCACCCCAACCGATGCGGAGCAACT
>SLJW01000024.1 GCA_007134865.1 Paracoccaceae bacterium | reverse complement strand
TAGGGCTGGTCGCGCGCGGCCTCGCGCGCGACCAGTGCACCCGCCTTCTCGAGCCCCGCCACCACCGATACGCTCACTCCCGCAGCTTGCGCCAATTCGCCGGGCGCAAGCCCGGCGCCCCCGAAAGCGTCAAAAGCAGCCAGCACCCGCGCCCGCGCCTCGGTCATCCGCGCGGGCTCTCCTTCGCCCCGAAACAGGAGCTTGCGCGTCATCGCCCCCTGCCCCAACCCCGGCACCCGGGTCGCCAGTCGCAGCATCGCAGGCAGCGGTGTCATGGTGTAATCCGCCGCACGCGTCAGGAAATCGCGCAGTTCTGCCCGCATGGGCGCGGCATCGAGTACGCGATGCACCGCGCGCAATTTGGCACGCGGGAAATCCCCCGCCGCCGCGCCCCAGACCACGCCCAACACCCGACGCGGGCCCAGGGGCACCTCGACAAAAGCGCCCAGCCAGCAGCCACCCTCGGGGGCGACATAATCGAGCGCCCGGTCCAGCGGTTCGACTGTGAGCACCGCGCAGGGCGTGCCCTGGTCAAAGAATTCTGGAGTGGCATCTTTCATCTAAAGGGCTTCCGGCAGCGGCGCGCTTCCGGTATGACGCGGGCGAAACGAGGCTTCAAGACAAAGGGGAGAACCATGAAATTCTTTGTCGATTCCGCTGATGTCGCGGCCATCCGCGAATTGAACGATCTGGGCATGGTGGACGGGGTGACCACGAACCCCTCGCTGATCCTGAAATCGGGCCGCGACATTGTCGAGGTCACCCGCGAAATCTGCGCGTTGGTCGAGGGTCCGGTCTCGGCCGAAGTCGTGGCACTCGAAGCCGATGCCATGATCGCCGAGGGTCGTCGTCTGGCCGAGATCGCGCCCAATATCACGGTCAAGCTGCCACTGACCTGGGACGGGCTCAAGGCCTGCAAGGTGCTGTCCGGCGAAGGCAAGATGGTCAATGTCACGTTGTGTTTCTCGGCCAATCAGGCGCTTCTTGCCGCGAAAGCGGGCGCGAGTTTCATCTCGCCCTTCCTCGGGCGGTTGGATGATATCGCGCTCGATGGGGTCGAACTGATCGAGGATATCCGCACGATCTATGACAATTACGGCTTCGAGACACAGATCCTTGCCGCCTCGATCCGGTCAGTAAACCATGTGCTGGACGTGGCCCGCATCGGGGCTGATGTCATGACCGCGCCGCCCGAAGTGATCCGGAAACTGGCCGCGCACCCGTTGACCGATGCGGGACTGGCACAGTTTCTGAAAGACTGGGAAAAAACTGGTCAAAAAATTCTGTAATTTGCTATAGTCCGTGCAACAATCAAAAAACCGAGCAGTCAACGGACAGGCAATCACATGACAGGAACAGCTCTTCAGACCGATCTGGTCGAGGAATTTCGCGCGCGGATTCTGGCCGATCCGGCCCTGATCCTTGATGACAAGGACGTGATGCGCACGCTGGTCTCGGCCAGCGAGCGCGGCATGGGCGACAACATCGTGGACCTGCGCGGTCTGGCCATGGAGCGGCTCGAGGCCCGGCTCGACCGCATGGAAGAGACACATCGCGCGGTGATCGCCGCGGCTTATGAGAATCTGGCGGGCACCAACCAGATCCACCGGGCCATCCTGCGCATGCTGGACCCCGAGCAATTCGAGGAATTTCTGAGCAATCTCGGGGCAGATGTGGCTCAGATCCTGACCGTCGATGCCATCAAGCTGGTGCTCGAAAGCCCCGAGGCCAGCCCTGACCCGGCGCTAGAGCGCATCTCGGATGTGCTCTGCGTGGTCGAGCCCGGCTTCATCGAACACTATATGAGCACGCCACACGGCCCCACGACGCGGCAGGTCATTCTGCGACAGGCCATTCCGCAAAGCGATGTGCTCTATGGTGCGAAAACCCCCGATCTGCGCTCTGAAGCCTGTATGCGGCTGGATCTGGGTGCGGACCGCATGGGGGGCATGCTGGTCATGGCATCGGACAGCCCGCATATGTTCAAGCCCGGTCAGGGGACTGACCTGTTGTGTTTCTTCGCGGGTATATTCGAGAGGTCCATGCGCCGCTGGCTGGCATGAGCCTGCTCTCACCTGCGTTTCGCGATGCGATGGAGGGCTGGCTTGCGCATCTACGCGCGCTTGACGGGGCCTCGGCGCTGACCATCGAGGCCTATGCGCACGATGTCGCGGACTTCCTCGCCTTTCTCGCAGAGCATCAGGGCGGCGCAGGCGGCGTGCAGCACCTCGCGCGCGTGACCCAGAGCGATATGCGCGCCTGGATGGCTGCGGCGCGCGGACGCGGCATCGGCTCGCGCTCACTCGCGCGCAAGCTTTCGGCCGTGAAGAGCTTTGCGCGCTGGCTCGCCGAGCGCGAGGGGTTCGACATCTCGGCCATTCTCGCAGCAAAGGCGCCCAGATACGCCCGCTCCCTGCCTCGCCCGCTGAGCAGCGATGCCGCGCGCGACGTGATCGCCACGGTTCCCTTGCAGACGCGCGAGAACTGGACCGGGCTGCGCGATGCCGCTGTCGTCACCCTGCTTTATGGCTGCGGCTTGCGGATATCCGAGGCCCTATCCCTGACCGGGCGCGATGTGCCCTTGGGCGAGGTGTTGCGCGTACGCGGCAAGGGCGGGCGCGAGCGGCAAGTGCCGGTGCTGCCCGCTGCGCGCGATGCAGTCGCTGCCTATCTGCGCGCCTGCCCTTATCCAGTCGCCCCGGAGGCGCCGCTTTTTCGCGGTGTGCGCGGGGGTGGGCTGAACCGGCGCCATGTAGCGCAGGTGATGGCGGCAGCGCGCATGCAGCTTGGTCTGCCCGCAAGCGCCACCCCGCACGCGCTGCGCCATAGCTTCGCCACACATCTGCTCGCCGCTGGTGGCGACTTGCGTGCCATCCAGGAGCTTCTGGGTCATGCCTCGCTCGCCTCGACGCAGGTCTATACGGCTGTGGATTCGCAGCGCCTGATGGAGATCTACGATGCGGCCCATCCCCGGGCGCGGGGCTGAACCGCCGCGTGGCAGATGACACAACCGCGCAACACCAAAGCCGGCCGCGGCGACCTGCACGCCGGAGTCGCTGAACCCGCTTGCATTCCCGTTCGCGGCTTGCGAAGCAAGCCGCGCCCTGAACAGGAAGGACAATCGGCGTGACACCCAGCCTCAAGGCCTATGCAGTCCATCTCTTCACCGCGACCGGCGCCGTCTTTGCCATGCTGGCACTGCTCGAGGCCGTGCAGGAGGACTGGGCGATGATGTTCCTGTGGCTGGTCGTGGCCTTCATCGTGGATGGCATAGATGGCCCGCTGGCGCGGCGCTACCTCGTCAAGGAGCATGCCAAGACCATCGACGGCGTTTTGCTCGATTTGATCATCGACTATCTGACCTATGTCTTCATCCCGGCCTTTGCCCTTTTCCAGTCCGACCTCTTGCCCGGCTGGACCGGCTGGATCGCGATCATCGTCATCACCTTCACATCGGTTCTGTATTTCGCCGATAGCCGCATGAAGACTGCCGACAATTCCTTTCAGGGCTTCCCCGCCTGCTGGAACATGGCTGCAGTGGTGATCTTCGCCGCTCAGCCCGATTTCTGGGTTATCCTCGCGATTGTGGTCTTCCTGGCCATTGCCATGTTCACGCCGCTGAAATTCATCCACCCGGTGCGCACGAAACGTTGGCGGGGCCTGTCGCTGCCCATAGCGCTTTTGTGGACCGGGCTCGCGGGCTGGGCCGCATGGACCGGCTTTCAGCAGCCACAGGCAGTGACAATCGGGCTGATCGCGACCAGCCTCTATCTGGGCTCTGTCGGCATCGTGCAGCAACTCCTGCCGGAACGCGCGTGACGGCTTTCGCCCTTGCACAATGAGGGCTGCACGGTATGGTCGGGCGCGAGAAATAGACAGGAGCAGACGGCATGGAGATCAGGACTGTCGGCGTGGTTGGTGCGGGCCAGATGGGCAACGGGATTGCCCATGTCTTTGCGCTGGCAGGCTATGATGTTCTGCTCAATGACATCAGTCAGGAGGCGCTCGACAAGGCCGTGGCGCTGATCGACCGCAATCTCGAGCGGCAGGTCTCGCGCGGCAAGACCACGGCAGAGGATAAGGCCGCCGCCATGGACCGCATCCGCACCACCACGAAACTACCAGATCTGGGTGTGAGCGACCTGATCATCGAGGCCGCGACCGAACGCGAGACGGTCAAGCAGGCGATTTTCGAAGACCTGCTGCCCCATATCCAGCCCCATACGATCCTGACCTCCAACACCTCCTCGATCTCGATCACGCGACTGGCCAGCCGCACCGACCGGCCCGAACGTTTCATGGGGTTTCATTTCATGAACCCGGTGCCGGTGATGCAACTGGTCGAACTGATCCGCGGCATCGCCACCGATGAGGCGACCTATAAGACGCTGCTGGGCGTGGTCGAGAAACTCGGCAAGACCGCTGCCAGCGCCGAGGATTTCCCCGCCTTCATCGTCAACCGCATCCTGATGCCGATGATCAACGAGGCCGTCTATACGCTCTATGAGGGCGTGGGCTCGGTGCGCTCGATCGACGAATCGCTCAAGCTGGGTGCCAATCACCCGATGGGGCCACTGGAACTTGCCGATTTCATCGGCCTCGACACCTGCCTCGCGATCATGAATGTGCTGCATGACGGGCTTGCCGATACGAAGTATCGGCCCTGCCCGCTGCTGACCAAATATGTCGAGGCGGGCTGGCTGGGCCGCAAGACCGAGCGCGGTTTCTACGATTATCGCGGCGAGGTTCCGGTCCCCACGCGCTGACGGGATGCGTCGGCTCTCGGGGCTTGACCCGGGCGGCGCAATCATGAGGGATGGTGGCCATGTCCCCCGCCGCGCCCAAGAAGAAATCCACTCGCAAGACGCGCAAGGCAGCCCGCGCAAAGCGCGGCCCGCTTGATCTTCTCGCCGATGGTATCCGTTGGTTCTTGCGCATGTTCTGGCGTGCACTGGCCATCGCCTTCCTGGTCGCTGTGGCCTGGGTCGGGTCATACCGTTTCGTCAATCCGCCCGGTGGCATCTTCATGCTGCAGGAATACCGCCGCATCGGCGCGATTGAGCGCGAGTGGGTGCCGATGGAGCGCATCGCACCGGTCATGGCGCGCTCGGTCATCGCCGCCGAGGACGCGAATTTCTGCCTGCATTGGGGGTTCGACATGTCCGAGATCCGCCGCGTGATCGAGGCCGGCAGCACGCGCGGCGCCTCCACCCTATCGCAACAGACCGCGAAGAACGTGTTTCTCTGGCATGGCCGCACCTGGAGCCGCAAGGCGCTCGAGTCGGGCTTTACCCTGCTGATCGAGGCCCTCTGGCCCAAGCGGCGGATTCTGGAAGTCTATCTCAATGTCGCCGAATTCGACGACGGCGTCTTCGGGGTCGAGGCTGCTGCGCAGCACTATTTCCGCACCACTGCCGCCGATCTGACGCCGCTGCAGGCGGCCCGCCTCGCGGTTGTGCTGCCAGCGCCAAAAAGCCGCGATGCCGCCAATCCGACCCAATTCCTGCGGGGCCGCACTGCCGCTGTCATGGACGGGGCGGCAACGATTGCGCGTGACGGGCGCGCCGATTGTATCGGTGGTTGAACTTCTCTGCCCGGCACGGCAAGAGGAGTCAGCCGCAAGCAGGATGGTTTCATGGCCAAGCTCTATCACGTTCCCCTCTCGCCCTTTTGCCGCAAGGTTCGCCTGACATTGGCCGAAAAGCGCATCGAGGTGGAACTGGTCGAAGAGCGCTACTGGGAGCCGAGCCAGGATTTCATGCGCCGCAACCCGGCCGGCAAGGTGCCCGTGCTGCGCCATGAGGGGCGGATGCTCACCGAAAGCCAGGCCATCTGCGAATATCTGGATGAGACCATCCCCGAGCCGCGCCTTGTCCCCCGCGCGCCCGAGGCGCGCTATGAGATGCGCCGCCTCTGCACATGGTTCGATGACAAGTTCCATGTCGAGGTGACCTCGAACCTGCTTTATGAGCGGGTGAACAAGAAGATCGCAGGGCAAGGCTATCCGGATTCGCAGCGCATAAAGATGGGTTCGGCGCGCATCAAGTTTCACCTTGATTACATGGACTGGCTGCTTGGCCAGCGCCGGTGGCTGGCGGGCAATGATATGACGCTCGCCGATTTCACCGCCGCCGCGCATCTCTCCTGTCTCGATTATATCAAGGATGTCGACTGGACCCGCTCCAGCCTCGTGCATGAATGGTATGCCAAGATCAAATCGCGCCCGGCCTTTCGCCCGCTTCTGTCGGACAGCCTGCCCGGATTTCCGCCACCGCCGCATTACGCAGATCTGGATTTCTGAACGCAAAAGGCGCATCTGTGGCCCATGTCGGCTGATCTGAAAGCGGAACTGTTGGCCGAGGCGAAGGGCCTTGGCTTTGACGCCTGCGCCATCACACGCCCCGATGCGATCCCCGAGGCGCCTGCGCGGCTGGCGGCGTTTCTGGAGGCCGGGCGGCACGGTCAGATGGGATGGATGGCCGAGCGCGTGGCGTGGCGCGGCGACCCGTCGACCCTCTGGCCCGCGGCGCGCAGCATCATCATGCTCGCCGAGAGCTACACGCCCGATTACAACCCGCTCGACCTGCTCAAGGCACGCGACAGGGGCGTGATCTCGGCCTATGCGCTGGGGCGCGACTATCATGATGTGGTCAAGAAACGCCTCAAGCGGCTGGGGCGCTGGCTGATGGACCGCGCAGGCGGCGAGATCAAGGTCTTTGTCGACACGGCCCCGGTGATGGAAAAGCCGCTCGCAGCGGCTGCCGGGCTGGGCTGGCAGGGCAAGCATACCAACCTCTTGTCGCGAGAGTTGGGCAACTGGTTCTTCCTCGGCGCGATCTTCACCACGCTGGAGCTCCCCCCCGACACGACCGCGACCGAGAATTGCGGTACCTGCCGCGCCTGCCTCGATATCTGCCCGACCGATGCCTTCCCCGCGCCCTTCCAGCTCGATGCACGGCGCTGCATCTCCTACCTCACCATCGAGCATCACGGGCCCGTGCCGCTCGATCTGCGCGAAAAAATGGGCAACCGCATCTATGGCTGCGACGATTGTCTGGCGGTCTGCCCGTGGAACAAATTCGCCCAAGAGGCGCGCGAGGTGAAATACACCGCCCGCGAGGGCCTGCCCGCGCCCGATCTGGCAGAACTCGCCGCGCTTGATGACGCTGGCTTCCGCGCCCGCTTTTCCGGCTCGCCCATCAAACGCATCGGGCGCAACCGCTTTATCCGCAATGTGCTCTATGCCATCGGCAATTCGGGGGCGCCACGCTTGCGCGTGGCGGCCCGGGCGCTTTGTGACGATGCAGACCCAACCGTGGCCGAGGCAGCCCGCTGGGCGGTCGCGCGACTCAGCACCACAGCAGCGTCAGCGACGGGCGCCCCCGTGCGCCCACGATCCTGAGCCCCTCAATGGGGCGAAGGATCGTTCCCCCCTCGCACCCGCTCACGCCCCCCAGTCCGCGCCCTGCATCTCGCGCAAGCGGCTCACGGTCCGGTCGAACTCAAACAGCCCCTCGCCCTCGGTATACAGTCTTTCCGGCGGGGCCGCAGCCGAGGCGATCAACCTCACCCGCGCCTCATAGAGCGTGTCGATCAGCGTGACGAAACGTTTCGCCTCGTTGTAATTCGTGGCAGAGAGATAGGGGATATCCTCCACCATCAGCACCCGCAGCGCCTCGGCAATGGCCAGATAATCCGCAGGCCCCAGCGCCGCGCCGCAAAACTCCCAGAATCGCCCGCGACCGACGCCGTTATGCGCGCGCGGCACCACGACCTCACGGCCCTTGAGCGGCAGGCGCAGGGGTGTGCCAGGGTCGTGCCCGGTCAACTCGTCCCACATCCGCTCCATGGCCGCCCGCGCATCGGCATTGACCGGGCTGAACCAGACCTGCGCGCCCGCCAGCCGGTGCTGGCGGTAATCGGTCTCGGATTCCAGCTCATGCACCACCATCCGCTCTTTCAGAAAGGCAATAAAGGGCAGGAAGAGCGCGCGGTTGAGCCCGTCCTTGTAGAGATCATCGGGCACCCGGTTCGAGGTGGTGACAATTGCCACACCCGCCCCCATCAGCAACTCAAACAGCCGCCCGACCACCATCGCATCGGTGATATCGGTGATCTGCATCTCGTCAAAAGCCAGCAGCCTGACCTCTGCCGCGACCTTCTCGGCGACAGGGGCCAGAGCATCCGAGGCGCCGCGCTTGCGCGCGGCGTGCAGCCCTGCGTGGATCTCCTGCATGAAGGCATGGAAATGCACGCGCCGCTTGGGCACGTCGCCGCTATGGGCGACGAAGAGATCCATCAGCATTGACTTGCCGCGCCCGACGCCGCCCCAGATATAGAGGCCCGGCGCAGGCGCGGGCTTCGCCCGCGACAAGAGCCCCCGTAGCCCACCCGTTTTGGGCGCAGGCTTCCCCAGCCACTCGAGCAGCGGGTCAAACAGGGGAAGAGCTGCGCGTTGCGCGGCGTCGGGGCGAATCTCGCCCGCTTCGACCTTGCGGTCGTAGATCTCGGTCAATGTCCCTCTCATTGCGCGTCTGATTACGCGAGTTGGCGCGCCCCGAAAAGCCCCCGCGCGCTCTTGCCAGCCTCGCGAAGCCCGGCTAGGTCTGAGGGAACGCATGTGATGCAAGGGGAAGGCGCATGGACGATCCGAAAACGCTTGTCTCGACCGGCTGGCTGGCCCAGCATATCAATGATCCTGACCTGCGCATTCTGGACGCAAGCTGGTATCTGCCCCAGATGGGCCGCGATGCCCGCGCGGAATATGAAGCGGCCCATATCCCCGGCGCGCGTTTCTTCGACATTGACGAGATCAGCGACCACCGTTCGGAACTGCCGCATATGGCCCCGCCAGTCGAAAAATTCATGTCGCGCATGCGCGCCATGGGCGTGGGCGACGGGCACCAGATCGTGGTATATGACGGGATGGGACTGTTTTCGGCGGCCCGCGTCTGGTGGCTGTTCAAGCTGATGGGCAAGAATGATGTCGCCGTGCTGGATGGCGGTTTGCCGAAATGGCAGGCTGAGGGGCGCGAGACCGAGGACATGGCGCCGATGCTGCGCGAGCGGCACATCACAGTGCAGCGACAAGCGCATATGGTCAAAGATGTGAGCCAGGTCGCAGCAGCGGTGAAGCTGCGAGACTGGCAGATCGTCGACGCCCGCTCGCCCGAGCGCTTCCGCGGCGACGCGCCCGAACCCCGCGAGGGGTTGCGCGCGGGCCACATGCCGGGCGCAATCAACCTGCCCTTCGGAATGCTGCTGGCTGCGGATGGCACCATGAAGCAGGGCACAGCCCTTCGCGCGGCGTTCGAAGAGGCCGGGGTCGATCTGGACAAACCCGTGATCACGTCCTGCGGCTCGGGTGTCACTGCCGCTGTGCTCAGCCTCGGGTTGGAAATCCTCGGCCATCGCCAGCACGCTCTTTACGACGGGTCCTGGTCCGAATGGGGTCAGTTCCCCGACCTGAAGGTCGAGACCGGATGAAACCCCACCGCGCCGGGGAAGAGATCGCCTACACGGTGACCTTTCTCGAAATGACCGAGCCGCCCCGCTATGACTGGCCTTCGATCCCGGTCAAGCTGAGCGGCGCCCTGCTGCGTTCGGAAGCGCCCCCAGTCTGGTATTTCCGCGCGCTCTACGATGCTGTCGGACAGGATTATGCGTGGACCGATATGCATGCCCATGAAGAGGGCACATTGGCAGACTGGCTCGCCGACCCGGATGTGGCGCTTTATTCGCTGATCCACCAGGGCTGGCCGCAGGGCTTCTTCATCCTCGACTGGCGCGAACACGGGCGCTGCGAGTTGGACCTCTTCGGCCTCGTGCCACAGGCGGTCGGGCTGGGCTTCGGGTCCTGGATGCTGCGCACGGCCATCCTGACCGGCTGGGAGCGTGAAGGCGTCACCTGCATGAGCGTGAACACCTGCACGCTCGATCACCCGCGCGCGCTGGCGCAATACCAGAAACACGGCTTCACTCCGGTCCGACAGGAAGAGCGCTCGCGCATCCTGACGCGTGACTGGACCCCGGCCCATCCCTGAGGAGCCACGACCATGTTCGAGACCCTGCCCGAGCCGAAACTCGACGGTATCATCGCCCTGATGCAGGCCTTCGCTGATGACCCTCGCATGGGCAAGATCGACCTTGGCGTGGGCGTCTATCGTGATGAGGCAGGCCGCACGCCGGTGATGGCCGCTGTCAAGGCCGCCGAGACGCGGATTGTCGAGACTCAGGAGAGCAAGACTTATCTGTCGCTGGCAGGCGATGGCGCGTTTCTGGAGGTGATGCGCGATCTGATCCTCGGGGGGGCCGTGCCTTCGGCACGGGTGGCCGCTGTCGGAACGCCGGGCGGCACCGCGGCGGTGCGCCAGATCTGCGAGCTGATCCGAATGGCGCGGCCCGAGGCGACCGTCTGGGTCAGCGCGCAGACCTGGCCCAATCATGGCCCGCTGATCGAGGCGGCCGGCCTGCCCATGCGCCGCTATCGGTATCTGGACGTAGAGGCTGGTGCGCTGGACCGAGCGGGCATGATGGAGGACCTTGCAGAAGTGCCGAAAGGTGATGTGGTGCTGCTGCATGGCTGCTGCCACAATCCGACCGGCGTGGATCTGAGCCTGCAGGACTGGGCCGAGCTCGGGGCGCTGCTGGAACGGCGCGGGGCGGTGCCCTTTGTGGATATGGCCTATCAGGGCTTTGGTGAGGGGCTCGACGCGGATGCGGGCGGGCTGCGCCATCTGGCGGCGCGGATGCCAGAGATGCTGGTGGCGGGGTCATGTTCCAAGAATTTCGGCCTCTATCGCGAGCGTGTGGGCATCGCCATGGCCATTGTTCCCGAAGGCCAGCGTGCCCGCCTTGCGGGCACGCTGGCTGGGCTCAACCGCAAGGTCTTTGCCTTTCCGCCCGACCATGGCGGCCGCGTGGTCAGCACCATCCTGAATGACCCGGCACTCAGACAGATGTGGCAGACGGAACTTGAAGAGATGCGCCTGCGTGTGGCCAATAACCGCCGTGGCCTGGCCGAAGCGCTGCGCGAGGCGACTGGTTCTGACCGTTTCGGCTTTATCGCAGGCCAGCAGGGCATGTTCTCGATCCTGCCGCTCTCGCCCGAGCAGATCGAGAGCCTGCGCGCCGAGCATGGCATCTACATGCTGGGCGACGGGCGTGTGAACATGGCCGGGTTGAACGAGGCCAGCCTGCCTGTGCTGGCACAGGCCATGGCCGATGTGATCTGATAAGTCGGACTGGCATGGCCTGTCCCTTGCAGGGCAGGCCATGCCAATTGGTCATTTTGCGTCGGCGACCTCGGCATTGAGGTCTTTCAGCAAACGCCCATGGCGGCGCACTTCGCCCAGCACATCACCAAAGGTCTCGTGCCCGCGCGTGCGCAGCATCGGCAAGAGCTTGAGGAAGGCGTCCGCTGTTGCCACCGTATCGCCGATGGCCGTGTGCCGCGCCTCTTCGGGGATGGTGATGCCCAGCCGGGCAGTCAAGGCATCGAGCGAATGCTGCTCCAACTGGCCATAGACCACGGCGGAGAGCAGCACTGTATCCAGCACCGGATGATCGAAGCGGACATTCATGCTCTTCTCGTGACGGCGCAGGAACTCCATGTCGAAAGGCGCATTATGCGCCACCAGCACAGCGCCGCGGGCGAAGTCGTGGAAGCGTTTGCCCGCTTCGGCAATGGTCGGCGCGCCCTTGACCATATCCTCAGTGATGCCGTGCACATCGGTCGAGCTTTGCGGGATCGGGCGCTGCGGGTCGACCAGCGTGTCGAAGACCTCGCGCCGCACGCGGCGGCCATTGACGATGCGCACTGCGGCAATCTGCACGATCTCGTCGTTCGATGGCGTAAGCCCCGTGGTCTCGGTGTCGAACACCACATAGGTCAGGTCTTCCAGACGGCTTTCCAGCACGCCCGCATTGCGCTCTTTCGACAGCAGTTCGAAATCGTAAACAACCTCGCGCTCGATCGGTGTGGGGCGACGGGTGGCGCGGCGGGCCTTGGGGATGGGCAGCCGCACGGCGCTTTCCCCATCGGCCATCGCCTCGGTCCAGGCCTCAGTCGCATGCGAATCGAGTACGGCACGCGGGGTCAGGTCGGGAACATCGCTATCGATGGGCTCGGTCAGCCAGGTGTCGAACTCGCCGACATGCAGAACGGGCCCCTCCCAGACCAGATCGAGGATTGCACCGGGACCGTCTTCTTCGGCCAGTCGCAGGGTGAAGCTCTGCGCATGGCCCATCTCTGAAAGGCGCATGCCCAGCCAACGGAACAGCAGAGCCAGTTCGAACCCGTCGCAACTCAGCATCAGGTCTGGGCCCTCGGTGGTCAGGCTCAACCCTTTGGCATCGAATTGTGCGCTGATCCCGTCCATCAGGTCGCGCGCGCGGATCTCGGTCTGCAGCCGCCAGTCAAGGCGGCCCTCGTCATAGCGCTGGCTGAGTTCGGTGATGGCAGCGCTCAAGGCATGAACCTCGGCCAGCATCGCTTCGGTCATCTCAGGCGCCTGCGCGATCTCGCCATCTTCGGAAATAACGCCAATCACAGTTTGCAGATTGGCCGCAGGGCGGCGCACACGGTCGAAGACTTCGGCCAAGAGCGCCTCGCGCGCGGAATGGGTGGCCATGTCGCTGGACACATCACGCAAGGTGAGCACGAAGCCGGGGCGACGGTTGTGGTCCGTGCGGCGCAGCACGCGCATCCGACCCTGCAAGAGCCGCCCGCTGCCCGTGGTCGCACAGATCAGATCGGTCGCGGCCTCCGGGTCGTCGAGGCTGCTCAGCCGCTCATAGGCGTGACGCACCGGGCCCTCACGCAGATAATCAAGCAGATTGCGGTCGAGCCCCGGCGCACCGCCGGCCTCCAGGATCGTCACTGCCTGCCCATTATAGAAAACAAGCTGATAATCCGCAGTGCATAGCAGCACCGCTACCGGCACATCGGCGAGGAGTTTCTCGAGCCGCGCCTTCTCCGAGGACAGGCGCGAAGTCTCGCGCGCAACGGACTCGGCCAGTGCCGAGCGGGTCGCGGCCAGTGAGCGGGTGATCTCGGCCGCGGCCGGGGCCAGATCGCCCAGATAGCGGGCGTGCTGACGTTCGGCACGGATATCGTCATCAACGTCATTATGCGCACGGGTGCGGATCGCATTGGCCAGCCGGTCGATGGCGCGGGCCACATTCATGTCGAACAGATACCAGATGCCCGTGACCAGAAACAGGATCAGGAACGCCCCCATCAGCCCCGCCTGCACCATCGCGTCCAACAGACCCGGCACATCGGAACGCGCCAGCACCACCCAGCCGCCTGCCACCATCGCGCCAATCGCGCCTAGGGCAAGCGCTGCAAAGAACAGCAGGATGCGCAGCCTGAGGCTCAGCCGTTCAAACATCGGCAATCCCTTCGGGCGACGGTGCCGGGGTGGCGCCGCGCGGGCTGGCCAGAATCTTGCGCACCTCCTCGCGCAGCTCCTTCAACTCGAAGGGCTTGGTGATGAACCCGTCCGCACCCATCGCGAGCCCCTTGCGCCGCTCCATGGCCGAGCCGCGCGCGGTCATCATCAGAATGCGCACATCAGCGCAGCTTTCATCCGCGCGCACGGACTGGCAGATCTCATAGCCCGACACCTCGGGCAGCATCACATCGAGCAGCACCAGATCGGGCTTGCGCTCGCGGATCATCTCGACGGCCCCTGCACCGGTTGCAAGCCGTGTCTGGGTATAGCCCTCGCGCGTCAGCAGATAATTCAGCGCGATGGCGATGTTATCCTCATCCTCGACGACAAGTATCTCAGGCTTCTTCGCGGTCTCCTCCATGTGCTCCTCCTCCACAGGCAACTCTCAGAAACGGGTCATCCGGCGCCAGCGAATACCAGTCCCCATTGATCGGCATGCCATCGCCGTCCAATTGCGTCGCTTCGGTCAGATCGGCGCGGCGCCCATTGGCGCAATCGAAGATCGTCTCAAAGCCCATCGTCAGGGCCCAGCGCTCTTGCAGGATAACGCCGGTGCGGACGACATCAGGGTTGGTCGCGTGACGCTGGCGGATACGGTTATCGACGGCGATGATCCGGTTGGTCAACGGCACGGCATAGGTCCAGGGCCTGAACCAGCTTGTGTGCTGGTTGCGGCTGACAACGACAACATCCTCGGGCAGGCCGGCCTCGAACCGCGGTGCCCAAGTGTATTCCAGCCAGATCACCATCGCGAGCATGGCCGCCGCCACGCCCGCCGGCGTCAGCCATTCCGGCAAGCGACGACCGCTCAGGCGGCGCAGGATCATGGCCACCCCGCCCCCGCCGAAGCCCGCCACGATCACTGCCAGAAATTCCATCAACATGGCGGTTGCGCCTCTCTATCCCAGTGTTCCGGTCAACTGCCCCACGGCAGATTGCATCGTGCGCACGACGACAAAGGCGTCGCGCAGGTGACTGCGCTCGAAATCCGACAGATCCGAGGGCGCAAGATAATTGTCCGGCTTGCGCCCCATGCGCACCAGATTGGCCTGGTTCTCCAGCCGCAGATTGGCGATCAGGTCATAAGCTTCGATCAGGTCGCGCGCCCCCGAGACCGAGATGATGCCCTTTTCCTCCGCCTCAAGCAGTCGGCTGCGGGTATTGGCCGCCGAGATCCGCCCACGCAGTGCATAGACGCGGGCCAAGTCGGTCACGGGCACGACACCGCCGAGTTTCATATCGACATGGTTCTTGTATTCGCCCGACCGGATCGTGGCAAAGCCGCGCAACAGGCCCAGAGGCGGCGTGTGTTTGATCGAGTTCGAGATCATATGCGCGACGAAGATCGAGTTCTTCGAAGCCGCCGCCAGCGTTTCCTCCTGCAACTCGCGGAACAGGCTGACCTGCCCGCCGATGGGGCGCAGGTCGAACATGACCGAGGCCAGCATCTGCGCCTCGGGTGAGGGCGTGTTGATCCAGCCCTGAAAATAGCGCCGCCATGTCCGCACCGGCTGGCACCAGCGCGGGTTGGTGGCCATCATGTCGCCAGGGCAGTAGTAATACCCGACCGCGTCCAGCCCGTCCGAGACGAAGCGCGCAAGCTGGGTGAAGTAATCCATGTCATCAGGTTTCACACTGTCATCGATGATGATGCAGTTGTCCTGATCGCTGACGCCGGTCTGCTCCTGCCGGCCCTGGCTGCCACAGGCCGCCCAGAGATAGGGCACGGGCGGCTCGCCCAGCTTTTCTTCGCCCAGTTTCAACAAACGGCGGGTGACTGTGTCGGCGATATCGGTGATTAGCCGCGTGACCACCTCATGGGCATTATGCGCACCCACCAGTTGCAGCAGAAGCTGCGGAATGCGCTCGGTGACGTGTGCGAGGTCTTCGTAACTGTCGGCGACAGCGGCATCGCGGACAAGCTGCGCCGAAGAGATCGCCTGAAACCGGGTCAAATCGGTCTGGGTGATCATACCCAGAAGCTTGCCATCGCGCACTACCGGCAAATGCCCGATACGGTTTTCAAGCATCATGTGCAGGATGTCAGAGCCAAGCGATTGCGGATTGAGCGCCAAGGGCTCGGGCGTCATGATCTCGGAGAGCGGTGTTTCAAGCGGGCGGCCCTCGGCCAACACGCGCGCTGAGAGGTCGCGCGTGGTGACAATACCGACCAGGGTCTCGCCCTCGACCACCGGGACACAGGAGATACGGTTCTCGCGCATCACCAGCGCTGCTTCCTGCGCCGTTGTCTTGGGCGTGCCGGTCAGTGGCTTACGCGCCATCAGATCAGCCACTTTCATCGTCGCCAGTTCATTCTGCCGCCCGAGCTTGTGGGTATTGCCCTGTCCGCGGCTGAAAAACCGCTCGAAGGCAGGGAAATTCGCGATCAGGTGGCGCAATTCGGCCCCCGGGAGCGCCAGCAGCACCGAGTCCGAAGTCGCGGTCGCTGTCGTCACAGCGCGGCCCTCGCGCAAGAGCCCACGCTCGCCAAAGGAATTGCGCGGGCTCAGCATCGAGACCAACGCACCATTGCTGTCGGTGACCTCGACCGTGCCCGCCTTGATCAGCCAGACACAGGTGATCGGGTCGCCGGATGAATAAATGACGGTGCCCTCGGGCACTTCACTGCGGCTGAAGCAACCGGCGACACGCGCCAGCTCGTCCTGCGGCAGAGAATCATATGGGTGCACTGAGTGCAGGAATTCGATGATCTTCTCGGCGCTCTGGGTCATGTGTCCGGTCCTGACTGCACCGCGCGGGAAAGAGGCGGCCTGCCCCCGTAACACAGGGACAGGCCAGTGACATTGCGCCAGATCAGTGATCGACGGCTTCGCCAGCGCCTTTCGGCACGCGGATGCCTTCGACCAGCTCCTGAATCTCCGCAGGCGCCTCGGTGGTCAGCTTCAGCGTGATCCAGGCCGCAAGGAAGTTCAGGACCGCACCCACGGCACCGAAGGACAGCGGCGAGATACCGAACAGCCAGTTCTCCTGAGTGTTGGGCAGAAGGTTAGTGCCCGGGATGAAGAACATGCCCAGATAGGTGAAGATATACATCACAGTCGAGAGCAGGCCCACGAGCATTCCCACGATCGCCCCGGTGGAGTTCATCTTCTTGGAGAAGATGCCCATCATGATCGCCGGGAAAAGCGAGGCCGCTGCCAGACCGAAGGCCAAAGCCACCACCTGCGCAGCAAAGCCGGGCGGATTGAGGCCCAGATAGGTCGCCAGGGCAATCGCGAAGGCCATCGAGATCCGGGCGGCCAACAACTCGCCCTTCTCCGAGATCCCCGGATTGATCATCTTCTTGATCAGGTCATGCGACACCGCCGACGAGATGGCCAAGAGCAGGCCAGCCGCTGTGGACAGCGCCGCTGCAAGACCGCCTGCTGCGATCAGACCGATCACCCAGCTTGGAAGCTGTGCAATCTCGGGGTTGGCAAGGACGAGGATGTCGTTGTTGAACAGCACCATCTCGTTACCTTCCCAGCCTTCGTCAATCGCACGCTGGGGCGGGTTGGCTTCGTTGTAGTACTGGATGAAGCCATCGCCGTTCTTGTCCTCGAAGCGCAACAGGCCCGTCTGTTCCCAGTTGTGCATCCAGTCCGGGCGCTC
>SLJW01000068.1 GCA_007134865.1 Paracoccaceae bacterium | reverse complement strand
CTACGCGCTACCCGCCGCAGGGGACGCGCGGGGTGGCTGCGATGCACCGCGCCAGCCGTTTTGGGACAGTCCCGGACTACCTCGCCCGCGCCAACGATCAGGTCGCGGTCGTCTTGCAACTGGAAACCCCCGAAGCGGTTGCGCTACTGCCTGAGATCGCCTCGCTCGATGGCGTCGATGCGATCTTCATCGGGCCGGGCGACCTGTCGGGGGGCATGGGGCTTTTGGGACAGATCAAGCATGCCGATGTGCAGGCCGCGCTACGCGATGGAGCCCAAGCTGCGCGCAAGGCGGGCATTGCCTGCGGGATTGTTGGCGCTGACCCGGCGACAGTGCGCAGCTATGTCGAGATGGGGTTCAGCTATGTCGCCATCGCCTCGGATTTGGGGCTGGTGATGGGCGCCGCGAAAGCCACGATCCGCGACATACGCGGTCAGGCCGCGCCCGAGGCGGCAGGCGGCGTGTATTGAGAGGCGGGCATGGGCTTTGAGACCGCATATCCCGCGCAGGCTGCTCTAGGCGAATGCCCGCTTTGGTGCGGGCAGACGCAACGGCTATGGTGGGTCGATATCGAGGCCCCCGCAATTCATTGTTTCGACCCTGCGACGGGCGAGAATGCGACCATCCCGATGGAGGAGAATGTCGGTTGTATCGCCTTGCGCACGGCCGGTGGTTTCATCGCCGGGCTGCGCTCGGGGCTCTGGCTGCTCGATGCGCAGGGCCGCAAGGAAAAGCTGATCGCCAACCCGCAGCCAGACACCAATATCAGCCGCTTCAATGATGGCCGCGCTGACCCATGGGGCCGTTTCTGGGCGGGCACGATCCATGAGCCGCGCGACCGCCCCGCTGCGATGCTCTGCCGCGTTGATCCGGATCTGAGTTGCATGCGCGTTGCGGGAGATATCAAGGTCTCTAACGGGTTGGCCTTTTCGCCCGGCCGGGCGTGGATGTATCACTCCGACACACCCGCGCATGTCATCTATCGCTACCCACTTGCCGCAAACGGCACCCCCGGCCCGCGCGAGGTGTTCCATCAATTCCCCTTCGGCAATGGCCGTCCCGATGGTGCGGCGGTCGATGCCGATGGCTTCTATTGGTCAGCACTTTACGATGGTGGGCGCGTGGTGCGCCTCTCCCCCGATGGCGAGATCGTGGCGGAATTCCCGCTGCCCGCGCGCTGCCCGACCATGTGCGCCTTTGGCGGCCCGGACCTGTGCACGCTTTATGTCACTTCCGCGCGACATGGTCGCCCGGCAGAGGAGTTGGCGGAATGGCCTGAATCGGGCAATCTCTTCGCCATGCGGGTCGAGGTGCCGGGGCTGCCCGAGCCAAAGTTTCAGGGTTAGAGGATGACCGAGCTTGCTCATTATCCCTCACTTGCACGGGCTTCGGTGCTGGTGACAGGCGGGGCCACGGGCCTTGGTGCAGACGTCGTGCGCGCCATGCGCACGCAGGGCGCGCAGGTGGGCGTGCTCGATATCGACGCCGAGGCGGGCGCAGAGCTTGCTGCGGAAACCGGCGCGCATTTCCGCCGAGCCGACATGCGCGATCTGGAGGCCCTGCCGCAGGTTATTTCCCAACTGGCAGACGCTACTGGACCGTTCAGCGTGTTGGTGAACAACGCCGCGCGCGATGACCGCCATGATTTTGCGAATCTCACCCCTGACTATTGGCGCGAATGCCTCGCCACCAACCTCTCGCATCATGTCTTTGCCGCGCAGGCCGTCGCGCCGGGGATGGCGGCGGCAGGCGGCGGTAGCATCATCAACATGGGCTCGATAAGCTGGATGCGCGGGCGGCCCGGCATGCTGGGTTACACCACCGCCAAGGCCGCTATCCATGGGCTGACGCGCACGCTTGCGCAGGAACTCGGGCCACAGGGCATTCGCGTCAATTCGGTCGTGCCAGGTGCGATCCTGACCGAGCGTCAGGCGAAGCTCTGGCTCACGCCCGAAAAGAACGCCGAATTTCTGGCGCTTCAAGCGCTGAAATTCCGCCTTGAGCCCAAACACGTTACGCCCATGGTGCTTTTTCTCGCCTCGGATGCGAGCGCAGGCTGCACCGGGCAGGATTTCATAGTCGATGCCGGGCTGACACTGAACTGACCCGGCGAGGGAAACGAAAGGAAGTTACAGGATGGAACCCATCCGATATGGCATCATCGGCTCCGGCATGATGGGGCAAGAGCATATGCGCAATATTGCGCTGCTCGACGGCGCGCACATAAGCGCGGTCTGCGATCCGCATGAGGGGATGCGCACACAAGCGCAGGCTCTGACAGGTGCAGAGGCGTTTAGCGAACATCACGCGCTGCTCGCAGCCGATATTTGCGACGCTTATGTTCTGGCTGCGCCGAATGACCTGCATGCAGGGCTCATGCGCGATCTGCTGGCGACTGACAAACCGATCCTATGTGAAAAGCCGCTGGCGACCAATGCTGCTGATTGCCGCGCGCTGATACAGGCCGCCGAAGGGCGGCGCGCGCCGGTCTGGGTGGCGATGGAATATCGCTACATGCCGCCCGTGGAGCGGCTGCGCGCAGCAATCGCCGAGGGGCGCGCGGGCAGCCCGCGCATGGTCTCGATCCGCGAGCATCGCTTTCCGTTTCTGGAAAAGGTCGGCGACTGGAACCGCTTCAACGCGCGCACCGGCGGCACCATGGTCGAGAAATGCTGCCATTTCTTCGACCTGATGCGCCTGCTGCTGAATTCGGACCCGATCCGGGTCTATGCCAGCGCCGGTGCGGATGTGAACCACAAAGACGAGCGCTATGACGGGCGAATCCCCGATATGGTAGATCATGGTTTCGTGACCGTCGATTTCGCCAATGGCACCCGCGCCATGCTGGAACTGTGCATGTTCGCAGAGGGCTCGTATTGGCAGGAGGTCGTCTCGGTCACCGGCGACAAGGCGCGGTTGGATGCCTGTGTGCCCGGCCCGGCGCGTTTCTCCCCTGACGGGCAGGAGCGTCATTCCGAATTCGTGATCTCCGACCGCGCCACCAAATGCGAGACTCGCGAAGTGGTCGAAGTGGATGCGCGCATCCTGCGCGCGGGCGACCATCACGGCTCGACCTATTTCCAGCATGCACGGTTTCTGGAACTGGTGCGCGCAGGTCGCGGCGCGCCCGAGGTCAGTCTGGCCGACGGCTACTGGTCGGTGCTGGTGGGCGAGGCTGCCGAGCAGTCGATCCGCACGCATCAGGTGATCGACCTGCGCGCAAATGGTCATCCGGCTGCTTCGGCTGCCTAAGGGGGGACGAGCATGTCGGATATCGTGATCTCGGAATTCATGGATGAGCCTGCGGTCGATTGGCTGCGCGAGCGCTTCGCGGTCACCTATGACCCGAGCCTCGTCGATGACACGGAGCGGCTGAACGCGGCCTGTGCCGAAGCGCGTGGTTTGATCGTGCGCAATCGGACGCAGGTGCGTGAAGAGTTGCTGGCCGCCAGCCCCAAGCTGCAAGCTGTGGGGCGGCTGGGGGTCGGGCTCGACAATATCGACCTTGAGGCCTGCAAGGCCCGCGATGTGGCGGTGTTTCCGGCCACCGGGGGCAATACGGTCTCGGTCGCGGAATATGTCATCACGGCGGTGTTGATACTGCGCCGCAAGGCCTGGCTGGGCAGCGCCGATGTGCTGGCTGGCGCATGGCCGCGCCAACGGATGATGGGGCTGGAGGTCTCGGGCGCGACGCTAGGGCTTCTGGGCTTCGGGGCTATTGCACAGGCTGTCGCCACCCGAGCGCAGGCCATGGGGATGCAGATCGCGGCATTTGACCCGTTTGTCCCGCCCGACAGCCCGGTCTGGGAGGGGGTTCAGCACTGCGCGAGCGTCAATGCGCTGCTGGAGGTTTCCGACGCGCTGAGCCTGCATGTGCCGCTGACCGGTCAGACCCGTAACCTGCTCGATGAGGCAAACCTGGCGCGCATGAAGCCGGGCTCCGTTCTGGTCAACACCGCCCGCGGCGGGATCGTGGATGAGGCCGCGCTGGCTGCGGCCCTTGCAAGCGGTCATCTGGCCGGTGCCGCGCTTGATGTCTTCGACAGCGAGCCCTTGCCGGCTGGCTCGGCCCTGCAAGGCGCGCCCAACCTGATTGCGACGCCACATATCGCCGGGGTTACGGTCGAGTCGAATACGCGGATAAGCTGGATCACGGTCGAAAACGTAGCTCGCCACGTGGCGGGCTGAGGCATGCCCGCCCTGCCGTCAGGCAGGGCGAGGTTTCCGGATCAAACGAGCGCGCGCGTCACTGGCGGTTGCCAAGCGAACTTGAACCATGGCGCGATGCCAAGGATCACTGGAACTGCGCCACCAGAGGCACGAGGACACAGACAGCGCATGGCTCATTGCGGGATGTCGACATCCCCCTCGTCCCCGAATACGCTCAGGTCCAGATCCTCGGTTGGTGGGGCAGGGGCATCCGCAACAGGTGCCTGCCGGGTCGGGGTGATCTGGCCTGCCAGCACACCCTGCCGCAGATTGGCCATGCTCATCAGATGCGCATAGACCAGCGGCAGCACGCCCTTGTTGCGCAGGGAGACGAAATCGGCATCCGGCATCTGGTTGAGCTTCTGCTCATCCACGACCCGGAACCCCTGCACCACGCGCGGTTCTTCGTCGAGGAGCTTCATCTTGATGCTGCGCTCGACCAGCAACCCGGCCTCGTCCAGCACCTGGACCATCGCCTTGGTGATCCCGCTACGCTCCAGCAGCAGTTTGGCCATCTCGGCCTTCTGCGCGGCCTCGGGGCCAAGGCTGCCATCGGGGTTGAAGACGCGCGGGCCCTCCAGATCGGCGCATTCCTCCGCGGCCGGGTCGATGCAGAGCGTGAATTGCGCCTTGCCGTCG
>SLJW01000153.1 GCA_007134865.1 Paracoccaceae bacterium | reverse complement strand
GATCAGTGCCGCCTTGCCGCGCGCATCCGGGGCGCAATGGAGCGTGCCGCGCGGCATGGCCTCGCACTCCAACTTGTGACGCGCGACCAATTCCCAGACCAGCGCGGGCGCCTCGGCCAGCGCATCGAGCAGGCGCGCGCTTGCGCGCGCGACCAGCTCCTCCGGCATCAGCCAGAGCCCGGCATTGACCAGTCCGACATTGCGCCCCGACCCGCCGCTGCCGATCTCGCCCGCCTCGACCAGCGCCACCGAAACCCCGGCCTGCGCCAGATGGAGCGCCGCCGAAAGCCCGGTATAGCCGCCGCCCACCACCGCCACCTGCGCCGAAACCTCGCCACTGAGGGCTTCGGTCGGGGGCGCAGGCGGGGCGGTTTCGGCCCAGAGGCCGGGGCCGTCAGATGTCAAACTTCACCCCCTGCGCAAGGGGCAGTTCGTCGGAATAGTTGATCGTGTTGGTGGCGCGGCGCATATAGCCTTTCCAGGCATCCGAGCCGCTCTCGCGCCCGCCGCCCGTCTCTTTCTCGCCGCCAAAGGCCCCGCCGATCTCGGCACCCGAGGGGCCGATATTGACATTGATGATGCCACAATCCGCACCCGCAGCAGAGACGAAGGTCTCGGCCTCGCGCAGATCGCGGGTGAAGATACAGGCCGAGAGCCCTTGCGGCACACCGTTTTGCAGCGCGATCGCCTCGTCGAGGGTCTGATAGCCCATGACATAGAGGATCGGGGCGAAGGTCTCGGTCTCGACAATGGCGCTCTGCCCGGGCATCTCGACCAGAGCCGGGCTGACATAGGCCCCGCCCGCCACGGCCTCGACCGCTTCGCCACCATGGACCGTGCCGTCCTCGGCGCGGGCTTGATCGAGCGCCGCGAGCATTCGGTCGCGCGCCTCCATATCGATCAACGGTCCGACCAGAGTGCCGCTCTCGCGCGGATCGCCAATGGGCAGGCTGGCATAGGCGGTCTTGAGTTTCTCGACCAGCCCCGCGCGGATATCCTCATGCACGATCAGGCGGCGCAGCGAGGTGCAGCGCTGCCCTGCCGTGCCGACCGCCGAAAAGACGATGGCGCGCACCGCCATGTCCAGATCGGCCGAAGGGGCCACGATCATCGCGTTATTGCCACCCAGCTCGAGGATCGAGCGACCGAAACGTTCGGCCACCTTGGGCGCCACGATCCGCCCCATGCGGGTTGAGCCCGTGGCCGACACGAGCGGCACGCGCGGGCTGGTCACCAGCCCATCGCCGATTTCCGGGCCGCCGATGACAAGCTGCACCAGCCCTTCGGGTGCATCGCCGAAACGCTCCAGCGCGCGGTGCAAGGCCGCCATCGAGGCCATGGCCGTCAGGGGTGATTTCTCCGAGGGCTTCCAGATCACCGGGTTGCCGCAGACCAGCGCCAGCGCCGTGTTCCACGACCAGACCGCAACCGGGAAGTTGAAGGCGGTGATGACCGCCGTTGGCCCCAGCGGGTGCCAGGTCTCCATCATCCGGTGGCCGGGACGTTCGCTGGCAATGGTCAGCCCGTAAAGCTGGCGCGAGAGGCCGACGGCGAAATCGCAGATGTCGATCATCTCCTGCACTTCGCCGAGGCCCTCGGATGTGATCTTGCCGGCCTCGAGCGTCACCACTGCGCCCAGCGCCTCCTTGCCTGCGCGCAGCTCCTCGCCCAGGAGCCGCACCAACTCGCCGCGCCGGGGTGCGGGGACGTTGCGCCATACGTGGAAGGCGGCTTCGGCGCGGTCCAGTATCTGCGGCAGGTCTGCAAGCGGGGTCTGGGACACGCGCGCAATCTCGCTGCCGTCGATCGGGCTGTGGACCGGCAATTCACCACCGGTGATCTGTGCCTTGGCCAACCCGGCATCGGTCAGGGTTTGTATGGTGCTCATCGCGGTTTCCTCCTGTTCCAATCTGGCCCGAGACAATCATGATCGCCGCCCGGGGCCAAGCCGAAAAGCAAAGACCCCGGCGCAGGGGGCCGGGGTCTCGGGTCGCAAGGTCGAAAGCTTACTGTTCCAGTTGCGCAGAGGCTTCCTCAAAGGCCGCCGTGAAGCCCATCAGCGACATGGTCAGTTCCACCGTCTGGTCGGGCGCGGCCACCGGGACGAGGGTCCATGTCGCAGCAGCCCCGCGCCGGAAGGCATTCACTTCTTCTTCAGTAAAGCCCACGCGGGCGATACAGCCGATCGCCGTGCAGAAGGTGAAAGGGTAGCGCTTGGCGGGCCCGCCGTCGATTTGCATGACAAGCTGCGCTGTCAGCAGAGTTTCCAGCGGGGTCAGGATGGTCGCACCGGCTGCCGCCTCTTGCCCGGACGGCAGTGGAAACATCGATATCTCGGCAGTGGCATTGCCCTCGGCATCACGCAGCAGTTGATACATCTGGCAGGGGTCTTCCTCATCCGGCACGCGGACGCAGACCATTTCCCAATCGCCATGGGTATTGCCGACATAGCTGTCGCCATTGGCCTCCTCGCCGATGATCTCTCCGGTCGAGAGCGCCGTGACCGGAGAGTCCGTCGATGGGGTCGTCTGAGCGATGCCAGCGCTGCCGAGCAGAGCGAGAACCGCAGCGAGGCCCGTTGCGCGCACTGAGGTCATCTTGTCTTGTGTCATGCTCGTTCCTTTGGTCTTCGTGATTTTCGCGCATGTGGTAGCATGCAGTCTGACGGCTGTCAGTTGAAAAAATCGACACTTCGGAGGAAGTGACGACTGCGTGAGATGGCAGTGTCAAGTGATGGAGATCGGGCCGTCGGGCGGCGGTATCATGGCAGACGCTTACGCTGGGGCGGTAACGGCAAAGTCACTTGGCAAACCCGCGCCTGATCTCACCGACGCCTGACCCCAAAGTGAATAAGGGCCCGAAGGCCCTTATTTCGTTAAGTTTTTTTCTCTCCCTGTCGGACCGGCCGACAATCTGCGCAAACCGTAGGCGGAAATTCTTGAGGCGTCAACAAGAATCTGTTGTCTAATTTTCGGCGCATCACCATCGGCTTTACAACAGTTTACAAGCGTGCCTTTACACCCTCCGCTGCGCGCGTGGATGGCACCCACGACGGAACGGATGGGCGGCGGAGAAGAGGGGGCGGCACCAACGGTTTCCATCAGTGGAAAATGGCTGCACCCGAAGGTGCAGCCAGTCCAACAGGGAGTAAAACGAACGCCGCAGAAACCACAGCGCATGAACCCAAAGTCGCACAAGATAGTTAAGATTTGCTTTCCAAGACCAGCGATGCTGACTAACCTCGCTTTCGGCAGAATAGCGAGTTGGGAAGTGTTGGGAGAGTATGTGCGATGCCGATAAACGAGGAGAACATTTTCGTCGGTGGCGGCGGTGAGGATCAGCGGGCCCCGCAATGCCTCCGGCTCGGCTTCGGCAACCGGCACGGGCTGATCACCGGCGCCACTGGCACCGGCAAGACGATCACGATGCAGATTCTGGCCGAGGAGTTCTCGAATGCCGGGGTGCCCGTCTTTCTGACCGATATCAAGGGCGATGTCGGTGGCATGGCCATGCCCGGCACACCGCGCGGCGGGCTGGAGCGGCGTGCGGAACAAATCGGGCTTGCGGGTTATGGCTATCGCGAATGCCCGGTCATCTTCTGGGATTTCTTCGGCGAGCACGGCCATCCGGTGCGCACGACCATCGCCGAGGTCGGGCCGCTCCTGCTCTCGCGCATGCTTGATCTGACCGAAACGCAAGAGGGCGTGATCAATGTGGCCTTCCGCATTTCGGATGACGAGGGGCTGCCGATCCTCGATCTCAAGGACCTGCGCGCGATCCTGAATTTTCTGGGCGAGAACCAGCGCGAGATCTCGCGCAGCTATGGCAGTGTGACGACGGCCAGCATCGGCGCGATCCAGCGCAAGCTGCTGGTGCTGGAGAACCAGGGCGCGGCGCATTTCTTCTCCGAACCCGCGCTGGAGTTGGCCGATTTCATGCGGGCCGCTCCGGACGGGCGCGGCACTATCTCGATCCTGCATGCCGAACGGCTGATGCGCACGCCGCAGCTTTATGCGACCTTCCTGTTATGGCTGCTGAGCCAGCTTTTCGAGGAACTGCCCGAGGTCGGCAATCCCGACAAGCCCGTGCTGGTCTTCTTCTTCGACGAGGCGCATCTGCTGTTCAACGGCGCGCCCCGCGCGCTGATCGAGAAAGTCGAGCGCGTGGCGCGGCTGATCCGCTCCAAAGGCGTTGGTGTCTATTTCATCACCCAGAACCCCGATGATGTGCCCGACTCGGTGCTGGGGCAGTTGGGCAACCGTGTGCAGCACGCGCTGCGCGCCTTCACCGCGCGCGACCAGCAGGCGTTGCGGCGTGCGGCGCAGACCTATCGACCCAATCCGCGTTTCGATATTGCCGAGGCGATCCGCGATGTGGGGGTGGGCGAGGCGGTGACCTCGTTTCTGGAGGACAAGGGCAATCCCGGCATGGCGGAGCGCACGCTTATCCGCCCACCATCCTCGGCCATGGGGCCGGTGGAGGAGGGCGCGCGGCAGATGCTGATGCTGCGCTCGCCGGTCGCCGGGAAATACGAGCAGATGGTGGACAGCGACTCGGCGCATGAGATGCTGGCGCGGCGGGCCGAGGCAGCGGCACGCGAGGCCGAGGCGGTAATGAAATCAGCCGAGGCCGAGAAGGAGCGCGAGTTTTCTTCCGCGCGCCGCTATGAACCACCCGCACGCGGCCGTGCCCGGCAGGCACCCGCAAGAGCGCCTGCACGCCGAGGGGATAGTGCGGTCGATGCTTTCACCAAATCCATGGCGCGCCAGCTTGGCACGCGGAGCGGGCAGGCTTTGGTGCGGGGCGTGCTGGGCGGGCTGTTGCGCGGTCGCTGAGGCAAGAGCCCGCGCAGAGCGTGCCCCACCCACCCGCCCG
>SLJW01000263.1 GCA_007134865.1 Paracoccaceae bacterium | reverse complement strand
TCGACCTGGGTCAGGAACAGCACCTCGCCCCGGTCTTCGACCCCAAGATTGGCTGTCTCGCCACTCTCGCGCATCAGCGCCTGCATCGCACTGCGCGACCGGTCCACCAGTGCGGTGCGGCGCAGAAAGACCGAGCCGGTTCGGAACGCGCCTGCGCCCACGTGCCAGCGCTGCGCCTGCGGGTCGAGTTCGACGAAGCCGTGCATCTCGAAAGTCGTCAGGACCCGATAGACTGTCGCGGGCGACTGCCCTGCGGCCTCGGCCAGTTCCGTCAGCGTCATCCCATCGCCCGAGGCCAGAACCGCGAGGATCGATAGCGCGCGATCGAGCGACTGGACGGTGTTCTGCTCGGTCCTGTCATGAAAGGCGCGCGGGCGACCGCGAGGGCGTGAGTCGGCCATGGGACCTCCTTCTTGCGGAACAGCGAAACGCTGTTTCGCGATTTGAAAAAAGAAAATCGCTTGCAGATCAGGCTTTAGCACTATTTTTTCGCCATGTAAAATATTTTTTCAAAAAAATTGCAGTAGCGAGAAGCGAACGGTAAGGTGCCGATGATCAAGGGAGGAGTAAGCCCATGTCCGCACAGAACCCCGTTTTCATTCCGGGCCCCACGAATATCCCCGAGGAGATTCGCAAGGCCTGCGACATGCCCACCATGGACCACCGGTCACCAGCTTTCGCGCGCCTGTTCAAACCGGCTGTGGCGGGTGTGAAGCGCGTGCTGAACATGGCAGAGGGCGAGGTGATCATCCTGCCCTCGACCGGGACAGGTGGCTGGGAAGCGGCGATCTCGAACACGCTTTCACCGGGCGACACGGTTCTCGCCGCGCGCTTCGGCATGTTCAGCCACCGCTGGATCGACCTGTGCCAGCGCCATGGGTTGAACGTTCAGATCATAGAAACCCCTTGGGGTCAGGGCGCGCCGCTGGAGGCCATCGAGGCCGCGCTGCGCGCCGACACGGCAAATGAAATCAAGGCCGTGCTCGCGACGCATAATGAAACCGCGACCGGCGTGCGCTCTGACATCGGCGGCATCCGCCGCGCCATGGACGGGGCCAGCCACCCGGCGATGCTGTTTGCCGATGGTGTGTCCTCCATCGGCTCGATGCCCTTCGACATGGCCGGCTGGGGCGTGGATATCGCCGTTGCAGGCTCGCAAAAGGGTTTCATGCTGCCCGCAGGGCTGGCCATTCTCGGGGTCTCGCCCAAGGCGCTTTCTGCGATGGAGCATGCCACCCTGCCGCGCACGTTCTTTGATTTCCGTGATATGATCAAAGCCTATGCGGCAGGCGGCTATCCCTATACGCCAGCGGTCGGGCTGATCTCTGGCCTCGCAAAATCCATCGAGATGCTGGAGGATGAGGGGCTTGAGAACGTCTACGCACGCCACGCCCGCTTCGCCGAAGCCACCCGCCGCGCTGTTGCCGCCTGGGGCATGCGTCCCTGCGCTGCGAGCCCGGAACTCTATTCCGAAACAGTAACCGCTGTCGTCGTGCCCGAGGGCTGCAATGGCACCGATCTAGTGCAGCTTGCGGCGTCGAAATACGGCATGGCCTTTGGTGTTGGTCTGGGCGAGGTCGCCGGAAAGGTATTCCGTATCGGGCATCTGGGCATGCTGACCGATGCGATGCTGCTCTCGGGTCTGGCAGTTGCCGAGATGTGCATGGCCGATCTGGGCTGGGATGTGCGGCTGGGCTCTGGCGTTGCGGCGGCGCAGGATTATCTTCGTTCAAGTGGGGCGGCAACGATTGCAGAGGCCGCTTGATCCGGGGCAAGGCCGGGGGGCTCTGCCCCCCACACCCCCCGGAGTATTTCTGGCAAGATGAAAGGCAGAGAAGATGAAAGATCTGACTGACCTCGTGATACCAACCTATGCCGATGTGGAAGCCGCCCACGCGCGGATTACGCCTTACATCCACCGCACGCCGGTGTTGACATCGAGCTATTTCAACAGCTTGACGGGCGCCGAACTGTTCTTCAAATGCGAAAATTTCCAGAAGGCTGGCGCCTTCAAGGTACGCGGTGCCTCGAACGCGGTGTTCGGGCTCTCGGATGAGATGGCGCCCAAGGGGGTGGCGACGCATTCGAGCGGCAACCACGCGCTTTCGCTGAGCTATGCGGCCGGGCGGCGCGGGATTCCCTGCCATGTGGTGATGCCGAGGACCGCCCCGCAGGCGAAGAAGGACGCTGTGCGCGGTTATGGTGGGATCATCACCGAATGCGAGCCCTCAACCACCTCGCGCGAGCAAGTGTTCGCGCAGGTCGAGGCCGAGACAGGCGCGGAGTTCGTCCACCCCTATAACGACCCGCGGGTGATTGCGGGGCAGGCGACCTGTTCGAAAGAGTTCATGGAGCAGGTCGAGGGGCTGGATGCTGTCATCGCGCCCATTGGTGGCGGCGGGATGGTGTCAGGGACGTGCCTGACGCTGTCGAATATCGCGCCGCATGTCGAGATTTATGCCGCCGAGCCCGAGCAGGCGGATGACGCCTATCGCAGCTTCAAGGCGGGCCATATCATCGCCGATGATGCGCCGGTGACGGTTGCGGATGGGCTGAAAGTGCCGCTGAAGGAACTGACCTGGCATTTCGTCTCGAACCATGTGACCGACATCCTGACCGCGTCCGAGGAGGAGATCATCGACGCGATGAAACTCACCTGGCAGCGTATGAAGATCGTGATCGAGCCAAGCTGCGCGGTGCCGCTGGCCACCATCCTGAAGAACCGCGAGATTTTTGCCGGCAAGCGGGTCGGCGTCATCATTACCGGCGGCAATGTCGATCTTGACAAGCTGCCCTGGATCAAAGGTTGAGGAGGTAAGACGATGAATGCACCTGTGAAATTCGATAACCTGGAAGTGGGCTATGACGTGCCCGCCCTGCCGGGGATGGATGAGGCGGATATCCAGACGCCCTGTCTGGTCCTCGATCTCGATGCGCTGGAGCGCAACATCAAGAAGATGGGCGATTATGCCAAGGCGCATGGCATGCGTCACCGGGTGCATGGCAAGATGCACAAATCCGTCGATGTTGCAAAACTGCAGGAGAGTCTTGGCGGGGCCTGCGGCGTCTGCTGCCAGAAGGTCAGCGAGGCAGAGGTCTTTGCGCGCGGGGGCATCAAGGATGTTCTGGTGTCAAATCAGGTGCGTGACCCGGCCAAGATCGACCGCTTGGCGCGGCTCCCGAAGCTTGGCGCGCGGGCAATCTGCTGTGTCGATGATCTGACCAATGTCGCGGATCTGTCAGAGGCCGCCGTGCGGCATGGCACGCAGATCGAGTGTCTGGTCGAGATCGATTGCGGCGCCGGGCGCTGCGGGGTGACGACCACGCCTGCGGTTGTCGAGATCGCCAAAGCGATTGATGCCGCTCCGGGGCTGAAATTTGCGGGCATCCAAGCCTATCAGGGCGCCATGCAGCACATGGACAGCTATGAGGACCGCAAGGCCAAGATCGACATCGCCGTCGCCATGGTGAAGGATGCGGTCGATACGCTGAAGGCCGAGGGGCTGGAATGCGATATTGTCGGCGGTGGCGGCACCGGCAGCTACTATTTCGAGAGCACGTCGGGTGTCTATAACGAACTTCAGTGTGGCTCATACGCCTTCATGGATGCCGATTACGGGCGCATCCTCGACAAGGAGGGCAAGCGGATCGATCAGGGCGAGTGGGAGAATGCGCTGTTCATCCTCACCTCGGTCATGAGCCATGCCAAGCCCGGCAAGGCGATTGTCGATGCCGGGCTCAAGGCACAGTCGGTGGATTCGGGCCTGCCCTTCATATTCGGGCGCGATGACGTGAAATACGTCAAATGCTCGGATGAGCACGGGGTGGTCGAAGACTTGGGCAATGTGCTGCAGATCAACGAGAAATTGCGGCTGGTGCCGGGGCATTGCGACCCGACCTGCAATGTCCATGACTGGTATGTCGGCGTGCGCAATGGCAAGGTCGAGACGCTCTGGCCGGTCTCGGCGCGCGGCAAGGCTTACTGATTTTTCCGGTGGCCCCGGGCTTCGCCCGGGGCTTCTCATACCTCTCAGACTACAAGGAATACCCCCATGTGGATCGTCCCCGAATCCGCCATCCCCGGAATTGTCGATGCGCAATCGGCCTTTGACGCGGTCGAGGCCACTTTTGCGGCGATGGCGCGGCGCGATGCCTATAACTTCCCGGTCGTGCGCGAGGCGCTTGGAGAGGGGCGGCAATATGGATTCAAGTCCGGGCTGGACCGGGTTGGCGGGCTGTTGGGCGTGAAATCGGGCGGGTATTTCCCCGGCAATGCCGAGCGCGGCATTCCGAACCATCAGAGCACGGTGTTCCTGTTCGACCCTGAGAGCGGGAAGCCCACCGCTATGGTGGGGGGAAACCTGCTGACGGCGCTGCGCACGGCAGCAGCGAGCGCGATCTCGATTGCGCGGCTGGCGCGGGTCGATTCCAAGGTTCTGGGCATGGTGGGGGCGGGCCACCAGTCTGCGTTCCAGATGCGCGCTGCCGTCAGGCAGCGCGGTTTCGAGAAAGTGATCGGCTGGAACCTGCACCCCGAGATGCTGTCGCGTCTGGCCGAGACCGCCGAGGAACTGGGTCTGCCCTTCGAGGCGGTGGCACTCGATCAACTAGGGGCCGAGGCGGATGTGATCATCACCATCACCTCGAGCTTCGATGCTATTGTGAAGGATGCCCATGTCCGGCCCGGCACGCATCTGGCCTGCATGGGGACTGACACCAAGGGCAAGCAGGAGGTCGAGGCGGCGCTTCTGGGTCGCGCGAGCGTGTTCACCGATGAGGTGGCGCAGTCGGTCTCGATCGGCGAGGCGCAGCATGCGGTCGCTGCGGGACTTTTGGCAGAAGACGCGATTGTCGAGATTGGGGCCGTGATCAATGGCGCGCATCCGGGTCGGGCAAGTGCTGAGGACATCACGCTATTTGACGGCACGGGCGTCGGCTTGCAAGACTTGGCCGTGGCGTCAAAGGCGGTTGAGTTGGCCGTGGCGCATGGTCTGGCCATGGAGGTGGATTTCTGATCCAGCGCATGTCGCGGCTTTTGTGCCAAGCCAGGAGGATGCAGAGCTTCCACCCGGCTTTGCGTTTCCTATAGCATCTACAAATCGGGCGTTTTCACCCGTCCGTATGCGTCAGTTCCGGCACATCATCCGCGCCCGCTGATCCGCGCCCCGAGAGCGAGGGGTTTTCCATGAAGAAGCGATGGCAGTTGAAGAGGCGCCGCGTGTCGGCGGGGTCGGGTAATGTGCGGATGGCCGGCCCCTCGGGGCGGATGACCCAGCTTTGCGCCTCATCGGCGAGGTTGGCAGCCATGATCTGGCGCACGATCTGCGCCTTGACGGTCGAGTTCATGATCTCGACCAGCGTTTCCACCCGACGCACGAGGTTGCGGCCCATCCAGTCGGCCGAAGAGATGAACACCCGCGCCTGATCGGAAGGCAGCGTGGCACCATTACCGAAACAGACGATGCGCGAATGCTCAAGGAACCGGCCTACCACCGATTTGATGCGGATATTCTCGGACAGCCCCCGGATACCGGGCCGCAACCCGCAGATGCCACGCACCACGAGACTGATCTTCACCCCGGCCTGCGACGCAGCATAAAGCGCGTCGATCACATCGGCGTCGATGATCGAGTTCATCTTGGCCCATATCTCGGCCGGGCGGCCTGATCGCGCGGCTTCGGCCTCAGCGGCGATCATGTCCAGCAGGCGCGGCTTGAGCGCGAGCGGCGAGATGGCGAGGTTTTCCAGTTGCGCAGGCTCGGCATAGCCCGAGACATAGTTGAACACGCGCGTCGCATCGCGCCCGAGCGCCGCATCGCAGGTAAAGAGCGACAGATCCGTGTAGATCCGCGCCGTGATCGGATGGTAATTACCCGTCCCCCAATGAGTATAGGTCACCAGCTTGTCGCCCTCGCGACGCACCACAGTGCTGATCTTGGCGTGGGTCTTGTAGTTCACGAAGCCATAGACGACATGGGCGCCTGCCCGCTCCAGCCTGCGCGACTGGCGAATATTGGCGGCCTCGTCGAAGCGGGCCTTCAACTCGACCAGCGCCGTAACTGATTTGCCCGCATCCGCAGCCTCGCAGAGCGCGGTCACGATGGGGCTGTCGCGCGAGGTGCGGTAGAGCGTCTGGCGGATGGCGAGCACATCAGGGTCGCGGGCGGCCTGCTCAAGAAACCGCACCACCATGTCAAAGGTCTCATATGGGTGGTGCAGCAGCATGTCCTTCTGCCGGATCGCCGCGAACATGTCGCCTCCGTGGTCCTGAACACGTTCAGGCACGCGCGGGGTGAAGCTGGGCCACAAGAGGTCCGGGCACTCGTCCAGCACCAGCTCCTTGAGCGTCGAGATGCCCATGATGCCATCGACCTCGATGACATCGGTCTCGGGCACTTCCAGTTCCTCGCGCACCACCGCGTGCAGGTCAGGCGGCGCGCCCGCCGAGATCTTCATGCGCACCACCTCGCCCCGGCGACGACGTTTCAGCGCGACCTCGAATTCGCGCACCAGGTCCTCGGCCTCTTCCTCGACTTCCAGATCACTGTCGCGCAGCACCGAGAAGGTGCAGGAGCCGAGCAGCCGATAGCCCGGAAACAGATCATCCATCTCGGCCAAGATCAGTTCCTCGAGTGGCAGCATCCGGATCGGGCTTGAGCCCAGCCGCACGAAGCGATCGATCTGGCTTGGGATCGGGACCAGCGCACTCAGTTTATGCCCGCGCTTGTCCTCGAGTTCCAGGGCCAGCGAGAAACCCGCATTGGGAATGAAGGGAAACGGGTGTGCAGGGTCAATCGCGAGAGGCGAGAGGACCGGGAAAACATGGGTCAGGAAATGCGCACGGGTCAGTTCGCGGTCGGCCTCGGTCAGGTCATGATGCGACAGAATGATGATTCCGGCCTCGGCCAGTTCTTGCCGCAGGGTCGACCAGATTTCTTGCTGATAATCCATCAGGCGGCGCGCATCCTCATGGATCAGCACAAGCTGTTCCGCAGGCGTGCGTCCGTCATCCGAGGGCGTTGTGTTCCCTGCCCGCGCCAGTTCGCGCAGACCAGCCACACGGACCGTGTAGAATTCATCAAGATTGGTGGCTGAGATCGACAGAAAGCGCACCCGCTCCAGGAGTGGCACGCGCGGATTGACAGCCTCTTCCAGCACGCGCCAGTTGAAGGCCAGCCAGGACAATTCGCGGTTAAAAAAACGTGCCGGGCTTGTCGGGTCGAAGCCGTCCAGCGTGACTGGCTCAGGAAAGGGCGTGCGCAGGAAATCCGCGCCCGGCGCCTGACGGAGAAGCGCGACACTGCTGGCGGGCGCCGGCGGGAGCACAGCAGGCCGCCCCTCGTGCGTGCCATGGTCATCAGAACGCTCCTCCCGCTGGGGTGAGGTCATTGGGCTTTTCTCCATTTCGTTCATGGCCGTCTCATATCTGCGTCGCGGGCTCAGCCTGTAACGGCGAATCCGGGACATGAGCGGCCTGTAAACCCTTCATTTGCGGGCCTTAATGACGGTAACGCCGCCTGTGGTCAGGATCAGCCGACCGGCCTCGGGGTCAAGCCGGTACCCGTCGACCGAGGTCAGGGCCTCGATGAATTTGCGTTCCTGCCCTTCCAGCCCATTCGGGCAGGCCATCATCGTGCTGGCCATGCGGCCGAAGGACAGGATGCCCCCATGCCGCCGGAAGCCACCGATCATGCGGTTGCAACCGACGCTCGCGCTGATCCGGCCATCAGGGTAGAACACCAGTTCCGTGCGCGAGGGAAAGAGCGTCGGCGTCTCGCCAATCGCGCTGATATTCCACACGCCTGCCGTGATATCGGCATCAGGGCGGATCAGGGTGCATTCGGTGAGTTCCGCCCCGTCGATGCGTACAATCGCGGAGTCGTCCTTTATATGGACCGACGTCGCGGGATTGTCCGCGGCGACGAACAGCGCGCCCGACGCAGCAGGCTGTGCCTGCAGGGTGATGACCTGCTCGTTCAGCCGCAGACGCACCTCTTCGGGCAGAAAGCCGATTTCGATCAACTGATTGCCACACGACAGGAGCGACGCATAGCCCATCAGCGGCGTGCGCAGGGCGCGGATCGTGCCCAGGTCAAGCGGGTCACTGCCGGGCTCGATGCCTTGTGGCTCGGTCAGCCAGATCATGTCCTCGCCCGCGCGCAGCCCTGCGCGTAACACAAGCAAGGTGTCGGCAGGAGCCTCGATCTGGAACGCAAAGGGGCTCTGGCTGCCCTCTGTCACGCTTCGGCTACTGGCAACGGTCTGATCCTGCGCATTGCTCAGGTCGAGCAGGAACACCGTGTCATCAGGCAGGGCGATGCGTTCGATGACCATGATCTCGCCCGAGATTTCGCGCATCTCCGAGGCGGAGGCGGGAAAAGCCGCCATCATGGCGGCAACAGCGAGGGCGAGAACACGACGCAGCATCGGAAAGCTCCTGAAAATGAAATCATTATTCAAGGTATGAGGGCAGGCTTGCCAAAACAAGCCCCGGCGGGTCTGGCCTAGTCCAGATCCAGTGACATCTGCATGACGTCGGCGGCCAGACGCACGGAAATGGGCTTCTTGCGCGCGATGGCCTCGGCATCGAGACGTTTGACCAACTCTTGCGCAGCCGCCAACGACCTGGTCATGCGCGGCAGCAGATAGGCGATGAGCGCATCGGGCACGCTGACCTGCCGGTCGGCAAAGAGCTTGTTCAACACCGCGGCGAGCAGCGCGTCATCGGGCTGGCCAAGCGCCACATGCGCGGCCGCCTGCAGGCGCGAGGCGAGGTCGGGCAGGCGCAGGCCCCAGTCGCGCACTGGCGCACGATCAGCCAGCAAGAGCTGGCCGCCCTGCGCAGCGAGCAGGTTGTGCAGGTGGAACAGCGCCGTTTCGGCATCGCTGTCGCCTGCAATGCCAGAGGCTGCATCAATCGCCACTGCACCTTTCGCAGCGATGGCTTCGGGGGCCGCAGCGCGCAGCGCCGCGGCATCAAGCAGGAGGGCATCCTCTGCGGTGGCCCAGATATGCAACAGATGTGTCTTGCCCGAGCCTTCCGGCCCGGCCAGCACCAGCTTGCCTGCGGGCCAGTTGCCCTGCTCGATCATCGCCAGCGCCTGCGCATTGCAGGGTGCAGGGACGAAATCGGCACGGGACAGCCGGGGCGGCAGCGCCAATGGCATGGGCATCTGGGCCGGGCGGCGGGTCATTTCTTGCGGTCCCGGTCGGGCGGGTCATCCGATGGTGAATCTTTGGCGGAGGTTGCGGCATCATAAAGCCGCGAGGCGCGATACTGCGCCAGCCCGAAGCGCACCAGTACCCCCATCGAGGCTGCGATCGGCACAGCAACCAGCATGCCGGTAAACCCGAACAGCATCCCGAAGGCCGAGACGGCGAAGAGCAGCCAAACCGGATGCAGCCGCACCGAGTTGCCCACAATGCGCGGGACAAGAACATTGCCTTCGAGCAATTGGCCGGCGGCAAAGATCGCCAGCACCAATGCAATCATGCCCGGCTCGCCCCAGAATTGCCACAGGCCGACCCCGATGGCGAGCACCCCGCCGATGATGGCGCCGATATAGGGGATGAACGAGATGAGCCCCGCCGTGACGCCGATGGCCAGCCCGAATTGCAGCCCGACCAGTCCCAGAGCTGTTGCATAATAGACCGCCAGTATCAGGCAGACCGTCACCTGCCCGCGCACGAAACCCGCGATCGCGCGGTCAACATCTCGGGCGAGTTCACGGATGACAGGCGCGTGCTGGCGCGGCAGCAGATCGTCTGCGCCTTCGAGCACGCGCGGCCAGTCGAGCAACAGGTAAAATGCCACGACCGGCGCAATGACGATGAAGATGATCGCAGAGACAAGCCCGGTCACAGAGCGCAGCACACCCTGCGCCAGATCGGCGCCCCTGTCGCGGATCGTATCGCCCATAGTGGCCAGCGAGGATCGCAGCGTGTCTTCGAGCGCGTCAAGATCCGGGAAGCGCGCGCGCAGCCAGTCCTGAAGTTGCGCCAGCAATTCGGGCGCGGCTTCGGTGAACTGGATGATCTGAGCGACCACTGCCGGGATGACCAGCAGCCCCGCCACCACAACAGCACCAATCGCGCCCAGCATCAGCAGCGCCACGGCCAGTGGGCGCGGCAACCCGGCAGCGCTCAGGCGCGTGACCAGCGGGTTCAGGAAATAGGCCAGTGCGGCGCCGGTCACGAAAGGCAACAGGACATCGCCCAGCAGCCACAGGAGCGCTATGAAGGCGAGCGCCGCAATGGCCCATGCGCGCAGTTGCATCTCGGATGAGAGCGCCATGTTTGCCTCTTGTCAGATCCTGTCTGCGGGTATCGCGCGCCATGGCCCATGGTGCAAGCTGCAATGCCGCGAGAAGCGCCCGCCACCCGCCCCTGCCCGGCTTGCGGGCGCTGCGCGGGCAAGGCCCGCGCGGGCCGTCACGCGGGCCCGGGTTCACGCCCGCATGTGCCGGGCGCGGGCGCCACGTTCGATCGCAGCAGCGTGCAATCGGTCGACCTGCAATTCGTGGCGGATCTCTTCGAGCAAACGCAGTTCGGTCTGCGCGAGCCTGCCATCAGCCGCCGCCACATCACAGGCAAGCGCATAGGCAGTTTCATTCAGCCGCTCGGGCAGGCTGTCGCGCATCAACCCGAACAGCGCGTCAAGCCCGTCTTCTTCCTCCAGCAAGTCGAAAACCGTCTGGGCGATGATCTTGATACGGTCAGAGTCATAATCGGCGAAAATCGGCAGGTGATTGACCAGCGACTGGATCGCGACCAGCTCCGAGGTCTTGATCTCCATATCCGCAGCCGAAACAGCGATCATCAACGCGACCAGCGAGTCCTGCGGCGAAAGGGGATGGGGCAATTGTGCCATGGGGTATTCCTTGATGGGTATTCGGCGCGCAGATTATTGACGGCGCAGGGTATCGGCAATAGGAAGCGGGGCTTGTTCGACCCACAAAGAAGTGACCCCGTGATGTCTGCCCTGCGCGATGCTGCCCTGAATTCCAAAGCCTGGCCGTTCGAGGAGGCCCGCAAGCTGCTGGCACGCTACAAGGGCAAGGCACCGGAAAAAGGCCACGTGCTGTTCGAAACCGGCTATGGCCCCTCGGGCCTGCCGCATATCGGGACCTTCGGCGAAGTCGCGCGAACATCGATGATCCGCCGGGCGTTTGAGGAGATCAGCGACATTCCGACGCGGCTGATCTGTTTCTCGGATGACATGGACGGCATGCGCAAGGTGCCCGAGAATGTGCCCGACCCGGATGCCCTGCGCGACCATCTGCAAAAACCGCTAACATCGGTGCCAGACCCGTTCGGCACGCATGAGAGCTTCGGGCACCACAACAACGCCATGTTGCGGCGGTTTCTGGACACCTTCGGCTTCGAGTATGAGTTCATCTCGGCAACCGAGTTCTATAAGTCCGGCCAGTTCGACGAAGTGCTGTTGCGAGCGGCAGAGCGCTATGATGCCGTCATGCAGGTAATGCTCAAATCCCTGCGCGAGGAGCGGCAGCAGACCTATTCCATCTTTCTGCCCATTCACCCCGAGACCGGGCGTGTGCTCTATGTGCCGATGAAAAATGTGGATGGCGCGAGGGGCGAGATCACCTTTGATGACGAGGACGGGCGCGAGTGGACGCTTCCGGTGACGGGTGGTCAGGTCAAGCTGCAATGGAAGCCCGATTTCGGCGCGCGCTGGGCGGCGCTGGATGTCGATTTCGAGATGTATGGCAAGGATCACTCGACCAATACCGCGATCTATGACCGGATTTGCGAGATCCTCGGCGGGCGCAAGCCGGAGCATTATGTCTATGAGCTGTTCCTCGACGAGAATGGCGAGAAGATCTCGAAATCCAAGGGCAACGGGCTGACCATCGACGAATGGCTGACCTATGCCTCGACCGAGAGCCTGAGCTATTACATGTTCCTCAAGCCGCGCACGGCGAAGCGTCTCTCATGGGATGTGATTCCAAAGGCCGTGGACGAATATCACCAGCAATTGCGGGCCTATCCTGACCAGAGCCCCGAACAGCAGGCGGCGAACCCGGTCTGGCATATCCATCGCGGTCAGCCCCCAGCCTCTGGCATGGTGGTCAGCTTCTCGCTGCTGTTGAACCTCGTGTCGGTGGCGCGGGCCGAGGAAAAGGCGACGCTCTGGGGCTTCATCCGCCGCTATGCGCCCGAGGCCGCGCCCGAGACACATCCGGATCTGGATCAGGCGGCAGGTTTTGCCGTGCGCTATTTCCACGATTTCGTGGCCCCGACACTGGCCTGCCGCGCACCCACAGCGCGGGAGCGTGCCGCGCTAGAGGACCTTGTGGAACGGCTGCGCGCGATTGCCGACAGCGGAGCGGTGCCGGAGGCTTACGCCGCCGAGCACGCGAGCCTGAGCGAAGAAGTCTTCATGTCGGTCGTGCGCGACACGGGCAAGGCGCATGGCTTCGAAAGCCTGCGCGACTGGTTCAAGGTGCTCTATGAGGTGCTGCTGGGCGCCAGCCAAGGGCCGCGCTGGGGCAGCTTCATCGCGCTCTATGGTGTGACCGAGACTGTCGCGCTGATCGACAAGGCGCTGGCGGGGGAATTGGTAAGCGCCTGAGCGATTGTCCGCGCGGTGCAGCGCATCTACACTGCGCCATGCCACGCCAGACCGGATATGAACCGCTCTTCACGCTCAAACCCGTCGCCCCGGATCTCTGGGTGGCAGATGGCAGCTGGATCCGCTTCTATGGCCTGCCTTTCCCGACGCGGATGACCGTGATCCGCTTGCGCGATGGCGGGCTCTGGGTGCATTCGCCCATCGCCGATGCAGAGGGGCTGAGCGACGCTGTGGAGGGCCTCGGCCCGGTCGCGCATCTGGTCGCGCCGAACTGGATTCACTATGCGTGGTTGCCCGACTGGCAGGCGCGGTTTCCACTGGCGCGGGCTTGGGGTTGTCCCGGTGTCGTCGAGCGGGCACGCTCGCGCGGGGTGCGGCTCGAGCTTGACGGCCTGCTGGGCGACTCGGCCCCCGCAGAATGGGCCGAGGAGATCGACCAGCGACTATTCGACAGCAGACTGCACTGCGAGGTGTTGTTCTGTCACATGCCCAGCCGCAGCCTGATACTGACCGACCTGGTAGAGAATTTCGAGCCGCAGCACATGCCCTGGTGGGCGCGGCCAATCCTGAAGCTGGGAGGGGTCTGCTACCCCAAGGGTGGGATGCCGCGCGACATTGCGCTGAGCGCCCGGCGAAGGCCCGAGGCAATGCGCGAAATTCTGCGCTGGATGCGCGGCCATGCGCCCGAGCGGATCCTGTTTGCCCATGGTCGATGGATCGCCTCGGATGCGATGACCGAGATCACGCGCATCTTCGGGCGCTGGGGTTAAGGCTCAGCCCTTGCGCCAGTCGCGCCACCAGTCCTGCCAAGTCGCGACCAGTTTGTCGGGCGGTCGGGCAAGCGCTTTGTCGGCCAGCTTCAGCGCCCGCGTTGCAAGCTTGCGGCGTCGCGCCATCAGATGGCCCCGGAAGATTTCGCGCGCTTCGATATCCTCTGGCGCGAGTGCTTCGCGACTATCGAGGAACTCCATCAGCACGTCGAAATCATTGTGATCACCCAGCGCCTCGCCCAGATCGTCGATACGCTTGATATGAGCGGCCATTTTCTTTTTCCGGATCCTGGCCAGGAACCGCGCCTGATACCAGTGATGCTTGACCCGTTTGCGCATCTCGTGAAACGGGGTGGCGTCGAAGTCGCCCGCGAGCGAGTCGATAGCCTGCATGTGCAAGCCCTGAGCCTTGCGATAGGTCGAGAATATGCCATTCCAGAGCAGATGCGAGGCCTTGCCCTTGAGCGCGAATTCTTCAAATTCGCGCTCAAGTTCCCGAAAACAGGAATTATACTCGGTGAGCGCGTCCGCTTGCTCACTTTGGCAGCGATTGGCGTATTCATCGAAAATCTGCATACGCAGACCTGCGAAGCGATTGGGGTCGCGAAGCTGCGCAGTCAGCGTGTCGAACTGCATTGACATCACCTCGAGATCACGGATCTCGGAGAGCCCCTGGGCCGCGTTACGCAAACGGTGATCAAGCTCCCTCGCCCCGGTCAGACCGGGCCGCAACAGACGCAAAAGCCCGCGCAGCTCCTTGGTGCGCTTGCGCAACTCATGCACTGCGGGCGGGGCATCCCTGCGCTGCGCTTCGGCAAGACCCAGTTGCACGCGCTCGCGCAGCACGCGCTGCAACGCAGCCCGGGTAGACTTGTCGGATCTCAACGCAGCAAGCGACATACCCACAATCTAGGGGCACAGCCCTTTGCTGCGCAAGCGTGTGCGAAAGTGATCCATAGGAGTTGTTGCAACGTCTTAAATGCATGGAGGGTTGACCAATGTCCCAGATTATCGCTCGACTTGCCCTTGTCCTGACACTCGCAGCGCCCCTGCCCGCGCTTGCCGATCCCATCCAGCGCGTCATCAATGACCAGCTTTCTGCCTTTCTCGCCGATGATTTCGACACGGCCTTCACCTATGCCAGCCCCAACATCAAGCGTCTCTTCGGCTCGCCTGAACGGTTTGGGCAGATGGTGCGCAATGGTTATCCGATGGTGCATCGGCCGGAGGAAGTGACCATGCTCGACCAGCAGGAGATGGACGGGCGCGTGTTGCAGCGGGTCATGATCCGCGACATGGACGGGCGCGTCCATATGCTGGCCTATCAGATGATCGAGACTGATGAGGGCTGGCAGATCAATGGTGTGCAAATCCTGCGTGCCCCAGAAGTGGGCGCCTGAGAGCAGCGCACGCTGACCTCAGCCCGGTTTAACGGCTTTTTCGTAAATCTTGTCCGATCCGGCTGACATCGGGACGGGCACGCCCCTCCCTTGTCATCCGCGCTGGTTCAGATCGAATGACAAGAGGGTTTCCTGCATGAACATGGCCGTTACTCAAGGGCTGGCGCTGATGCCGCCGCCTTTCTCTGCCGGGCTCGATGTCTGGTCGCAGACAACCGGGCGTCCGGGGTCGAACACCTATGACAATGCGGCCTTCGCGGCCTTTGTCCCGACCGACCCCGATTTCGGAGGCTGTCTGGAAATCCAGAAATTGACCGCCACTGTGCGGCTGCGCTGGATGGGCGAGGTGCCGATCCTGCCAGGCCTCTATCTGCGCATCCGCGCGCGGGTAAAGGCGATGAGCGGCGTGCTGCCCGATGTGGCCGTCGCTGCCTGGGCCGGGGATGCCTCGGCCACGCAGGTGACGGGGATTCCCACGGTTGGACCGGTCACGTCGCTGACGGAATACAACGATATTGTCGAGATTTCGGCGATTGTCGGCACCGGCGCGCGGCCCGGTGTCGATCTGGTCTGGCCGACCAACGTGGCCTTCGCCCATTTCGGGCTGGACCTGACCGGCCCCACGGGTGGGGTGGTGCGGATCGACGACATTATCATCGAGGATGTGACGGGCGTCTACACTGGCGAATTGCTGGGCCTTGTCGATGTGCGCGATTTCGGTGCCGTGGGAGATGGTGTCACCGATGACCGCCCGGCCTTTGTCGCGGCCATTGCCGCAGCGGGGGAACGCGCGCTTCTCGTGCCCGAGGGGAGCTATTTCATCGGCTCGGACCTGACGATCAGCACGCCGGTCACCTTCCGCGGCACGCTGAGCATGCCCGAAAGCGCGATCCTGATCCTGCAGCAGGATTTCGACTTTCCAAGCTATGAGGCCGCCTTCGGCGATGGTGAGCAGGGGTTCCGCAAGGGGGTGCAGGCGCTATTCCATACTGGCCAGCACACGACTTTTGACCTGCGCGGGCGCCGGGTCAATCTGAGCGGTCCGGTCGATATACGAGCACTCGCGGGCTTCGATGATACCTCGAGCCGGCGCATCATCGCCAATGGTCAGCTTGACGCCATGGAGAACTCCGCCTGGGACACCCAGACCGTGACCCGTGTCGCGACCTTCAACGTGAGCCAGCCGCTACAGCTCGAGAATATCAACAATGTAGCCGGTGTGCCCGTTGGCGCGCGGGTCAGCGGGGTAGGGGTCGGGCGCGAGGTCTATGTGCGGTCGCGCAACATCGGCTCGAACCGCGTGACATTGTGCCAGCCTCTCTATGGCGGATCGGGGACGCAGAATTTCATCTTCGAGCGATATCAGTACATGCTCGATTTCTCAGGTTTCTCCGGGCTGCGGAACCTCGAGATACATAATATCGAGTTCCGTTGCCGCGGGCGTTGCTCGGCAGTGATGATGCCCGAGGGGGGGCGCATCATCCGCTTCATGAATTGCGATTTCGACCGCCCGCGCGACCGCGCCATCACCTCGATCGGGCAGGGATGTCAGGGCATGTGGATCGACCATTGCCAGTTCCGCAGCTCGCAACAGCCTTTCAACGCGCAGGACCGCACGGTGATCGCCTTCAACGTCAATGGCAACGACACCAAGATCCGCAACAACCGGGTCGTGCTCTGGGCGCATTTCGGGATCATGAACGGGTCGGGCCATATCATTCAGGGCAACCATTTCTTTGCCGGCGACAACCAGCCGCAGGGGATCCGGCAGGCGGGGCTGGTGCTGACCAACAAGAATTCGAAATCGACCTTTGCCGGGAATTATATCGACAATTGTTTTCTGGAACTGACCAATGAACATGATGTCGAGCCCGAGCACACGACCGGCTTTTCCTTCGGCGGGCTGACCATCGAGGGCAATATCTTCTATGCCATCGACGTGGCCCCTTGGTTCAGTTTCGTCGTGATAACGCCCTATGGGCCGGGGCATTTCCTGCAGGGGTTGATGGTCACAGGCAATGTGTTCCGCTCAACAGGCGGACGGATCGACCGGGCCGACAAGCTCGACACGACCTTTGCCTCGATGAACTTCAACCGCTTCCGCAATGTCGTGTTCCAGAACAATGCCTATAACGGGATCGACTTCCCGACCGAGAGCCCGACGGTGATCCTCCATGAGCAGAACACCGAGTCCACCAACTGGACTGTCACCACGGGCGACAAGCTGCCCTTCGGAGGCTGGGCGCGGACGGTGCCTTCCATCGTGATGGAGAACCCGGCGCGGGATGCCTCGAACACGATCCGCTACGAGATGCCCTATGTGCAGGTGCAACAGGGGGTGAACAACAACGAGGTGCGCCTGCGCTGGCCACAGGCCACGCGCGGGCGGGCGATTGTCACGGTGCGCGTAGACCGACCGCTCTGACCGCGCTGCTGACTTTTTATTGAGTTTTCC
>SLJW01000178.1 GCA_007134865.1 Paracoccaceae bacterium | reverse complement strand
TGCATCGCCAACCGCTCGCGCGAGACGGACGAGGTGGATCGCTTCTGCGGCAAGGTCGGCTTCAAGCGCATCGGGCACATGCCCGATGTGGACGCGATCCGCCGCTCGCGGCTGAAGAAGAAGACCCTGTTCGAGATGGACGCGGACGAGGACATCATCGCCTGCCGCAACGAGTACCTGCGCCTCGCCGAAGTGCTGTGGCGTGGGACCGAGCCGCTGAACCCGGCACCGCTGCCGGATCGCGATATCTTCGAGCTCTTGGGATTTGACTGATGCGTGACCTCGCTCCCTCCGGCAGCTATGACGCGACACGGACGCGCGTGGCCAGCTATTTCGATGGCACGGCGACGCGGGTTTGGGAGCGACTGACCTCTGATGCGCCGGTCTCGCGTATCCGCCAGACTGTCCGCGAAGGGCGCGATGCGATGCGCGCGCTGATGCTTGGGCAACTGCCCGAGGATCTGCGCGGGGCGCGGGTGCTGGATGCCGGTTGTGGCACCGGGGCGGCCAGTGCGGAACTGGCCGCGCGCGGGGCAGATGTGACTGCCATCGACATCTCGCCCAAGCTTGTCGAGATAGCGCGCGCGCGACTGCCCGAGGGATTGCCGGGGCGGGTGGAGTTTCGCGAGGGCGACATGCTGGCCACTGATCTCGGGCGCTTCGACCACGTCATCGCGATGGACAGCCTTATCTATTACACCCAGCCCGACCTTGAAGCCGCTCTTGACGGGCTGGCAGCCCGGGTGGGTCAGGTCGTCTTCACCGTTGCACCGCGCACGCCGCTGCTGATGGCAATGTGGCACGCGGGCAAGGCCTTTCCGCGCGCGGACCGTTCACCCACCATGATCCCTCAGGACTGGAAGCGGCTGGATGTTTCCGGGCTGGCGAAGGTCGGGCGGGTCTCGCGCGGGTTCTACATCTCTGAATGCCTGAAGGTGCGGTCATGATCATCCCCAGATCGATGTTCAAATCCATCGGCACGAAATGGCTGCCCTTTGCCGATGCGGCCTCGGAAGGGCTGCCCTTGATGCAGATTCTGAGGCTGAGCCTGTTTCAGGTTTCGGTCGGGATGGCGTCAGTGCTGCTCTTGGGCACGCTCAACCGCGTTATGATCGTGGAGCTGTCGCTGGCGGCCTCGCTGGTGGCCTTCATGATCGCGCTGCCCGTGCTGATCGCACCGTTCCGGGCGCTTCTGGGCTTCAAGTCCGACAATCACCGCTCGGCGATTGGTTGGAAGCGCGTGCCCTATCTGTGGTTCGGCTCGCTGTGGCAATTTGGCGGGCTCGCGATCATGCCCTTTGCGCTGCTGGTTTTGACCGGCGACGTGGTGCACGAGGTGCCGTTTGCTGGCGAGGTTATTGCCGCACTGGCCTTCCTGATGACCGGCTTTGGCCTGCATATGACGCAGACGGCAGGGATTGCGCTGGCGGCGGATCGTGCCGATGACGAGACCCGCCCGCGGGTAGTGGCGCTGCTCTATGTGACCTTCCTCGTTGGGATGGCGATTTCTGCACTCATCGTGGGCTATCTGCTGCGCGATTTCAGCGACCTGCGGCTGATCCAGGTCGTCCAGGGCTGCGCCGTTGCGACGCTGGCGCTCAATATCATCGCGCTCTGGCGGCAGGAGAAAATCAAGCCGATGACCCGCGAAGAACGCGAGGCCCCCAAGCCCGCCTTCAAGGATGCCTGGCGCGATTACATGAGCGGCGGGCAGGCCGGACGCCTACTGGCCGTGGTCTTTGTTGGTGGTCTGGCCTTCAACATGCAGGATGTGCTGCTGGAGCCTTATGGCGGCGAGATCCTCGGTCTTTCGGTCGCGGCGACCACCACACTGACGGCGGTTTGGGCCTTTGGCGCGCTGCTGGGATTCTGGCTGGCTGCGCGCTGGCTGGCCGATGGTATGGACCAGTTCCGCATGGCGGCGCGTGGCATCCTTGTCGGCATCTTTGCCTTCGCTGCTGTCATCTTTGCCGGGCCGCTACTCTCGGCTCCGCTGTTCTTTGCCGGTGCTTGGGGCATCGGGCTGGGGCTGGGGCTTTTCGCCGTCGCGACGCTGACGGCCGCTATGGAAATGCCCAAGCGCGGTATTGTTGGCGGCGGCATGGCGCTTGGCGCCTGGGGTGCCGCACAGGCCACGGCGGCAGGGGTTGCTGTCGCGCTCGGCGGCGGCATTCGGGACACAGTGCAGGGGCTTGCCAATGCGGGCCATCTTGGCCCCGGCCTCATGACTCCGGATATCGGTTATTCCGTCGTCTACCATATCGAGATTGGACTTCTATTCCTGACGCTCGTCATTCTTGGCCCGCTCGTTCGGACCCGGATCGTCACCACACCTGAACAACGTAACCAACGGATCGGCCTTGCCGATTTCCCAACCTGACCCTCAAGGAGGAAAACTCATGGATGCCCCCTATGGCTGGCTGTTTTTCGGCAATTTCGACCTCGCGCTGATTTCGCTTTACCTGTTCTGGCTCTTCTTCGCCGGACTGGTCTACTACATCCAGCGCGAGAACATGCGCGAAGGCTATCCGCTGGAGAACGAGGATGGCAGCCACGCGAATTCGCTGCTGTCGATCCCCGAGCCCAAGACTTTCAACCTCCCTCACGGGCGCGGCGAATACAAAGCACCCGATTTCGAGCGTGAGAAGCGCGATCTTGCACTGGCACCAACATCGGGCGGGACAGGTTTCCCATTTGCACCGACGGGTGACGCCATGAAGGACGGGGTCGGTCCGGCCTCGTGGGCAGCGCGGCGCGATGAGCCGGAGCTTGACGGCCACGGGCACCCCAAGATCCAACCAATGGCAAAGGCCGGTGAATTTGCCGTGGCCGCCGGGCGCGACCCGCGTGGGCTGAAGGTCGTCTGCCATGATCGCAAATCGCCCGGCAAGGTCAGCGACATGTGGGTGGACGTGCCCGAGCAACTGGTGCGCTACCTTGAAGTCACCCTCGATGATGGTGGCAAACGGCTGGTGCCGATGCCGATGGCAAAGATCAAGGCCGATCGGGTGGTCGTAAACGCACTCGATTCCGTGAGCTTTGCGGGGATCCCCGCCATTGCCTCGGACGCGCAGATCACAAAGCTCGAGGAGGATAAGGTCTCGGGCTATGTCGCGGGCGGCTATCTCTACACCGCTGACAAACGCGCGTCGGAACTGAAAGCCCTGAGCAAGGCTCTGACCGATCCGGTCTGAGCCACTACCAAGACACGACCCATAAAAACAAAGGAACCGGCCCATGTCGCACGATGATTTCGCATTTGAACCTGTAAAGGGGTTGCCCGAACGGCCCCCCGAACATGAACGCATCCTGTGGCAGGGCCGGCCTGATACCTGGCAACTGGCGCGCGAAGCCCTCAAGATAAACTGGATAACTGCCTACTTCGCGATCGTCGTTGTCTGGCGCGCAAGTGTCGGAAGCATCGATGGCGGGCTGGCGGGCGCGATTGCCTTCGGTCTGCCCTATGTCGGGCTTTGGTCGGCGGCAATGGCTGTCATTGCTGTGCTCGCACTCGCCATGGCGCGTAGCACAGTCTACACCATCACCACGGCGCGCGTGGCCATGCGCATCGGCGCCGCACTGAACGTGACCCTGAACCTGCCCTTCCGCCAGATCGCCAATGCCGACCTCAGCCTGAGCAAGAATGGCACCGGCACCATTTCGCTGGAAACGCTGGGAGAAACGAAATTCTCCTATCTGGTTCTCTGGCCGCATTGCCGCCCCGGCCATGTGCGCGTGACCAAGCCTGCGCTGCGCTGCGTCCCCGATGCGGCTCATGTCGCGCAGATCCTCGCCGATGCCGCCGAAGCGCGCGTGTCGCAACCTGTTCTTGAACGCAAGACCCCCGCCTCGGCAGGCGGTCTGGTCGCAGCCGAGTGAGGCCCGAAATGACCACCGACCCCAATCCGCAAAAGCCCTTCCAGCCCGGTTTCAAGCGGAAGGACAACAATGACATGATCCCCATCGGACTGGTGCGGATGATGTTCGCGCTGCCAGTCGCGGCACTGATCCTAGTGAGCTACGCAACGATTACCAACCGCGAACAGGTTGCCATCCCGCCTGCGGCCCCCGTGGCACAGAGCTGGACGATCAGCCTTGTCGGCCATGATGCGCAGGCGGTCTCGGTCTTTGATGCCGAGGGCAACCTGCTGGCTGATCTGAATCATGGCGGCTTCATCACGGTGATCGAGAATGGCCTGATGACCATGCGCCGCCGTCACGGGATCGACCCGACCCTACCACTCGAAATCGTGCAATTCGAGAATGGTCGGCTGGCCGCTATCGACCCGCTGACCCCATACCGGGTCGAACTGACCCAGTTCGGTCAGGACAATCTGGCTGCGTTCCAGCAGCTTCTGAAGATCGACTAAACCACCACTACTGGAACTACGAAAACAAAAAAGGGAATCCCGAAATGTCACTCTTCTCTCGAAAGATCGACCACGTGCCCTGCACTGTCGAAGTCAGCCACCGCTTTGAAAGCCTCCACGCCCATGTGCGCTTCAATGACGGCTCTGTCGTCCATCCTGGCGACGAAGTGCAGGTTCAGGGTCCGCCCGTTCTCGCCGCCTGGGGTGAGGTGATCAGCGAAGACCGGACCGCGGTCATCACTCGCGCCAATGCGCTGGAGCGGCTCTGGACCCGGCTGACAGGTGATTTCGAATTCATGGAACTCTGTGAATTCTCGTTCTCGGAGGAGATGAGCGTATGAACATGCATGCAACCACACATGAAGAACTCGCCGCCGAAATCGGCGACCGCTTTGACACTGACGCGATGGCCCAGGAATCCACCCTGCTGAACCCGCGTTTCTACACCACGGATTTCGACGAGCTTGACCGCATCGACGTCACGCCCGTGCGCGAGGAATGGGACACCCTGATCGCGCAGATGAAATCCGACCCCAACAAGGGGCATTTCAAGAAAAATGCCGATTGGGACAAGGTCGACTGGGACAACATGGAGCCCAAACTCAAGCGTGAGTTCATCGACTTTCTGGTGTCCTCCTGCACTGCCGAATTCTCGGGCTGCGTGCTCTACAAGGAAATGAAGCGCCGCGGCAACAACCCCGATATCTGCGAGCTGTTCAACTACATGGCCCGCGACGAGGCCCGGCACGCAGGTTTCATCAACGACGCGCTGCGCGAGGCGGGCGTGGCGGTCAATCTGGGCTTTCTGACCAAGGCCAAGAAATACACCTATTTCCGGCCCAAATTCATCTACTACGCCACCTACCTGTCCGAGAAGATCGGCTATGCCCGCTATATCACGATCTACCGCCACCTGGAGGCGAACCCCGACAAGCGGTTCCATCCGATCTTCAAGTGGTTCCGTGAGTGGTGCAATGACGAGTTCAGCCATGGCGAGGCCTTCGCGCTTCTCATGCGTACGGACCCCAAGCTGACCGAGAGCTTCGCCAACAAGCTCTGGATCCGTTTCTTCCTGACAGCGGTCTATTCGACCATGTATGTGCGCGACCATGCGCGCCCGGCGTTCCATGAAGCACTGGGCGTCGATATCGACTGGTATGATCAGGAAGTGTTCCGCAAGACCTCGGAGATTGCGAAACAGGTCTTCCCGATGGAGCTGGATATCGACCACCCGCGCTGGATGCCGAACCTGAAGCGGATGGAGCGCGCGTTCCGCAAGATGGAAGCCGCCGAGAAAACGGGCGGCGTGGCCGGGAAAATGGCGAAGTTCACCGCAGGGGCGTCTGCGGCCTGGGCTTTTGTGGCGCTCTATACAATCCCGGTGAAGAAGAGCACGCCCCCGGCCTCGGTGCGGTTGGAGCCGGCTTATTGACTCTGTTCAGTAGGGCCGGGGTTTGCCCCGGCCCTACTGCCCCGCAAAGGAGTAGCATATGTTCGAGACCCCCTGGATCGCTGCCCTTGCCGCGCTCTTCCTGTGGTGGTTCGCGACCGGCATCCTCTTGTGGCGGGTGCATGTCGCCGACCGCGGCGGGCCGGACCAGCACGCTTGGTCAGTGATCCTGTCGCTGCCGCTCTTTGCGCTCGGAATGCTCGGGGTCAGTGCCACGCTGAACGACTCCAGCCCGCAAGGGGTCTGGCTTGCGTTCCTGTCGGCTCTCGCGCTGTGGGGCTGGGTGGAACTGGCCTTTCTGTCGGGCATCATTACAGGGCCGAACACGCGTGTTTGCGCACCCGGGCTGAGTCCGCAGGCACGCTTCTGGGCCGCCTTCGGCACCGTCGCCTATCATGAGTTGCTGCTCGCGGGGATCGTCGTGGCATTGATCACGACGGCGTGGGGTGCAGAGAACCTGTTCGCGCTCTGGACCTTTCTCGTGCTCTTCCTTGCACGCATCTCGGCCAAGCTGAACCTCTATTTTGGCGTGCCACGGATCAATACCGACTTCCTGCCTTCGCCGCTCTCGCATCTGGCCAGCTACTTCCGTCAGGGCCCGATCAGCGGCTTTTTCCCGCTCTCGGTCACGCTTCTGTCGCTGGCGGTGGGCTGCTTTCTCGAACGGCTCTGGCGCGCCACGCAGGCGGGCGATCAGGGCATGGTCATCGGCTTCACGCTTCTGTCGATGCTCACCGCGCTCGCGCTTCTGGAACATTGGTTCATGGTCTGGCGTGTGCGCGACGACAAACTCTGGCGCTGGATGATCACAGCGCCCTCGACGCGTAAATCAAGAACAGACCCGAGGGGGACCCCATGAATTTCAACGCTCATTTCACCGCCGAACTGGACAAGCTGAAGTCCGAGGGAAATTATCGCATCTTTGCCGAGGTGGAGCGTCAATGCGGAGCCTTCCCAAGGGTCAAGCATTTCAATGGGCCGGGTGTGCAGGAAGTCACCGTCTGGTGTTCGAATGACTATCTCGGCATGGGCCATCACCCGGAAGTGGTTGATAGCATGGTGCGCACTGTTGCGGCTTGCGGCACGGGTGCGGGGGGCACGCGCAACATCTCGGGCAACAACCATGCGCATAGGGTGCTTGAGGAAGAACTCGCCGACCTGCATGGCAAGCAATCCGCGCTTCTGTTCACCAGCGGCTACGTCTCGAACTGGGCCGCGCTCTCGACGCTGGGCGCGAAGATTCCCAAAGCGGTTATCCTCTCGGATGAGAAGAACCATGCCTCGATGATCGAGGGCATCCGCCATTCGCGCGCGGACAAGGTGCTGTGGAAGCACAATGACTGGCGCGATCTGGACCGCAAACTCAAGGCCGTGGGCGACCGGCCCAAGATCGTGGCGTTTGAGTCCGTCTATTCGATGGATGGCGATATCTGCCCCATGCGCGAGATCGTCGAGGTGGCCGAGGCGCATGGCGCGCTGACCTATCTGGATGAGGTGCATGCGGTCGGCATGTATGGGCCGCGCGGTGGAGGCATCTCGGAAGAGCGCGGGCTGGCGCACCGGATCGACCTGATCGAGGGCACTCTCGGCAAGGCGTATGGCGTCATGGGCGGCTATATCACTGGCTCGACCGCACTCTGCGACTTCATACGCTCCTTCGCCTCGGGGTTTATATTCACCACCGCGTTGCCGCCGGCGATTGCAGCGGCTGCAAATACTTCGATCCGGCATCTGAAACAGTCTGAGAACGAGCGAATGGCGCAGCGCGACCGCGTGGCCCGGCTGCGCGCGCGGCTGGATGCGAAGGGTATCCCGCATATGCCGAATGAAAGCCACATCATCCCGGTCATGATTGGTGACCCAGTCAAGTGCCGTATGATCTCGGATATCCTGATGCGCGACTGGGGGATTTATGTGCAGCCGATCAACTATCCGACCGTGCCCAAGGGCACCGAACGGCTGCGCATCACACCCGGGCCGCTGCATACGGATGCCGATATCGACCACTTGGTCGAGGCTCTGACGGCCCTATGGCAGCAATGTGCCATTGCGCATGCAGTTGCCTGAGAAAGTGACTTGACTTGAGCGCGTTGAGCAACACCTACTGGCTACCCATAACCGGGAGGAATAGAGAATGAAAAAACATACTATGGCTGCCTTGGGCGCTGCGGCGTTTTCGGTCAGCGCATTTGCGGCACAGGCCGCTGACATCGAAGCAGGCGCTTCTGCTTTCCAAAGCCAGTGTCAGAACTGCCACAATGTCATCAATGAAGAGGGCGATGTTCTTGCCGGTCGGCCCAATGTCCGCACCGGGCCGAACCTCTACGCCATTCTCGGTCGCCAGGCCGGAGTTGTGGACGGGTTCCGCTACGGCGCGTCGCTTGTCGAAGCTGGCGAGGAAGGGCTTGTCTGGGACGAAGAACTGATGACTGCCTATCTGCAAGATCCGCAGGGTTTCCTGCGCGAAACGCTGGATAATAATCGCGCGCGCAGCCAGATGTCGTTCCGCGTCCGTGACGAAGAGACTGCTGTGAATATTATTGCTTTCCTCGACAGTCTGGCACCAGCTGAAGATGACGAAGAGGAAGCTGTCTCGAACTGAGACGATTTTCGACCTCTGGCAAGGCCCGGTGACCTTTTGGTCGTCGGGCCTTGCCATTCTTACTCAAGAATTGCGATTGCCCGCGCCGGGTCATCGGTAATCACCCCGTCAACGCCCATCGCGGCCATGGCTGCAATACGTCCCGGGTCATTCACGGTCCAGACAAGCACCGCCAGCCCGAGTTCGCGGGCAATGGCTACACGATCAGCATTCAGATCGCCTTCATAAGCGCACCAGCAGGCCGCTCCTTGAGCAGCAATCAGATGCGGCAGTGAGTGATCATGCGCGCCAAGCGACAGTCCGTCCATCCAGGGCGATCCCTCATATATCGTGCACGCCTCGCCGGGCTGCTCATGACTGAGATACCCGCGCGCCAGCGACGGGGCTTCGTCACGCAACCTGCGTAGAACGCGCCAGTCGAAAGAGGAAATCACACAGCGTGACCCGATGTCATGGTGCGCCAAGGCGGATAGCAGCGCCGCGACCAATGCCTCAGGAGCGTCGCCCAGATCGGTGCGATGGGCGAAAGACTTCATTTCGAGATTGATCTTGAGGCTCGGTTTGATCGCAGCCCACTCCAGAAACTCGGCCAGCGTCGGGATCCGTGCTCCATCGAGCGGTTGCTGGTCTGGGTAACGCGCGCCATAGGGATGCGTCGGGTTCAGACGCCCGACGTCATACCGCTGCAACTCGTCCAACCCCAGACTACAGATCAGCGGCCCAAGCGTACTTGACCAGTGGCCGGTCTCATCGCGGGCAATCTGCATCGGGATACGCGGGTCGTGGATGACAACCGGAACCCCGCCCCGCGCGTTCTGGATATCCAGTTCCACTCCCCCTGCCCCGATCTCGCACAGGTAGTCGAACCCGGCCATCGTGTTTTCGGGCAGCACTGCCCGTGCCCCGCGATGACCATAGACCAGCGGGCGCGCTGAAGGGCGGCGGAACGGGTTTGTCATGCTCCTGCCGCGTTTTTCGAGGCGAACTGGTCGCGGTAACGCGCGCGCAACTCGGCCTTTTGGACCTTGCCCATGGTGTTGCGTGGCAATTCGGGCAACAGCACATAATCCTTGGGCTGCTTGTAGCGCGCCAGTCGGTTCTGCATCACAGCCTTGATCGCGCCGATATCCGGCCCCTCGCCCGTGCTCGCCAGAACCGCCAGCACGCCCTCGCCGAAATCGGGATGCGGCACGCCGATCACGGCGCTTTCCAGAACCCCCGGCATCTCATCAAGCACAAGTTCAACCTCCTTCGGGTAGACATTGAACCCGCCCGAGATGATCAGATCCTTCGCCCGTCCGACGATCTGCACGTTGCCATCGGCGTCAACCAGCCCCAGATCACCCGTGATGAAGAACCCGTCAGCGCGGAACTCGGCGGCGGTCTTTTCGGGCATCTGCCAATAGCCCTTGAACACATTTGGCCCGCGCACTTCGATCATGCCGGTTTCGCCCTGCGCCAGCGGCGTGCCATTGTCGGGCTCGGTAATGCGCAGCGTCACATCCGGCAGCGGCGGGCCGACGGTCCCGGGCTTGCGCGGCCCGTCATAGGGGTTGGAGGTGAGCATATTGGTCTCGGTCATACCGTATCGCTCGAGGATGGCCTGCCCAGTGCGGTCCTGCCATGCCTTGTGGGTTTCGGCCAGAAGCGGCGCGGAGCCCGAAATGAAAAGCCGCATATGCCCCACCAGATCCTGCGTCAGGCGCGGGTCATCCAGCAGCCGCGTGTAGAAGGTCGGCACCCCCATCATCGTGGTCGCGCGCGGCAGCGCTTCGATCACAGTTTCCAGATCGAACCGGGGCTGAAAGATCATCTGCGCGCCCGAGAGGAAAACCACATTGCAGGCTACGAACAGTCCATGCGTGTGGAAGATGGGCAGCGCGTGCAACAGGACATCTTGATCGCTGAAGCGCCACAAGTCCACCAGCGTGCGCGCGTTTGAAAGCAGATTGTCATGGCTCATCATCGCGCCCTTGGAGCGCCCGGTCGTGCCCGAAGTGTAAAGCAGCGCTGCAAGGTCATCAGGCGTGCGCGAGGCGGGGGTGAAACGTTCCGCCAGGCCATCGGTCAGCGCGTCAAAACTGCCTGCATGCCCCAGCGTTTCCAGCCGGATGCCGTGCTGCGCGGCCAAAGGCTCCATCTTCGGCCTCTGGTCAGAGTCCACAAGCATCAGGCAAGCGCCAGAGTCCTCGACGAAATAGGCAACCTCTTCGGCGGTATAGCCTGTGTTCAGCGGCAGGAAGACTGCGCCCGTGGCGACGCTGGCGCCATAGAGTGCGAGCATCTGCGGTGTCTTGGCCGCCTGCACCACCACGCGCGCGCCCTCGGTTGCGCCAACCGCCTGCAGGGCATGGGCGAAACGCGCGACCATTGCGTGGAAATCACCCGCGCTCAGGGTCGTTCCATCTGGCAAATGTATCAGCGGGCGGTCCTGCCCCTCCATCGGGGCGAAGAGCGCGTCGAAGAGCGGATTTCGCATGGGCAGTCCTCCTTGACCGCCCTGCTTACAGCAATCCACTTGGCACGCAAACGCTGTATTATCGCTGCAACAAATCGCGATGATACTGCCGCAGCAACAACAGCCCCAGCACCATCGGTACCAAGGCACAAACCCCAACATAGGCCAGCGAGACATAGCCCGGCGCATAGCCCGGATAGAACCCGTCACGCATCAGCCCTGTCAGATGCAGCACGGGATTGAACCAGAGTACCTGCTGCGCGAGCAGCGGCATTTCCTCATAAAGAAAGATCACACCCGAGACGAGAAACAACGGCGCCGTGATCATGCCCCAGAGGTTTTGCCAGATCGGAAAACGCTGAAACAGGAAGCAGTTGAGGCAACCAAGCCCCAGCCCGAGCAGCGTGGCCATGCTCATGGCGAGCGCGATGCGGCCCCAGTCGAGCATTGGTGTGATCTGGTCGTAGAGGATGATCCCCGAGAGGATCAGCGCCGTCACCACCCAGAGCACGAGCGAGTTCAGCAAGAAACGCGCAATCACCGCGTCAATCCATGCCACGCAGGGGTAGAAAAGCAGCGCACGCGAATAGCCCATCGCATGCCCGACAGTGTGGCTGAGTGCGGTCACAAGCTGGACAATCAGAAGCCCTGTTCCCTTGAAGAGTAGAAAGCTTGTGCCCAGCGAGGGGCTGCGCGCCAGCAGGGAAAAGGCAAATGCCAAAACCACGATGATCCCCAGAGGTTGCAACAGCGCCCAGACATAGCCACCGGGACGTCGCCCGTAGCGCGCGCCCATTTCACGCAGGACCAATGCAGCAATCGAGCGCAGCGCGGCAAGCGTCGCGCGCTCCGATCCCACCTGATCGCGCTCGCGAACCGTTGACGTGGTCTCTGCCATGCGCGCCTGCCTCCTGACCACCTGCGTTCACGATTCATTATCGAAGAGAAGATAAGAACTGTTTAAGCGTGATGAGGAGTGCAGCGTGGCGCAGCAGAAGAATGACCCTAAGGTAACGCATCTCCCGCCGGTTGAAGCCCGCCTACCCGAACGCGCGGCGATGAAGGCGCGGATAAGACGCAGGCATTGGGGGCTGGTTTTCGGGCTGTTTCTGATCGTCGGGCTGCCAGTGCTGGTGGTCGCGTTGTATCTGACTCAGATCGCGCGACCCCAATATGCGTCTGAGACCGGCTTTGTCATAAGGCAGGATGAGGCGGGGAGTGCCAGCCAGATGCTGGGCGGTCTGTCAGCAATGCTCGGGCAGAATGTCTCGGGCAATTCCGATTTGCTCTTCGAATTCCTGCAAAGTCAGGAAATCGTGGCGCTGGTGCAAGGCGAGATCGACCTGCGCGCGCATTACGCTGATGGGTGGCCGGAGGATCCTCTGTTCACGCTGCCACCCGATGCGCTCATTGAAGATCTGGTAGCGTTCTGGCAGCGGATGGTGCGATTGACCTATGACCGCTCCACAGGGGTCATCACCGTGCAGGTCCGCGCCCGCGATGCGCAGACAGCACAGGCGATTGCAACGGCCATCCTGCGCCACAGCGAGAATGTCATCAACGACCTGAACGCGACGGCGCGACGTGACAGCATGGCCAATGCGCAAGCCGATCTGGAGGATGCGGTGGCCACACTCAGGCGCGCACGCGAGGCGCTGCTCGCTTTCCAGGCCCGCACCAAGATCGTTGACCCCATGGCCGATATGCAGGGGCGGATGGGCATCCTCGGAAATTTGCAAGCTCAACTGGCGGAGGCCTTTGTCGATTACGACCTGCTTTCACAAACCGCTGCAGAATCGGACCCACGTTTGCGCCACCTTGACCGCCGGATCACCGCCATCGAGGACCGCATCGCACAGGAGCGCAGCAGCTTCTCTGCGCAAAATGTAACTGTCGACAATACCGATTACCCGACATTGCTGGCCGAATATGAATCGCTACGTGCGGATGTCGATTTCGCCGCCGAGACTTACCGCGCCGCCCTCGCAGCGCTCGCCCATGCGCGCACGCGCGCGGCTCGCCAGCAACTCTATCTCGCAACCTTCCTGCGCCCGACCTTGCCACAACAGGCGCTTTATCCGCAGACAGGTCTGCTGATCGCCCTTACCGGATTCTTTGCCTTTATGGTCTGGTCGGTTCTCGCGCTGGTCTATTACTCCCTGCGCGACCGGGGCTAGGCAGGCATGATTCGGCTGGAAAATCTCGGTAAGGATTTCGCGCTGGAAACCGGACGACACACTGTATTCGAGAACCTGTCGATAACCTTGCCGACAGGACGGTCGCTCGGGCTGCTCGGGCGCAATGGCGCTGGCAAATCGACACTCTTGCAGATCATCGCTGGCACCATGCGACCCAGTAAAGGCCGGGTCATCCGACAGTGCCGCATCTCTTGGCCCATCGGCCATGCCAACAGCTTCCATCCCGACATGACCGGTCTGCAAAACATCCGGTTTCTGGCCCGTGTTTATGGTGTTGATTGCGATTCGCTGTCCGATTTCGTGGAGGAGTTCGCTGATATCGGCGCGCATTTCTACATGCCTCTGCGAACCTATTCCAACGGGATGCGGTCGCGCCTCTCCTTCGGTGTCGCCATGGGCATCCCCTTCGACACCTATCTCATCGACGAGGTGACCGCAGCAGGCGACAAGGCGTTTCGATCACGCAGCAGAAAGGTCTTTCGCGCTCGCATGAAGCAGGCAGATGCAATCATGATCTCGCATTCCATGGCCGACATGCGCAAGTTTTGTGACGCCGGGCTTGTTCTGCACAAAGGCAGACTCGAGATGTTCGACGACATCGAGGAAGCAATTGCCCGACATGAGACGCTACTGAATCCTGTATGAAGCTTTGCCGCGAGAAACTTGGGCGCTCTGGCGCCTTGAAAGGCTACGAAGGGCCAGCGCAACGCGTAGAACGAAGCTACGACGAGAAACACACCCTGTGAAAAACTCCATCAGGCACGAGAGGCCAGCAGCGCGATAACACCGGCTCTGGGCGGGCACGGAAGAAAGAAATGCCCTCGGCCACATCTGCAGAGCCGAAGAGAAGAGTTAGGCCATACCACTTGGTCAAGACGTCTCTTCCGAGTCGCTTGTTCCATGGCCAAACGCAAGAATTCTTTAGGATTGCAGGTCGCATGATTTCAGAACCAACGACCCGTTGCGGTCAACTGCACCTCAATCGTGTTTGAGAGCGCTGAGCGGTGGCGCGTGCGCCATTCGACCGCCTCGGCCCACGCTGTGCCGCCATTCTGCCCCCACGCCTCAAGCGCTGCTGCTGAAGTGCCGATAACCGCGAAACTCGCAACCGGGGTTGAAGCGAAGCTGGCGGGAAACGCCCATACCTGCGCCTCCAGATCGTCGAGATCATGCGTGACACTCCTTGTGCAGATCTGCGTACCATCTGCGAAACGCACATAGTGGCCATTGCCGTTGCTACCGCTTTCGATCAACGCGCCGGTCGGGACTCCCCCTGTCTGCGCGACTGTGCCGAGCACATTATGCGTGTTGTAGAACACCTGCCAAGCGCCATCGGTGCCGTCATTGCGAAACGCCCGCATGGCAAGCCCAGCATCCGAACCCGAAGCCACCGCGCCCAGTCCATGAAGCACCTGCACACCGCGATTGTCGGACGCCGCCCGCAGTACCGCCAGCGCAGACGCATTACTGGCAAACCCCGCCGGATAGCCGCCATTGGCATCGGTGACAGTCCGTAATCCGAAACTGACGGCATTGCGAAAATCGATGTCGAGATCGGCACTTGCAGAAAAGTCACTTTCCGCCCGGCCCAGCCCAAAATCACCCACCTTGAGCAGACGCCCCGGCGTGCTGTCAACTGGCGTCTGGGTGATGGCTGTACCAGTTACGCTGCCCGCGATCTCGACACCATTCGGCATGCTTACTGCGCCACTCGTGCCGGCAACCTGCAGCGCATCATACCATGTGCCACCATCGGGCGAGACCTTGACCGTGAAATCGTCATTCCCCGCCGTCCCAATTTCGGCACGCCCGGAAAATCCAGTCTGGAACAGGAGGCTCGCTGTGTCAGTCCCCCCCTGCTTGTTGATCTTGAGCTGGTGGCCCGCACCGTCATGCGAAAACAGGCTCGCCTCCGATGCCACCGACAGCCGGTTGATCATATCAAAGCCTGTATTCACGCCAATTCCGGTGACGTTGGTGAGCGCTCCCGCAGGCTGTGACACCCACGCGTTGCCGTCCCAGATTCGTATCTCGGCCCCCAACGTCGCTTGCCAACCTTGGTTGGGTGTAATGAACAGCCAGCCATTATTCACCCATACCGCCAACCGGTCGGGCTGCCCGACCCAAGCCCCACTTGGTGCGCCACCGGTAGCCCATATCTGCCCATCCTGCGGGAGACTTGGCGGCGTGTTGACCTCGATGTCCTGCAGGACGAGCTGCACGACGACGTCGAGGCGCTCAATGGCTTCATTGTGCGTGACGTGTTTTTGCGCTTGTGCCGCTTGAATGTAGGGCAGGCTGAGACGGGCAGAAAACTCGGGCATAGGCGAACTCCGGACATGCTTCGCTTTGGCTACAACTTACGGCTTGGGCTTGAACAACAGGTGAGTCGAGCGCGCGCTGACGGGCGCGGGGGCTGGACCAGAGTGAAAACTGTGAAAAAGAGGTCACAATCGCTCTGGACGAGCGCGTTTGGGCTTGTTACACGACGCACGTGTTCCGGCGTAGCTCAGCGGTAGAGCAGTTGACTGTTAATCAATTGGTCGTAGGTTCGATCCCTACCGCCGGAGCCAAAATCCCAAAGAAAACAAGACGATACGCCAAGCCCGCGCAAGCGGGTTTCGTCCTGTTTTGCGCCTTGTCACTGATTTGTCACCGCTGCGGAAAAGTTTGTCACTGACCGAGAATCACGCCGCTATATTCGGCCTGCGCTGAAACCTCGCCGGACGATACGCCCGCAACACGGCCTCCGGGTCCACCAGCGCCAGGTGACAGCATGCAACAAAGTCGCGCGACCGTAGCCATTCCGTATCAATCCCGCGCGCCGCATCATGCAGGCCAGCGAACAAAACAGCGCGCCATAGGTGTAAGTCCGGGTTCTGTGCCATCGCGCCCCCCCTCATGTGTGAAGGGCAGGCCCGAAAGCCTGCCCCGCTTTGACGCCACGCGGGCAAGGAATTCAGAATCCCGCCGCGCCTTGTCGGAGTTTGCCCACTTTCCGACTAACGGGGTTGCTTCAAGTGCCTTCAGGATCAAGGGCGCAACCTGCCCAGCGAAAAACATTAGCTGCCCATCGTCGGCGCTTCCGGCGGCTTCACATTCAAAGCATGGGCGGCGGATTCGGCTTGTGAATGCCGCGCGCGCAAAGTCCGGCGGATTTCTTCAGCGCGTTGCCAAGCCTTCTTATCTGCTTCAGCGCGAAGATGACGCGCCTCTGCTTCAAGCAAACTTTCAAGTTCCGGCAACAGCAGCTTGCTTTCTGCTTCGTATGCGTCCAACGCCCTCCGGTGTGGTCGGTCTTGAGCGATTTGGCCCGCGCGCTCGTCGGCTTCTTCCTCTGCATCCAGCTTGCGAAGATACCCGCGAATATGAATCGCCTCCATGATTGAAGGCGCAACACGATCTTTGAGAATTGGACGATACCCATCAAAGCCAAGCCGTTGCGCGCGACGGGCAGAACCGCCCCACTCGCCCGGTGCCAGCGCGTGAAAGTGCTTTTCCAGCGCCTCGGCAATCTCAGCCTCTGTCGGATTGCGCAGCGCCATGCCGCGCGGGTTTAATAGGTCTCTAAGCGCCGCAAGTCGCGCCTCCGCATCCTCGCGCCCAACACGCACGCCCCGCCTGTCGCCGCCACTTGATAGCGGCCAATCAGGGCAATCGGCAGGGTCAGGCCAGATATCGACCGGATCGCGCAACAAGGTCAGGTCAGCCAGCTTTACCTCTGATAGTGTGTCACTAAGCATCAATCGCCCTCCATCATGGCGTTTAGATCATAGTCCTTGAATTCTTCAGCACTCGATTGCCACGCGGCGTGCAACCGCGCATCGGTTTGCTTGCGTTCCTCCAAAGCGATTTCACCGGCCACCGGGGCAAGCGCGTCGCGTAGGGTTGCAGTCAATACTTCAGGCGAAAAATCCGCAATTTGCGCCTCCAAAACTGCAACCTTTCGTTCCAGTTCCGCGAATTTGGCTTCATCATCATCTGCATGACCTGCATTGAGATACCCCCTGCGCTGCGCAGTTCGGATGAATTGTCAATCTGCATTCAAAACTGACCCATCGTGATCATTTAAAAATGACCCATCCTGGGGGTAGCAAAGCCCACAGGCGAGCGGCCCCCATATAGCAGGCTCGTCTGTGGGCTTTGCTTTTTCTGGTTCAGGATTTTGTTCGAGATTTGCTCTGGGCGAAACGGTAAGATGTGTTGC
>SLJW01000139.1 GCA_007134865.1 Paracoccaceae bacterium | reverse complement strand
CATATCGCAGGCTCCGATGCTTCGGGCATCGTCTGGGCCGTGGGCGACAAGGTCAAGCGCTGGAAGGTCGGCGATGAGGTGGTCATCCATTGCAATCAGGATGACGGCGATGACGAGCATTGCAATGGCGGCGACCCGATGTATTCGCCCACCCAGCGTATCTGGGGCTACGAGACCCCCGATGGCAGCTTTGCGCAGTTCACCAATGTGCAGGCGCAGCAACTCATGCCGCGCCCCAAGCATCTGACATGGGAGGAATCGGCCTGCTACACGCTGACACTGGCTACGGCCTACCGGATGCTCTTCGGGCACGAGCCGCATGACCTGAAACCCGGCCAGAACGTGCTGGTCTGGGGCGCCTCGGGGGGCCTTGGTTCCTATGCGATCCAGTTGGCCAATACGGCGGGCGCGAATGCCATCGGCGTGATCTCGGATGAGAGCAAGCGGCAGTTCGTGCTCGATCAGGGCGCGAAAGGCGTCATCAACCGCAAGGAGTTCAATTGCTGGGGTCAATTGCCGACCGTCAACACGCCCGAATACAACGCCTGGCTCAAAGAGGCGCGCAAATTCGGCAAGGCGATCTGGGATATAACCGGCAAGGGCGTCAATGTCGATATGGTGTTCGAGCACCCGGGCGAGGCGACCTTTCCGGTCTCGGCGCTCGTGTGCAAGAAGGGCGGCATGGTCGTGATTTGCGCGGGCACCTCGGGCTTCAACTGCACCTTTGACGTGCGCTACATGTGGATGCACCAGAAGCGCCTGCAGGGCAGCCATTTCGCCCATCTGGCACAGGCGTCGGCGGCCAACAAGCTGATGATCGAGCGCCGCCTCGACCCCTGCATGTCGGAAGTGTTCCCCTGGGATGAGATCCCGGCAGCGCATATGAAGATGTATCGCAACGAGCACAAACCGGGCAACATGGCGGTGCTGGTGCAATCCCCGCGCACCGGGCTGCGCACCTTCGAGGATGCGCTCGAGGCCGGTCGCAACCGCTGAGCGAAAACCCGCTTGGAGAAACAGAGCGCCGCGCGGCTTCTTGCCGAGCGGCGTTTTTGTTTAGGCTCTGTAAATGTTTTCGTAAGGCTGGAGCGGGTAAGCTACATCCAGTCGGTCTGCAAGCAGGCAGGCCGGGAAGGAGCATGAAGCCCGTGTGTGATGCCTGGTTGATCGAGTCGCTCGCAGAACTGCGAGAGCATGCCGCCGCGACTGGCCTGACGGAGCTGGCCGAGCATCTGGGTGAGGCGATCCACCTCGCCCATCTGGAAATCGCCGCGCAGCAGGACGCGCGGACATATCCCGCCCGGTGCCCGAACCGGCCTGACGCTCTGATCGTCAGAGCCGAGTGAGACCGGCTGCAAAACGACCTGGCGGGCGCGTGTCTGGCGGTATCATGAAGCCAATTTGCAGGGTCCGTCGCCTTGGGCGACGGCTTGGCTCATGGCCAAGCGGTAGGGGGTCAGTTGAAATTGAAAAGCTTGCGTTTGACCAAGCGAGGCCACCCCCATCAGCCCCTCGCTTCCAACCATCCCGGCATGGAAGCCAACTCACCGTCGCGTTTCTCCCGGTTGCGCAGCGATTCGCCCTGCCCCTCGCCGACAGGATCGACTAACCTGCTGCCATGTCCGCACCGACCCTTTCCTTTTCCGACGACCAGGCCAGCGCTTGGGACCAGATCGCCGAATTGCTGGCCCAAGCCGGGGTGGACCTGACCGAGGGGCTGTGCCTGCCCGCCAAGGACGCGCGCCGCGCCACGCTCGCGGTCATGGGCAAGGCGGGCTCGGGCAAGACCATGCTGCTGGCCGGTCTGACGCGCGCACTGCGCGAGGCCGGGGTCGAGATCGTCTCGGGCGAATATGAAAGCCGCAAGCGGCGTGACCGGCGCAGCCTCGCGGTGCTCGCGCCCACCAACAAGGCCGCCTCGGTGCTGCGCGCGCGCGGTGTGCCCGCAACCACGATCCACCGCATCCTCTACACGCCCGTCTACGACCCGGAATACGAGCGCATTGCCGAATGGCTAACCGGCAACCTGCCCCGCCCCACGATCGAGGGGTTGACCGAGACCGCGCTGGACCGGGCCAAGGCCTTCTATGAGCAAGTCAATTCCATTCCCGGTGCGCTGGCCGCGGCCGGGCTGCGGGGGGCCGATTTCATCACCGGCTGGAAGCGGCGCGAGGACCCGCTCGATATCGGCTTTGTCGATGAAAGCTCGATGCTTGATGCGCGCCAGCTCGAGGATTTGCAGGAGCTGTTTGCCACATTGGTCCTCTTTGGCGACCCGGCGCAGCTTGCCCCCGTGGGCCAGTCGGGCGAGATGGTTTTTGACCGGCTGCCCGAACGGGACCGGCTGATGCTGTCGCGCATTCATCGTCAGGTCAAGGGCAATCCGATCCTCGATCTTGCCCATGCCCTGGCCGACCCTGACTTGCGTTTCGAGGAGTTCGAGGCGCGCGTCGCCGAGGCCGCTACCCGCGACGAACGCGTCGTGCTGGCCGAGCGCGTGGACAGCGACCTGATGGCGCGCTCGCCGGTGCTGGTGTGGCGCAATGCCACGCGGCTGCGGCTGATCAATGCGTTTCGCCGCGCCCATCACGCGCCCGAGACCGAACTTCTGCCCGGCGAGCCGCTGATCTGCGACGGGTTGGAGCTGCCGCTGAAACACCGCAAGAAGCGGATCGATCTTGAGGCGCGCGGGCTGATCAAGGGCGCGCAGGTGGTCTATCTTGGCGCCGGGCGCCGGACGGGCTTTTCGCGGTTACATATCTTCGGCGCCGATGAGCCGCAGATTTCAGTGGCCTCGATCATCAAGATCGAAACCGACCCCGAGGAAGAGCCCTTCATCCCCTATGCCGCCACCATGGGCGCGGCTTTCGTGCATGGCGCGGCCTGCACCATCCACAAGGCGCAGGGTTCGCAATGGCCGGAAGTGCAGGTCTTCGCCCCCGATCTCTATGCCGCCGCGCGCTCGGGGCGCAGCGAGGCCGATATCCCGCTCTGGAAGCGCCTTGCCTATGTCGCCATCACCCGCGCCGAGCACCGGCTGCACTGGGTCATCCGCAACCGGCTTGCCCGCCCGCGCGCAGCTCTCACTACCGATGATCTGGCCGCGCCCGCGACCCCGCTCACGCTGAGTGCTGCGCCGGACGCCGGGTGAAGCGTCAGTCCGTGGACGCCTGGCGTTCGAAATTGGCTTTGTTCGGGCAGAATTCGGCGGCCTCGGGTGTGGCGAACTCACTCACCTGGAGCAGGTGCTGGCAGGCTGGCAGGTGTTGGCAGGTGTCGCAGACCTGCAGTATCTCGACCCACTCGGCACGGTTGCGCTGCAACTCGTCCTCCGGGACACCGAAGATACGCGCCATCTCGACCACGCGCTCGGTGACGTCCTGTGGCAGGGCCACGAGATGCAGCGCCTGCTCGCGGGTGATCCCGATATCGGCAAGCTCCCGATCAGACAGCGCGGCCACAGTCTCGAGATCTTCGTGACGGCGGAATATCCGCTGCAATCGTGCAAGCATGATCATCCTCCTCCTTGATCCGTTGCAAGGCCGCATCATGCCATCTGGCCCGTGCGGGTCGCCATGATCTGCGTCAAGCGTTCTGCGCTTTGTCATCGCGCTGCCGTCGAACAGATTGGCGCGTTAGACGCGCATCCGCGCCGCCGCGCAGAACCCGAGACCTCTTGCCGGATCGGCAGCGCAGGCTTAGGCTTCGGGCAGATCCCTGCTCAGGAGCCACCATGCGCTGTGTATTCGTCCAGTTCCGCTGCAAACCCGGCACCACCTATGAAGTGGCCGATGCCATCTATGACCGTGAGGTCGTCTCGGAGCTTTATTCGACCTCGGGCGATTTCGACCTGATCGCCAAGGTCTATATCCCCGAGGGCGCAGATGTCGGCCATTACCTGACCGAAAAGCTGTTCGACATTCCCGGGATCAGCCGCACCCTGACGACAATGACCTTCCGCGCATTCTGAGCACTGTCGCAGCCATTGCGCCAAGCCGGGCCTGCGAAGCAGGCCCGACCCCCCTGAACTCGGCCAAGGCAATAGCATTCGCAGCGCAGCGCAGAGAATACATATTCAATACTTGCAATATTTATAGCCTGTCGTATATATCCCCCTGACCAGACACGCGCCCTGCTCTGATGCAGCGCGGGACCATTCATCTTCAACGGGATACGCACCAATGCTCGCCCGCTACCTGCCCATCCTCGCCTGGGCGCCGCAATACCGGCGCGCCAGTCTTACCAATGACCTGATTGCCGCCATGGTGGTCACGATCATGCTCGTGCCGCAGGGCATGGCTTATGCCATGCTTGCAGGCTTGCCGCCGCAGGCCGGGCTCTACGGCGCGATGCTGCCGCTCCTGCTCTACGCTGTTTTCGGCACCTCGCGATCGCTGGCCGTGGGGCCAGTCGCGGTCGTCGCGCTGATGACCGCTGCGGCCGCCGGAACCGTGGCCGAGCTAGGCACGCCGGGCTATCATCTGGCCGCACTCTGGCTTGCGCTGCTGTCGGGCGGGATGCTGCTGATCATGGGCATCTTCCGCATGGGCTTCATCGCGAGTTTTCTCAGCCATCCGGTGATTTCGGGTTTCATCACGGCAGCGGGTATTCTCATTGCTGCCAGCCAGTTGCGCCATCTGCTGGGCGCGCCGATCAGCGGCAAGACCCTGCCTGAAGTGATCCCGTCATTGATCGAGAATATCGGCGCGATATCGCTGGTCACGACGGCCCTGTCTGCAGCCGTGCTGGCCTTTCTGCTGTGGTCGCGCGCGGGGCTGGCCCTGCTTTTGCAACGCTTTGGCCTGTCGGCGCCGTTGGCGAAGCTTCTGGGCAAGACTGCGCTGCTCATCGCCGTGCTGGCCTCGATTCTCGTCGCGTGGGGGCTGGGGCTGGACCGTTTCGGCCTTGCCATTCTGGGCGATATCCCGCGCGGGTTGCCCGAATTCGGTCTGCCGGATTTCGACCTGAGCCTGATCCAGATTCTGGCCGCACCCGCGCTGATGATCGCCATCGTGGGCTATGTCGAATCGATCTCCATCGCGCAGACGCTCGCCGCCAAGAAGCGCGAGTCGATCAATGCCGATAATGAACTCGTGGCGCTGGGGCTGGCCAATCTGGGTGCCGGGGTCAGCAACGCCATGCCTGTCACAGGCGGGCTCTCGCGCTCGATCGTGAACTATGACGCCGGAGCCGAAACCCCCGCCGCCGGGGCCATGACCGCGGCCATGATCGCACTCGCGGTGATCGCGCTCACCCCGCTGATGTATTACCTGCCGCGCGCGACACTTGCGGTGATCATCCTCGTTGCTGTGCTCTCGTTGCTGGATTTCCGCGCCCTGCCGCGCACCTGGGCCTATTCGCGCGCTGATGGGGCAGCGATGGCGGCGACAATGGTGGTGACGCTGCTGATCGGCGTCGAACAGGGGCTTGTGGCCGGAGTCGGCCTGTCGCTGGTGCTTTATCTCTACCGCACCTCGCGACCGCATATCGCTGTGGTGGGGCAGGTTCCGGGCACCGAGCATTTCCGTAATATCGAACGCCACAAGGTCGAATGCGATGCGCGTGTCTTCTCGATCCGTGTCGACGAATCGCTCTATTTCCCCAATGCCCGCGCGCTCGAGGACCGTATCGTGCGGGCTCTGGCCGAGACGCCCGAGCTGGAGCATGTCGTGCTGCAGGCCAATGCCGTCAATTACATCGACGCCTCGGCGCTCGAGAGCCTCGAGGCGATCAATGAGCGGCTGAACGCTGCGGGTGTCCGCTTCCACCTCTCCGAGGTGAAGGGCCCGGTGATGGACCAGCTCAAACGCAGCCATTTCCTCGATGAGTTGAGCGGGGAGGTCTACCTGACCCAGTTCGACGCCATGTCCGCACTCTCGCCCGAACTGACGCGCGCGAGCGTTGAGGCCGAGCGCACCGATACACGGCGCGTGCTCGCCTGAGCCATATTTCGGGGGCACGGGGCCTGCGGCCCCGTGCGTCCATTCACGCAATCGCAACTCCTCGCGGTCTAAGCTGTGCGCGATATCGCCGGGGGGCGCATGATGCATCAATTCAGAGATCTGGAACCGGGCGAGCCGATGCCGCATTTCAGCGCCATTGGCGCGGATGGCAGGCCGGTCGCCTCGATCGGGATGGGCGGGGCGTATCTGCTGCTGCTGTTCCCCGGCAGGCTGGACGGAGAAGCGGTGCAGGCGCTCGCCGCAAGCGCTGCCCTCTGCGAGGGCAGCGCAGCGCAGATCCTGCTGTTTCACAGCCCGGACTACCCCGCGCCATGCATCGCAGCGCCCAGCTTGCACATGCTGCGCGACCCGGACGGGGGCATCGCGCGCCGCTTCGGCGCCCTGCCCGCCGAGGGGAAAGGGCTGTTTCGCCCGCGCGCCATCCTCATCGACCCGATGCTGCGGGTCATCGCCAATCTGCCCGCCACCACGCCAGCCGAGCGCGCGCAGGTCTTTGAACTGCTTGCCGCACAACCACCTGCGGCCCGTTTCGCGGATCTGCCATTGCATGCGCCCGTGCTGGTCTTGCCCCGTGTCTTCTCACGCGTCCTCTGCGCCGAGTTGATCACACGATACGAGGCCGAAGGCGGGCAGGCTTCGGGCGTCATGCGCGTGATAGATGGCAAGACCGTGGGTGTACATGACCCGCTGATGAAGGTCCGGCGCGATTACCTGATCGCTGATCGCGATCTCATCGCCCGCATCCAGACGCGCATCCGGCGCACGGTGCTGCCCGAAATCCGCAAGGTCCACGCGTTCGAGGTGACGCGGATGGAGCGCTATGTCGTGGGCTGCTATCGGGCCGAGGACAAGGGCCATTTCGCCCCGCATCGCGACAACACCACCCCCGCCACAGCGCATCGCCGCTTCGCCATATCGATTGCACTCAATGACAGCTATGAGGGGGGCGAGATCTCCTTTCCCGAATACAGCCCGCAGGGCCTCAGAGCCCCAGCGGGCACGGCAATCGTGTTCAGTTGCGCGCTCTTGCACCGCGTCGCCCCGGTAACACGCGGCACGCGCTACGTCTTTCTGCCCTTCGTCTATGATGAGGCCGCCGCGCGGTTGAAGCAGGCGCCCGCCTGAGCGCAGATGGCAAGATGGCTCTTGAGTAACCAATCGCGCAAACAATGGCGCAGCGGCGATTACGGCTGCCCCTCAGTCAAGCCGGATTGCCGCGCGCGGAAACTCTTCGCGCAACTCCTGCCCGTCGGGAAAGGTGATGCGGATGCTGACCGATTGCAGCGCATCCGCCGTGAAACCGAGGATCGGAGGCACACGGATCGCATTGGGCGTGCGCAACTCGTGGTGACAGGGCTCCATCAGCACACGAATGATCGGCTCATTGCCATTCACGCCCATATAGATCGCCTCGAGCCCGCAGCGATAGGCCATCAGATGCGTGAAATAGAGCAGATCCTGCCCGCTCTGAGTGCTCAGCCCGATCCAGTGCGCGCGCGTCATCTCGAGAATCGGTTGCACTTCGGCCTGCGTGGTGAAATTCTGCGCCTGTCCCGGCTGGGCGAGGACCATCGCAACAAGACATCCCGTCAGAAACCGCATCCACACCTCCCTAGACCTGTAGATGCCGCAGGCCCTGCGTCACATCCGTCCGCACCGCCAGCCGCAGCGCCGCGTCATCACCCGCGCGCAGTGCCTCCAGAATCAGCCGATGATGCGGCGGCGCGGTAGTCCGTCTGAGCCGCGTGTAAAGCGCGCGCATGGTCGGGCCAAGCTGGAGCCAGACCGTCTCGAGCAGGCCCAGCATGGCCGGGCTTTGCGCACGCAGATAAAGCGAGCGGTGAAATTCGAGATTGGTGCGGATATAGGACACCGGATCCTGAGTGTGGATGGCCCGCGCATTGGCCTCGTTGATGCTCTCCATCCGGTCGATCAGCGCCAGATGCGCGCGCCGCAGCGCCCGGCTGGCCAGTTCCGGCTCCAGAAGCGCGCGGATCGAGGCCAGTTCCTCAATCCGCTCGTTGCTGAGTTCGGGCGTCGTGATCCGCCCTGAGGCCGAAAGCGTGAGTGCCCCCTCGGCACTCAGCCGCCGCACCGCCTCGCGCGCCGGGGTCATGCTGACACCGAAGCTCTTGCCGATCCCGCGCAACGTCAGCGCCGTGCCGGGCGCAAGCTCGCCGTGCATGACCTGCTGGCGAAGCCCGCGATAGACCCGGTCATGCGCCGATTGCACGGGCGCATCAGACAAGGCAGGACGGGCAAGTGCTGACTGCATCCCGAATTGTGATCACAAACCGCGCGCCCGGTCAATCGCTGATCCCGCTCCTGCCTTGACATGCGACCAAAGCCTAGTTTCGCGAGATCGTGTTTTTCCTTAAGCTGTCCCGAATATTTTGCCGAGCGAAGAGGAGCCGCCCCATGCAGATGACCGACGACCGCACCATCGCCGCCCCGCCAGAGACTGTCTGGAAGGCGCTCTTTGATCCCGAGGTGCTGAAAGCCTGCGTGCCCGGTTGCCAGTCGCTCACTGGCTCGGCTGAAGAGGGTTATCAGGCCACGGTGACCCAGAAAGTCGGCCCGGTCAAGGCGACCTTCAAGGGCGAAGTCACCATGGCCGATGTCGTCGAGGGCGAGAGTTGCACCCTGGTCGGTGAAGGCAAGGGAGGGGCCGCTGGCTTTGCCAAGGGCGAGGCGCGGGTCAGGCTCAACCCGACCGATGACGGGCAGACGCTGCTGCATTACGATGTCGATGCCAAGGTCGGCGGCAAACTCGCGCAACTGGGCAGCCGGATCGTGGACGGATTCGCGCGGCGCATGGCGGGTGAGTTCTTCACACGGTTTCAGGAACAGGTCGAGGGCCCGGCCCCCGAGGCTTCTGAAACACCCGAACCGGCCGAGGCCCAGGCAGCGCAGCCAGAGGCTGCGAGCGCAACAGAGCCAGCCGCGGAAGCCCCCGCCAAGAAAAGCTGGTTGAAGCGCCTGATCTCCTGATCGCGCGAAAGCCTTGCGCCAGCGCCCCCGCTTCGGTAACAAATTCTTACCAATTCACAGGGGGAACACATGCCGGCGATCACGAATATTGAAGACCTGCGCCGCATCTACGAGCGTCGCACTCCGCGCATGTTCTATGACTATGCCGAATCCGGCAGCTGGAGCGAGCAGACCTTTCGCGAGAATGTCTCGGATTTCAGCCATATACGCCTGAAACAGCGCGTCGCGGTGGATATGACCGGGCGCAGCACAAAAGCGCAGATGATCGGTGAAGATGTCGCGATGCCGGTCGGCCTCGCCCCCGTGGGCCTGACCGGCATGCAATCGGCGGATGGCGAGATCAAGGCCGCCCGCGCCGCCGAGAAATTCGGCGTGCCCTTCACCCTCTCGACGCTCTCGATCTGTTCGATCGAGGATGTCGCGCAGCACACGAAAAAACCCTTCTGGTTTCAGGTCTACACGCTCAAGGATGACGATTTCATGCGCCGCCTGTTCGAGCGTGCGAAGGCCGCGAATTGCTCGGCCATCGTGGTGACGGTCGATCTGCAAGTTCTGGGCCAGCGCCACAAGGATATCAAGAACGGCCTCTCTGCGCCGCCCAAGCTGACCGTGAAATCCATCCTCAACCTGATGACCAAGATCCCTTGGGGTCTTGAGATGATGGGCACCCACCGCCGCACCTTCCGCAATGTCGTGGGCCATGCCAAGGGTGTCACCGACCCCGGCTCACTCTCGGCCTGGACGGCCGAGGCGTTCGATCCGGCGCTCGACTGGAAGCGGATCGCGCAATTCAAGGAATGGTGGGGCGGCAAGATGATCGTCAAGGGCATCATGGAGCCCGAAGACGCCCGCCGCGCCGCCGAGATCGGCGCCGATGCCATCATCGTCTCCAACCATGGCGGGCGGCAATTGGATGGCGCCGTTTCCTCCATCCGCATGCTGCCTTCGATTGTCGATGCTGTAGGGGACAAGGTCGAAATCCACCTCGATTCAGGCATCCGCTCGGGTCAGGACGTGCTCAAGGCGCTGGCGCTCGGCGCCAAGGGCACCTATATCGGGCGCGCCTTCACCTATGGGCTGGGTGCGATGGGCGAACAGGGGGTGACCAAAGCGCTCGAAATCATCCACAAGGAACTCGACACCACCATGGCGCTCTGCGGCGAGACCGATGTCGCGCGCCTCGGGCCGCACAACCTCTATGTGCCCCAAGGCTTCGGCGACCCGACCGTGCTCTTGCCGTGAAACCGCCGAAAACCCCTTGCAGGGCGCAATACTCCTGAGCCTTTCCGGTTGACACCCGGCGCCAGACGCGTAGAAGGCAGGCTCAGAATTCACGGGCACGGGCGAGACGCGCGCCGCCCGATGCAGGAGACAAAGCCATGGCGAAGCCAACCACCATCAAGATCCGCCTGAACTCGACCGCAGGCACCGGGCATTTCTACGTCACCAAGAAGAACGCCCGCACCATGACCGAGAAGATGACCGTGCGCAAATACGACCCCGTCGTGCGCAAGCATGTCGAATACAAGGAAGGCAAGATCAAGTAATCCTGCCCGCATACCCAAACTGAAAAACCGCGCCCCCTCGGCGCGGTTTTCTTGTTATCGGCCCTGCAGGACCGCGCACTATACAACGCAAGCCCTCTCATTTTCTTGCCAAAAATACTCAAATTCCACAGCGCGGCACAGCACCCCGCTGCGCGTCACACCCCCTCAGAGCCCCAGCTTCGCCGCCACGATCTCGTTCACCGCCTTGGGGTTGGCCTTGCCGCCGGTGGCCTTCATCACCTGCCCCACGAACCAGCCTGCGAGCTTGGGGTTCTGCTTGGCCTTCTCCACCTGCGCCGGATTGGCCGCGATGATCTCATCCACGGCTTTCTCGATCGCGCCGGTATCAGTCACCTGTTTCATCCCCCGCGCCTCGACAATCTCGGCCGGGTCGCCGCCTTCGGTATAGACGATCTCGAACAGGTCCTTGGCGATCTTGCCGGAAATGTCGCCCGCGCGGATCAGCCTGATGATGCCCGCCAACTGTCCTGCCGAGACGGGGCTGTCGGTGATGTCATGGCCTTCCTTCTTCAGCCGCCCGAACAACTCGTTGATCACCCAGTTCGCCGCCAGTTTTCCATCCCCGGCCTCAGCCGCCACGGCCTCGAAATAGGCCGCATTGGCAACATCTGCCGTCAGCACCGAGGCATCGTAATCGGTCAGCCCGAAATCGCCCATGAACCGCGCCTTCTTCTCGTCGGGCAGTTCCGGCAGGGAGGCCGCGATGTCATCCACCCAGCCCTGCTCGATCTCCAGCGGCAGCAGGTCCGGGCAGGGGAAATAGCGATAATCATGCGCCTCTTCCTTCGACCGCATCGACCGCGTCTCGCCCTTGTCGGGGTCGAACAGCCGCGTCTCCTGCACCACGGCACCGCCATCCTCCAGAATCCCGATCTGGCGGCGGGCCTCATACTCGATGGCCTGTTGGATGAACCGCATCGAATTCATGTTCTTGATCTCGCAGCGCGTGCCGAGATGGGCGAAATCCTGGGTCTCCTGATAGCGCTCGTAGTCGCCGGGGCGGCAGACGGAGACATTCACATCCGCCCGCAGGTTGCCGTTCTGCATGTTCCCGTCACAGGTGCCCAGGTAGCGCAGGATCTGGCGCAGCTTGGTGACATAGGCGGCAGCCTCTTCCGGCCCGCGAATATCGGGGCGGCTGACGATCTCCATCAGTGCGACACCGGTGCGGTTGAGGTCCACGAAGCTCATGTTCGGGTCCATGTCATGGATCGACTTGCCCGCATCCTGTTCGACATGAATCCGCTCGATCCGCACCTTGCGCGCCACCCCCGGCCCCATATCGACCAGCACCTCACCCTCGCCCACCAGCGGGTGATAGAGCTGGCTGATCTGATAGCCCTGCGGCAGGTCGGGGTAGAAGTAATTCTTGCGGTCGAAGGCCGAGACCAGATTGATCTGCGCCTTGAGCCCCAGTCCGGTGCGCACGGCCTGCTCGATGCAGAATCCGTTCACGACCGGCAGCATGCCCGGCATGGCGGCATCAACCAGCGAGACATTCGAGTTCGGCTCCGCCCCGAAACGGGTCGAGGCGCCCGAGAACAGCTTGGCCTGGCTGGAAACCTGAGCGTGAATCTCCATCCCGATCACCAGTTCCCAATCGCCCGTCGCACCCGAGATGCGTTTCGGTTCGGGGCTCTCGAAGCTCAGATCAAGCATGGGGCAGTGCCTCCTGTGGCGCGGATTTGGTGTCGTGTTTAGCCCCGCTGTGGCGGGCCAGCAAGGGGGCGGATCGGCGAAACCCCGCCCAAATCCACCCTGCGCAGGTCATGTTCATTGCACCTTTACCCGATTCGCAGCATATGCCGCGACGCAGCATCACCCTCGAGCTGCGCCACCTGTCGGACATCGCATGAAACTGTTTTCGCCCCTGCGCGTTGCGCTTGTCACTGGCCTGACCCTGTTTGCAGCAGGCTGCACACTCGCTGCCCCCGATGCGGGAGCGTCGAAATCCGGGCCCGAAATCGTGACCCGCTGGGACCATCGCCCCGAAGCGGAGCTCTGGACAGCGGCGAAGTTCACCGCGCTCGAGAATGAGGGGCATGCGCTTGTGGCGACCGTGCCGCGCGACATTGACACCTTCTGCCCGGGATATGAACAGGCTGATGCCGAGGGACGCAAGGCATTCTGGACGGCCTTCTTCTCGGGGCTGGCAGGCTATGAAAGCACCTGGCGCCCCGAGGCCGCTGGTGCCGGCGGGCGTTATCGTGGGTTGCTGCAGATATGGCCGACCTCGGCGCGCTTTTATGGCTGCGATGTGTCGCATCCCAAGGGCCTTTATGACGGGCCGACCAATTTGCGCTGCGCCGCTCGGATTGCCGCGCAGGCCGTCGAACGCGACCAGGTGGTCACGGGATCGCCGGGGCGCTGGGGTGGGGTAGCGCGCGACTGGCCGCCACTGCGCAATGCCCGCAAACGCAATGACATTGCGAATTTCACCCGCGCCCTGCCCGCCTGTCAGGCCTGAGATCACGCGCATATTCAGCCTTTTCTAACCCTTTTGCGCCAATCTGCGGCGCATAGCGGGTGGTCAAGGCCATGATGGAAGAACGCGACGACGACAACGACAACATCGCGGTAGCAGAAGCGCGGCCATCTGCGCTCGAACAGATGGCGTCACGCCACCGGGTCGCGGCGGAAAAGGAACGCGCGGCGTTTGAGGGGGCACTGCGCGTGGCCTTCGGGCGCATGGCGGCAGATTGTCCCGGGCTCGATGGCGCTGTGCAGCAGGTGCGCCAGCAACAGGCAAGCCTTGCCGAAGTGATCGAACAGGCCGAACCCGGCATGTTCCTCGCGCTACTCGAAGGGCAACAGGATCGCATGGGGTTGGTCATGATCTGCCCGACCGTGCTGGCCGGGATGATCGAAGCGCAGACAACCGGGCTGGTCAACAAGGCCCCGCCCCCCCGTCGCAAACCGACACGCACCGACGCCGCCCTGCTCGCCCCCATGATCGAGGCCTTTCTGCGGCTGATCGAGGCGCGCTGCGCCGAGTTGCCACAGGCCGGGCTGGTCAGCGGCTTTACCTATGGCTCCTTTCTCGCTGACCCGCGTCCGCTGGGCCTGATGCTGGATGATGAACGCTACATGATCCTGCGCCTGCAAGTGAGCCTCGGCGCGGGTGCCAAGGCAGGCGCGTGGCTGCTTGTCCTGCCGGTCGCCAAGTCAGCGCGCGCGGGCGAGAGTGCTGAAAAAGACGCTACTGCTGCCGCGCACGACTGGGACGCGCGGCTGGAAGCGACAGTCAATAACAGCCCGGTGCAGCTCGAGGCAGTGTTGTGCCGGGTGCAGATGTCGCTGACCGAAGCACTGCGGCTGCGACCGGGCGACCTGCTGCGCCTACCCGACTCCGCGCTCGAATCGCTCGCGCTGGAATCCATCGCGCATGAGGCGCTCGGCATCGGACGGCTGGGACAGGCGCGCGGCCAGCGCGCCGTGCGGCTGACGGCCGAGCCGGGTATCCTGACGGATGCAACCGGGGTCTCGGTCTCACCTGTCGCCCTGCCCGCCTCGGTGCTGCCCTTCCGCCCACCAAAAGCCGCCTTCGTGCCCGATGGGCAAGAAGAGCATCGGCAGCAGGCGGCGCAAAGCGATGATGATGCAGCAGGGGAGGTTAGCCAAGGGAACAGCAAAGGAGAATGACAAGTCTGCAACTGTCAGCAACGCCTCCGATTTGGCGTGACAACACCCGCAAGCCGAATCCGGTGGTTTCTGCCGCCAACAACCGGGCAGGACGGCTTTATTGGCAAGGCCGGGCCGCCTTCGGCGTCCCGGTCGGAAGTGACGCAATGTATTCGGACTGATGCAAGAGCAGCGCATGCAGGTTGCGCAAATGGCGGCCGGTGCTTTTCGACAAATTTAACGACCGCCACACACTGTTACATGCAGCCATCGCAATACCGCTTTTTGTCAGGCAAGGCCGGGCCGCCTTCGGCGTCCCGGCTGGCTGTTCCCCAAAGAGTAGCTCACTTCGGCAAGGACAAGTCGAGAAAGCTGCTCGAATGAGGGCGGGCTATTGCAACGTCAGGCTCGTCCCGATCAACCTGCGCGAGAGGAAGCCTTCATCCACCCTGACTTCATCTTGCCCCAAATACTCTCGCCGAAGGCAGTGGGCCGGAAGGCCCGCTTCCCTGCGAAAACAGGGCCAAGGCAATGCAGCCAACGGCTCAACTGAGTCGAGAGTCGCGAAAAAAACCGTTCCGGATATCCAGCGACCCTCGGCCCATGCATCGCTGACGTCCTGTCCCGGAAAAGACCGGGGGCACCTTTGGTGCCCCGGTACGCTGTGTTGCCATCGCGCAGCAGGTTGCGGCATGTTTTCCTGCCGCCTGGACGCGACGAACCCGGGCAAGCCTCTTCCTTGGCACGTCTACAATCCACAAAAGCAAGGCCCTGCTGCCAAAGGCAGCAGGGCCTTGCCCGTAACAATCCCACATCTGGACGCGGGCCAGTCAGCTTCGCGCCAACTGGTCGATCGTGTGGCGGAAGGGCTCCAGAGCATAGCCGAAGCGCGCCGGAATCGCGATCAACTCGTCGGTCGGTTGCTTGCCGGCCTGCGACAAGGCCCAGACGATGGACGAGCGGTTGCCCGAGGCACAATAGGCCAGCACCGGACCCGCGCTGTCGGTCATCGCGCGGGCCTGCTCCGACACATTATCGAGCGTGATCGCGCCCCCGACGACCGGATTTTCGACAAAGCGCAACCCTGCGGCTTCGACCGCAGCCCGGATCGCCTGCGACTGAACCTCGGGCGGGATTTCACCATCGGGACGGTTGCAGACAACCGTGGTGTAGCCTGCCTCGGCAATAGCCGCCACATCCTCGGGCGTGATCTGCGGCGAGACGGCGTAGCTGTCGGTGAGGGGGCGTATCTCCATGTCGGGCTCCGGTCAGATGGTGGCAAGGCGGTCGATTTGCACCCGGATGGGCTGCGCAACCAGCATACCGGCGATCATCGCGAGAAGGAAGGTCACGCCACCCGTTCCACCCCAACTCAGCGAGGCAATCGCGGGTCCCGGACAGAGCCCCACCAGCCCCCACCCTGCCCCGAACAGCACCGAGCCGATCACGAGGTTATGGCCCAGTCGCGGGTCGGGTTTGGCCGGAAAGGGCGTGCCCGCCAGCGACTCGGCGCGCCGCGTGGTCATGTTCCAGGCCAGCAGCATGGGCAGTATGGCCCCGCCCAGCACGAAGGCCAGCGTCGGATCCCAGGCGCCGAAGATGTCGAGCCAGCCCTGCACCTTGGTGGTGTCGGTCATGCCCGAGACCAGGAGCCCCGCGCCGAACAACCCACCGGAAAGCGCTGCAATGACAATACGTTGCATCAGATCACTCCCAGAACATGGCGGAAGAGCACCATCGCGATGCCACCCGCGAGCAGGTAGAACACTGTCGCGACGATGCCGCGCAGCGAGAAGCGCGAGATACCGCAGACCCCGTGGCCCGAGGTGCAGCCATTCGCCAGCCGCGTGCCGATGCCGACCAAGAGCCCGCCCGCTATGACGATGCCGAGGTTCGACGTGATATTGGTACTGACCTCAACCGAGAAGAGCGGCAGCATCAGTGCAGGCACAACCACAAGGGCAGCCAGAAACGCCACCCGCTCTTGCCAGTTGCTCAGGCCGGTGCGGTCCACAAGCCCGCCGATCAGCCCGCTTGCGCCCATGATCCGGCCATTGCCGAGGAGGAATATGGCCGCCGCCGTGCCGATCATGAGGCCACCGACAAGGCCCCAAATCCAATCTGTAGGAATCATGTTTTTATCCTGTTCGCATGGAGGACAGGGCCGGCCGAAGCCGACCCCTGTTATCTGTCATCTGCACCCGGTTCAGAGCGTGTTGACCGGCACTTTCAGATAGACAGTGCCATTGTCTTCGGCCTTGGGCATCTGACCTGCGCGCATATTGACCTGCAGTGAGGGCACGATCAGGCGCGGCATACCCAGTTGCGAGTCGCGCTCGGTGCGGGCCTTGACGAAATCCTCTTTCGTGGCGCCAGCGCCGACATGTTTGTTCGCGGCCTTCTGCTCGCCCACGGTGGTTTCCCAAGCGTAATGGTCGCGGCCCTCGGCCTTGTAGTCATGGCCCACGAAGATGCGTGTCTCATCCGGCAGGGCGAGGATCTTCTGCACCGAATCCCACATCATATCGGCCGAGCCACCGGGGAAGTCACAGCGCGCAGTGCCGAAATCAGGCATGAACAGCGTGTCGCCGACAAAGGCTGCATCACCGATGACATAGGTCAGACAGGCGGGCGTATGGCCCGGCGTGTGCAGCACATCGACGCGCAGCTGGCCGATATGGATCGAATCGCCCTCGCTGAAGAGTTTGTCGAACTGGCTGCCATCACGCTCGAACTCGGTTCCTTCATTGAAGACCTTGCCGAACGTGTCCTGCACGACGGTGATATTCTTGCCGATGCCGATCTTGCCGCCGAGCTTTTCCTGCAGATAAGGCGCGGCAGAGAGGTGGTCGGCATGGACGTGGGTCTCGAGCAGCCACTCGACGCGGTAGCCCTTTTCCTGCACGAAGGCGATGACCTCATCGGCGGATTTGGTCGAGGTATGCCCAGAGGCGTAGTCGAAGTCGAGCACCGAATCGATAATCGCACAGGCCGTGCCATTCGGGTCGCGCACAACGTAGGTGATGGTGAAGGTATCTTCGTCGAAGAAGGCGGTGACTTCGGGTTTCATGAGTGTCTCCTGTGTCTCGTCTGACACGGAATATAGACGTCTTTTCACATATTGCAAGTTTTGAATGTTAAAATCATGGACT
>SLJW01000006.1 GCA_007134865.1 Paracoccaceae bacterium | reverse complement strand
GATCTGACGCGCGCGCGGCAAAGCCGCGCGCGCCCCTTGCAGACCCGATACAGGATTTCTGGTCAGGGTGCGATCCTCCATTCCTGCGCCCAGCCCTGCAGCGCTTCGGGCCATTCCGGCAGCGTGCCGCCCAATGCCTCGGTGATGGTGATCGTGTTGGCGCGGATCATGCCGATATAGGTGCCCTCGGGCGTGCCCTCATCGCCCATGGCATCGGAGAAGAGCTCGCCACCGATCACCACATCATGGCCGCGCGATTGCACTTCGGCAACAAGCGCCTCGATTGTGCGGGGGTTGATGGTGGTTTCGACGAAGACAGCAGGCACGTTATTCGCGATTACGAAATCGGCCACCTCGCGGATGTCGCCGATGCTGGCCTCTGACGCTGTGGAGATGCCCTCGATCGCCTCGGAGGCCTCGATCCCATAGGTGTCGGCGAAGTAGTAGAATGCATCATGGGCGGTGACCAGCTTGCGATTGCCCTCCGGAATCGAAGCAATGGCATCGCCCACCCAGCCATGCAGCGCATCCATCTGCACCTCGAGCGCGGCGACATTATCGGCCATGGCATCTGCACATTCGGGGCGCTGCTCGGCGATGGCATCGGCAATCACGGGCCCGATACGCGCCCAGCGGCTCACATCCATCCAAAGATGGGGGTCGTTGGTGCCGGGCGTGTCCGGGTCTTCCAGGAGGTCGGAAGGTGCGAACGTCGCCGCGAGCAGCCCGACTGTTGGCGTGCGCGCACGGAAGCGGTCCAGCACATCGGCCAAACGCTCTTCCAGAGTATGGTCGACGTAGAGGATCAATTCCGCCGCAGCGATCACCGACACATCTCGGGGTGTCGCAGAGTAATCATGCGGGTCGACACCAGCGGCGATCAGCGTGCTGACAGTCGCGCACTCCCCCGCCACGCTCTGCGCCACATCGGCGATCATGCCGACCGTAGCGAGTGCGTTTAGCGGCGCCTCCTCTGCTGAAGTCGGCATGGAGAGCGCAAGCAATGCTCCGAGGGCCAAGCTGTGGCGCGATGCGATCTGTCTGTTCATCTCGATCTCCTTGATTCGTGTCGATCCGTGCATCATGCGAAATTATGCTAATGATAATCATTTGCAACAGAAAACTGTCGATCTGATGTCAGAATTAGCCGAATGGCCGAATGCCAGCTGACCCGGCCTCGCGCTATCTGCTTGCAGCGACCGTTGGAAACGGTTTTGCTGGGGCTCGGGCGCTGCCCGCTTGCCCGCGCGCGAAACGCGGGCAAGCGGGCAAGGAAAGGACAGCAGATATGACAAACCCCTGCATCATCGCGGTCGCCATCACCGGCTCGGTGCCGACCAAGGCCAACAACCCGGCTGTGCCGATCACGGTCGCAGAGCAAATCGAGAGCACGCAGGAGGCTTTTGAAGCCGGCGCATCCATTGCACACTGCCATGTCCGCAATGATGACGGGACGCCCTCATCCGACCCCGAAAAATTCGCGCGCCTCAAGGAGGGACTCGAGACGCATTGCCCCGGCATGATCATCCAGTTCTCGACCGGTGGACGCTCGGGTGCAGGGTCCGCGCGCGGTGGCATGCTGCCGCTCCGGCCCGACATGGCCTCGCTGGCGGTGGGCTCGAACAACTTTCCGACACGCGTCTACGAAAACCCACCCGATCTCGTGGACTGGCTCGCCGCCGAGATGCGCACCCATGACGTGATACCAGAGATCGAGGCGTTCGACCTCTCGCATGTCATTCAGGCGGCGAAAATGGCCGATGACGGGCGCTTGCCGCGCCCGCTCTATGTGCAATTCGTCATGGGGGTGAAGAATGCCATGATCGCGGATGAGCGCATTCTGGACATCTATATCGAGACGCTGGCCCGCTTTGCGCCCGATGCGCTCTGGTGTGCGGCGGGGATCGGCGCAAAGCAGAGCGTGGTGAATGAATGGGCCATCGCCAAAGGTGGGCATACGCGCACGGGGCTCGAAGATAATGTGCGCCTTGATCGCGACCGGCTGGCACCGTCGAATGCCGCGCTAGTCACGCGTACAGTCGAGATCTGCGAGAAATACGCGCGGCCCGTCGCAAGCTGGCAGCAGGCGCGGGACATGCTCGGCTTGCGGCGGCCTGCGTGACCTTTTCACACACTCAATCGTATCCTCTATTGGTTCTGCCTTGCGTCAAAAGTGAGTCGGCGCGTAGCGGGGAATGCGCGCGCATGCATCAGATCAGTCGCTTGATCGGTCCGGTCACCGCAGGATTGGCAACGAAAAAGACACTCATCTCTTCCAACCCGTCGCAATCACCATAAACCTGAACTGCACCTGCATTAACGTCACGCACCGCGATCTTTATCGCGCTTTCCCCAAATCAGGCGCGCCACGACAGGCGCGCCTGTGATAACGATCACCAGCCGCATCAAATGGTGGATGACAATGAAGCCCAAGTCCGCCCCTGCAACTATGGCAAGCACTGTCAGTTCCGCTTGACCACCCGGCGCGAAAGACAGAAACGCCTCCAGCATGGGCGCACCACCGATCCAGAAGGCGAGCACCGTGAACACCCCCGCCAACGCCGCGAGGATGACAGCAAAGGCAGCACCCGCAGCCACGTCATGGCGCAATTCCCCTAGCGTGACACCTCGGAATTGCATGCCAATCCCCATGCCGATAAAGAATTGCGCGGCCATGATGGCCTCGGCAGGCGGGCGATTGTGCAGAACATCACCCAGCGAGAGTAGAAGTGCGAGGATGAGCGGCCCGATGATGGCGGCGCCAAACAGCCCGATCCTCTCGCCCCCTTTCCAGCCGATCAGCGCAATCACCACCATGATGGCCATTTCGCGAAGGGGCACCTCTCGAGCAGGCACGCCAATTGGCTGATCGAGGCTGAGACCGAAGGAGCCGACCAGCAGCACCGGCACCAGTGTCACGATCACCAGTACCCGCGTGGCATGAATCAGCGAAAGCGCGCGCGGGTCACCCCCGGCCTCTTGGCCGAAGATCACCATGTCCTGGAACCCGCCCGGCATCGCGGCATAATAGCTTGTAGCTCGGTCGAAGCCGCAAATCCGGTGGAAAAAGGGCACTCCGATAATGCCGATAAGCACCACATAAGCCGGGATCATCGCCAGCGTCACAGCCATCAGGGGCACCTGTCCGAGTATCGCAGGCGTGATTGAGGCGCCCACCGCAATTCCCAGTACGGTCCGCGCAGCGACAGAAACTGGTTCTGCACCCTGCATGCCAACTCCGAGAAGCGCAGCGACAAGGCACGCGAACATCGGCCCGAACAAGAAAGGGAGTGGCAGGTCCAGCGCGTGAAACACCCCGCCCCCTGCAAGGGCGATGGCAAAGGTCAGCAAGCGGGTGCGGGTTAACATGGCAGCTTTCTCGCTTGATCAGGTTATTGCACAGTTATTGTATCCATATACACGCAATACCCGTGCGGCTTCTCGCAGCTCCTTGAAGCGATGTGCAGAACCCCATCCAAGTCTGCGTCCAACTTGCCTCAGGTTCTTGGTACCAACTCGCGATGGCCTCTCTTACGCCGAAATGATGGAGCTTTACCAGATGCGCACCGCGCTGGAAGCTACTGCTACGCGGTCGGTAAAGAAAACAGCTTCAGATCCGGAGTTGCGCGACCTGACCGAGAGTAATTCCAAGATGATGCTGCGCACCCTCACACATCATGGCAGCGGCGCTTGTTACCTTGCGAACAAGGAACGTGTCTTGCCCTGACGGTCGAGCACCATCACAGTCTCGACCTCGGGCAACGCAGCGATGCTGGCCCGCAGATCTTCCGGCGTGAGGAAACACGCCGCTGTGGACAAACCATCTGCAAGCGCGGCGTCGCGGGCAATCACGGCAGTGCTCGACCAGATGGGCGGCGCGGCTGCGTGCGGATGCAGGATATGCGTCGTACCCTCGCTTATGCGCAGCGCGCCGGGGCTGGACACCGCCACAGCCCTATCTTCGAGCGTGACCTGAGCGAATTGCCCCGCCTCTGGGTCGGCGAGGGCCACATACCATGGTCCCCCGATGCAATGGCTCTCGCCAATGTCGATCAGGACTTGCGTCATGCCCGCCATGCGCAGCACGTCCCTGACCGCATCCGTTGCCGCCCCCTGTGCGATGCCGTTGAAGCTGAGCGCCTGCCCCTTGTCCAGTCGGATACCGCGCAGACCCGGCCCCGGCAGGGCGATACGCTCCCAGCCGACGCGCGCGCGGGCCTCCGCGAGATCCGTCCCCCGCGCATGCGCCTGCCAGAGGGGTTGAATGGTCGGGTCGAACACGCCTCCGGTGATCTTGTGCAGCCGGTCGCAGGCCGCCAGCAGGCTCTGCCAGCGCGGGTCGAGATCGCGCAGCATGCCATCCGCGTTCAGCCGAACCAACTCGGAATCGGGGCGGAACAGGCTGAAGCGCTGCTCATAGGCTTCGATCTCAAGCCGCGCGCGTGCCAGCGCAGGCCGGGTGATGCTCTCGGGGCCGACAAGCGTGATGCTGACATCCGCACCCAGCGCGATGCCCTGCCATGTCAACCGCTCGGTGGCCGCGTATCCCGATGAGGAACCGGCGAGCCCGGCGCAGGCGGCGATGGTCAGGAAGCGGCGGCGAGAAAGCGAGCGCGTCATGCCGGGGCTTCCTGTGGCGGGGTGGTCGGATCCGGGGCGCGCGCAGGGGTGGGACCGCGACGCGCGATTTTCCCGGCCAGAACCAGCGGCACGCAGCGCTTTTCGTCATCATGAATCGCCACGCAGTCAAGGCATTGGAAGCATTCCGAATACTTGATCTTGCCGTTTTTCTCGATGGCACCATAGGCGCATTTCACACGGCACAACTGGCAGGGACTGCCGCATTCCGCGCGCCGCGCGATCCAGTCGCGTCCGCGGACCAACCCGCCCACGGCCATCACGGCCCCGAGCGGGCAGAGATAGCGGCAGAACCCCTTGAAGAGCACCAT
>SLJW01000122.1 GCA_007134865.1 Paracoccaceae bacterium | reverse complement strand
GATCCTTGATCGTGTCGAGCTTGGCAAAGGCCCGGTCCACACCCTCGGGGGTCGAGAGCACGTCATAGATATCTTCCGGGTCCACGCCGTCGGCATAGAGCGCCCATTCCAGGTTGGTGCCAGGACGATCCTGCAGCGCGCGGCGACCGGGGAAGTTCTCGACATCGAAGAGATCGGCGATGCTCGAGGGCTGATTGTCCTCCGGGAAGGCGTCCGGGCGGAAGGTCAGCACGGTCGAGTAGACGATCTGCGGGATGAAGCAGTCACCGTCAAGCGAGCCGGGCAGGAAATCCTCGGACGGGGGTGTGCCATCGGGTGCGGGCGCCAGCATCGCATCGACATCGATTTCCATGATGATGCCTTCGTCACAGGCAAGCTGTGCATCCGACGGCAGCATGTCCACCAGATCCCAGGTCACGTTGCCTGCTTGCGCCTGTGCGCGCAGACCGGCCAGCGCATTGGCCGAGCCATCGTCGTTGATGATGGTCACATGCGGGTTCTGTTCCATCCAGGGCTCGTGATAGGCCCGAATCTGGCTTTGGGTGTAAGCCCCGCCCCAAGACACGATGGTCAGCGAGACCGGGTCATCGGCCGCGGCGCCCAGTGCCATGACACTGACGGCCGAACTCAGTGCGACCAGCTTCAGTTTGGATGACATTGCATTCCTCCTTGTTTGGGTTTTTCGCAGGGGCATGCCCCACTGCGATTTCACACAGTCCTGTCCCTCGGACCGTTTTCGCAGCCGCACGATCTGTCACGCTGGACAGTCAAGCGCACGGCAATCCTGTGGCAACCAGCCGATCTGGATCTTGTCGCCCTTTCCATGGCGGATCTGATCGGGTGCGTTGCGTGTCTTCATGATGAAATTCTCGTTTCCGGCCACTTTGAGCCGGGTGCGGAACACATCGCCCATGTAAATAAATTCCATCACTTCGGCATCGATCAGATGCGCATCCGCGTCCAAACGGTCCTTGTTGGCCTCTACCCGCTCGGGGCGGATCGACACACGGGTGCGCTCGCCGACCTTCGACACATTGACGGGTTTGGCGTCAATGAGCGCGCCACCGTCAAGCTCCACCACGCAGGATTCGCCTTTGATCTCTTTAATTATACCGTCCATGGTGTTGTTTTCGCCAATGAATTGCGCAACGAAGCTGTTGCGCGGCGCTTCATAGAGGACGTCAGGTGGATCAAGCTGCTGGATGCGACCATCGTCAAAAACCGCGACATTGTCTGACATCGTCAGAGCTTCGGTCTGGTCATGGGTCACATAGACCGTGGTGATGCCAAGATCATGGGCAAGGCGTGTGATCTCGAATTGCATATGTTCGCGAAGCTGCTTGTCGAGCGCGCCCAGCGGCTCATCCATCAGGACGAGTTCGGGCTCGAACACAAGCGCGCGCGCCAGAGCGATACGCTGCTGCTGGCCGCCCGAAAGCTGCGCCGGACGGCGGTTCATGAAGGCCCCCATCTGGACCATATCGAGCGCGCGTTTGATCTTCTCCTCCCGCTTGGACTTGCCCAAGCCACGCACTTCAAGCGGGAAGGAGAGATTTTCGCCCACCGTCATATGCGGAAACAGCGCGTAATTCTGAAACACCATGCCGATGCCGCGTTTATGCGGCGGCACCGAGTTGATGGGGCGCTTGTCAAGCAATATCTCGCCATTGGTGGCGGTCTCGAATCCCGCCAGCATCATCAGGCAGGTTGTCTTGCCCGACCCCGAGGGGCCCAGCATGGTCAGGAATTCGCCCTTTGCGACCGAGAGGTTGAGATCCTTTACAACCAGTGTCTCACCATCATAGCTTTTCTGGACTCCATCAAAGACGACGAAGCCATCGCTTTCCTGCGCTGTTGCCACAGCCAACTCCCTGTCTTCCGGCGGTCACCCGCTCTTTGTGTTGATGGGCATAGTAAAAGCAGGCTCGACGCAGATTGCAACCCATAAGTCCAATTCTGCCAAGAAAGCTTGGGAAATCGAGAGTTTGCACAGTCCGAAGGCAGATGGCGAGCGCCGCCTGGCAAGCCTTTTACGCGAAAATCTGGCGCAACATACAGCCAGGCCGTGCATCACCGATCACGTGCAGCACCTGCGACTCTGCTCTGCTGGGAAGGAAAAATGGTGCGGTCGAGAAGACTCGAACTTCCACGGGAGTTACCCCACAGCGACCTCAACGCTGCGCGTCTACCAATTCCGCCACGACCGCACGCCGTGTGAGAGGGCTTCTAGCGGTTCGATCTGGGCTTGAAAAGAGGAAAATGCGCGGTTTCGCGCGGATCGTGGCGCGGTTGCGCCGACCAGAGACAGGCCGCGCCAAGCGCAAAGATCAAGGCGGCAAACCAGAAGCCCGGCCAGCCGTAACCGTCGAGAAAAACCGCATGCATCCGCCGCCCCGGAAGCAGCGTGAACAGCCCCGCAATGCCCATCGACCAGATGTAAATCTGCGTCATGATGCGCCCATGTTCGACGACTTTGCCGGCGCGAATGGCCTCTACAGCGCGCCAAAGCATGAAAGCGACGAATATCGAGAGCCCGTGGATCGGCGAAAAGGGACCGATCAGACGCAACTCGAAGATACCGAGCGCGGTGATCGCCGTTATCGCCATGGTGCTGACCCAGGTATAGCCGAGGAGTCGATGCGTCCGGTCGCGCCGCTTGCGCAGAATCACAAACGGGCCAAGCACAAATGCCAGACAGGCCGCCGCTGTATGAATCTGGATCAGCAGGCTGGAATGCAGGATAGGTACAAGGGTCATGGAATCCTCCAAAATGGCTGCGCCGCGCTGGCGTGGCGCGGCGATGAACGATGTGTTAGGGCTGTGCCGCGCGGCCTGCCGTGCGGGCAAGCGCGGTTTCGCCAGCGACCGGAGGGGGTTCGTGACTGACAAACCGTCGTCATTCGCGCTTCGCGAATTGCGCGCCCATCTGGGCGCACCGGTGGTGCTGGCCATACAGGCGGGAATCGGAATCCTGCTGGGTATTTCCGGCCCTTTCGGCACGCTTGACGGGCTCGCGCCCCTGCCCCGCCTCATCTACTGGATGGGCATTGTCTTCGGCACCTACGCATTTGGAAGCGCCGTCTCCCTATTGGTAATCGACAGGTTGGATGCGCGCAGCGACTGGCCGGTCGCTCTGAAGGTCTTTCGCGGCGGGATCATCATCGGGCTAGGTGTCGTGGTCTTTCTCGGGCTCTGGAACCTGCCCTTCTTCGGCTGGCAAGGGCTGTTCGGGCAGGTTCTGGTGGCGGGTATGCTGGCCAGCTTCGGGGTTGCCTGGATCGTGCTGGGCCTGCGGACTGTCTTTCCTGATCAGGCCACATCATCCGAGACGCGCCCGCCCGCCCTGCTCCAGCGTCTGCCGCTCGAAAAACGCGGTGCACTGATCGCGCTCTGCGCGACCGATCATTACGTCGAAGTAATCACCGAAAACGGGCGCGAACTCGTGCTGATGCGACTCGCCGATGCGATTGAGGAAACCGCGCCCACGCGGGGCATGCAGGTCCATCGCTCGCACTGGATCGCGCTGGCGCAGGTGCGCGGGGCGGAGCGTCGCGGCGAGGGCGCATTACTTGACATGGGCGATGGGCTGGGGATTCCCGTCAGCCGACGCCACATGTCCACCATCCGGGCGGCGGGATTGCTGCCCAAGAAACAAGGCTGAGAGGCATGACCCAAACATTAACCACGCCACAAACGACTCTGGAGTGGCGCATTCTGCCGGGCCTGTCCGACTACACCGCAACTCTCGCCGCGATGGAGGCGCGCGTGGCCGAGATCGCGCAGGGCACCGCGCCCGAGGCCGTCTGGCTGCTGGAGCATCCACCCCTTTACACTGCGGGCACCAGTGCCGATCCGGCCGATCTGGTCGCCCCGAACCGCTTTCCGGTCCATGCCGCGGGGCGCGGTGGGCAATATACTTATCACGGACCTGGCCAGCGTGTGGTCTATGTCATGCTCGACCTCAACCGGCGTGGGCGCGATGTGCGTCGCTTCGTCTGCACGCTGGAGGATTGGGTGATCGCGACTCTGGCCGAATTCGGTATCAGCGGTGAGCGGCGCGCGGGCCGGGTGGGCGTCTGGGTCACGCGTCCCGAGAAAGCCCCTGCCCCCGATGGCACCCCATGCGAGGAAAAAATCGCCGCCATCGGGATCAAGCTGCGCCGCTGGATCAGCTTTCATGGCCTCTCGATCAATCTCGAGCCCGACCTGAGCCATTTCGACGGAATCGTGCCCTGCGGCATCAGCGCCCATGGCGTGACATCACTGGTTGATCTGGGCCTGCCGGTGACGATGAATGATCTCGATCTCGCGCTGGCGCGCCAGTTCGCGCGGCATTTTCCCACCTGAGCCTCAACAGTCTGCGCGCCCCTGAAGCGGTGCTTTCTGGCGCCGCCTTGATCTGGGTCAAAAAAACCGCTCCTGCGACACATGGAGCATTGCTCTGTAAAAAAACACATTCTAAAAGCGAAGTATACCGTGCCATGCAGGCATGGGCAGTCCGGCGCAGGGCGTACGAGAGCACCTGTGTCTGTCACGAAAACAGTTGCGGAAAACGCAACCGGAACCGGGAACTGGAGTAGCTTATGGCCGACGCCACCACCGAAGACCACGGGCACGAGGACAACCGGTCCTTCTTCACCCGCTGGTTCATGTCCACGAACCACAAGGATATCGGGATCCTCTATCTGTTCACCGCCGGGATCGTCGGTTTCATCGCAGTGGCCTTCTCGGTCTATATGCGCATGGAGCTCATGACTCCGGGCGTCGAGTATATGTGCATGGAGGGTCCGCGCCTCACGGCTGCCCCTGAGGGCGAATGTACGCCCAATGGCCATATCTGGAACGTGCTGGTCACGGCGCATGGCGTGTTGATGATGTTCTTCGTGCTGATTCCCGCGCTGTTTGGTGGTTTCGGCAACTATTTCATGCCGCTGCATATCGGCGCGCCGG
>SLJW01000021.1 GCA_007134865.1 Paracoccaceae bacterium | reverse complement strand
CCCATGCACCTGCGCGAGCACTCGAACGCTTCGTTTCTTCTTGTCCAGACCCAGCACTTCTCGAACCGCTCTCGCGCTATGTCGAAGAGCTTCCCATACCGGGAGTATTGGCAGATGAAGACCATGAAGCCGCACGCTTGCACAATATGGCCAACCCGTTCGCCGATACACTGGTCGCACTCATTTCCTGCCGAAAAAACCTCGAGACTCGGGCGCGCGTGTGCCGCGAGACCTGGGGCGCGGCACTTGCGAAGCTGGGCATCCCTCTGATCACCGTCGTCGGAAAAGGGGAAGGAGACTCAGTCCAATGCAGTCCAAGATTTGATGGCGGATTGCTCGAACTCGATGCACCCGACAGCTATGAAGGCCTGCCACAGAAGACCCTCGCACTGGCCCAATGGGTTTTGGAGCGCACCCGCTTCTCGCGGATTCTCAAGATTGACGACGACTGCCTGCTCGATCCGGAAGCCTATTTCAACGATCCGGTCTTTCTGACCCTGCCATATTACGGTCGGCCCCTCTATCGTGCGCATGGTAGCATGGATCGCGGCTGGCATATGTCGCGCTCGAAAACAGCCAGGGGGCGCATGGAGTTCGACAAATCGCCTGAACCCTCGCGCTATGCCGATGGCAGCACTGGCTATCTTCTCTCCAGACCTGCGCTCAAAGCCCTTGCCGAGGTCCGACACTCACCTCAAGGTCGCCGCTTGGAGCAGGTCTCTTTCATGGAGGACAAGCTGGTCGGTGATCTGCTGGCACAAGCCGGAATTGCTGTAGCAGGCCCGAATTATGATGTTTCGATTTTCAGGAGGACGGTGAAAGGGCTGCCGCCGATCTCTCAATACGAAAGCAGCTTCCTTCCCTTTGTGGGCTCACCTGTCAAGCTGGGGCATCTGGATGCGGGCGGCAACGTCATGCGACAGGCCAACACCGCGCGTAGTACAGTCTGGCCGAACCCGATGAAAGTCTGGCCCAGTATGCTGCCGGCTCAGACTGGCTGGGCAAAGAACGCGCTCGACCTGATCAGCCCTCCGGAACGGCTGGAGCAGGCGCGCGCGGCAGAGGTCGCTGTCATCGCCGTCATGCGCAATGAACGCTTCATGTTGCCCCACTTCCTCGCGCATTATCGACGCCTTGGAGTCGGCGCCTTCCTGATTGTGGATAATGGCTCCGACGATGGCACGCTGGAGCAGTTGTTGGCCGAGGCGGATGTCTCGGTTTTCGCCACCGACACGCCCTACAGGCTCTCGACTTATGGCGTGCAATGGCAGGAAGCGCTGATGGCGCAGTTCCGACTGGGGCGCTGGTCCCTGCTTGCCGATGCCGATGAACTGGCATTCTGGCAACTCCCCCGGCAGGACGGTCACGTGCTGGGCAATCTGCCGGAACTGCTCAGCGCGCCAGACTTCGCCACGGCAACCGCCGTGCGGCTCCTGATGCTCGATCTCTATCCCAGAGGTCCATTGTCCAAGGCGCGTTTCGATCACTCTCCTTTCCTCGAGGCCGACCATATCGACCGCCACCCTCTCCGCACCACCTGGCAGGGACGTGGTCCCTGGTCAAATGGCGTGACACTGACCAGCGCCCTGCGTCATCGCCTGATGGCGGAACTGGGAACACCGGCGAGAGCCAATCTCTTTGTGGCGCAGAAATACGCGCTGCTGAAATATCATCCACTCATGCGTCTCTCTGCGGGCCTGCACTACATCTCGGGCGCCAAGGTCGCCCCGCGCGAGCTGGCCTTTGCGCATTTCAAATACCATGCCGCCTTTCTGGCCAAGGCCGAGGAAGAAGTTGCGCGGGGAGAGCATTTCAACAACGCCGAGGAATATCGCGCCTATATTGCGCTCAGGGCCGAAGCCCGCGAAACCCTGTTCCATCCCACTTTTTCTGTACCGCTCGCGCAGTGCCCGAAGGTGCAGGCACTCTGTGCATCCTACATGGCCTCGAGCCTGAACTCTTCGGGAATGATATCGCGGCCCTCCAGCACCAGTTCCGCCATGAGCGGCGCCAGAGCAGGCGCCATCGCGAAGCCGATCTTGAACCCGCCGTTGAACACATAATGCCCCACGCGCCCCGGCCACGACCCCAATAATGGAGCGCGACTCTTGGCCCGTGGGCGCACCCCTGCCCAGCGCGCAATCACCGACGCGCCTTGAAGTGCAGGGCATATTTCAAGGGCACGAGCATGCAGCGTGTCACATTGCTCATCAATGTTGTCGGGGCTGGTGAAATCACGCTCGCTGGTCGAGCCGATGGCCACAGTGCCATCGGCATGTGGCACGATATGCAAACCGTCTGCGAAGAGTTGTGGCACCTCCGGTGCTGCATATTTCAACAGAAGTGCCTGTCCCTTTACGCCGCCACCCACGTTTCGGCCCAAGGCTACAGAGAGTGCCTCAAGCCCCTCATAGCCAGTTGCCCACACAACGCGCCCGGAAGACGCACTATCTCCGATAACGAGATGCCCGCCCAGTCGCTCCATCGCCGCGGCGAGCGCTTCGCCAGCGCGCCGCGGATGGAGCCGCGCGCTTAGCGTATCGTGAATTACCCATCCCGATGGCGCGACCAGCGGCAAGCCCGGTGCCTCTTCGGCCCGAAGGACGTGCCATTGCGCAACTCCTTGCCAGAGACTGCGTGCCTGTTCCGCGCGCGCCTCTGCGCGCGCCAGCCCCCCCTCGGGCACAGGCTGGACTCTTCCGAGCCGTGCATATCCCGGATCCATTCCGGACAGCAAAGCCACTCGCGCCCAATAGCCCTCGGCCAAGCACAGGGCGTCGAATTGCAGCGCCTTCTTGGTGTTCCAGTTCTCTGGCACATGCGGCGCCAATGCACCGACAATCCCGCCGCTTGACCCCGCGCCAAGGCTGCGCTTTTCAATCACCTGCACCCGCGCGCCTCGCTCGAGACAGGCGAGCGCCAGCGTCAGGCCGAACACCCCAGCCCCCATGATCGTCACATCCGGGATTGTCATTTCGCGAGCGCCTCTGCATGAGTGATGCGACGCAGAGATAACGCAGAGCGGCATGAACAACCAGCACGCACAACTCGACTGGAAAGACGGGCGCACGCCTGTCTCGACCCGGTTCGATGATCCGTATTACTCGCTTGAAAGCGGGCTGGATGAGGCGCGTCATGTTTTTCTGCAAGGCAATGACCTGCCGGCCCGCGCAAGCGCAGGGTTTCGCGTCGCCGAACTGGGATTCGGAACTGGCCTCAATCTGCTGGCGACCTTTGACGCCCTACGCGACCATCCTGGCCCGCTCTTCTACACCAGTTTCGAGGCTTATCCGATGTCGCGCGACGACATGGTGCGCGCCTTGCGGGCCTTCCCATCGCTGGACTCGGCACCTTTGCTCGATCACTGGGGGGCCGAGCGCTTCGCGCTCGGCCCGTTCACTGTCCGGCTGATATTCGGTGATGCCCGCGAGACCTTGCCATCTTGGGAGGGGCAAGCGGATGCTTGGTATCTGGACGGATTTTCACCCGCCAAGAACCCGGAATTATGGACACCTGAACTGATGGCTGCAGTGGCGGCGCATACCGCGACTCGGGGCACATTCGCGACCTATACGGCCGCGGGCCATGTCCGGCGCGCGCTGGCAGCAGCGGGTTTTGAAGTAAGCCGTATTCCAGGCTATGGGCGCAAACGCCACATGAGTCGCGGACACCTGCCATGAGCCCGCAAAACAACACTCTGGGCATCTGGCTGATGACAGCAACAGCCTTTGTCTTTGCGATGCAGGACGGGCTCTCGCAGCATCTGGCGCGCGAATACAATGTCTTCATGATCATCATGATCCGCTACTGGTTTTTCGCCAGTTTCGTAATCGTGGTGGCCGCCCGCAAAGCGGGCGGTCTGCGCGCAGCAGTCGCTACGAAACAACTGCCTTTGCAAGTATTCCGGGGCGTTCTGCTTGCGGCGGAGGTCTGTGTGATGGTGACGGCGTTCGTGATCCTTGGGCTGGTTGAGAGTCATGCAGTCTTTGCAGCCTATCCGTTGCTGATCGCAGCCCTGTCCGGCCCAATCCTTGGCGAACAGGTCGGCTGGCGGCGCTGGGTGGCGATCGCGATCGGGTTTATCGGCGTTCTGATTATCCTTCAGCCAGGGTTTGGGGTATTTCAGCCGGCCGCGCTGATCCCGCTATTGGCCGGCTTCATGTTTGCACTGTATGGCCTGCTAACACGCTATGTCGCGCGTCAGGACAGTGCTGCAGTCAGTTTTTTCTGGACAGGTGTTTCAGGCGCGGTCGCAATGACAGCGGTCGGCATCTGGTTCTGGGAGCCCATGGCGCAGGAGGACTGGATCTGGATGGCGTTGCTATGCGCCACCTCGGCGTTCAGTCATTTCCTGCTGATCCGCGCCTATGAAGTGGCCGAGGCCAGCGCTGTCCAGCCCTTTGCTTATCTGCAACTGCCCTTCGCCGCGGCGCTCGGGGTGTTGGTCTTTGCCGAGGCACTTCGCGCCAATGTCGTGCTCGGGGCCGCTGTGGTTGTCGGGGCCGGGCTGTTCACGCTCTGGCGGGCGCGGGTCGCGCCGCGATAAGGGCTTCTCGTTTTCGAAGCATGCCATCTGCAGCAACAGATTAAGTTGCAGCAAGGACCGCTCAGATGTTTAGTCTTGGCGCTTCGCCAAGCTATCGGATTGGTTCCCGTTGAGGTGTTCAGGCTTGCCGGAACGCTGGCTCGGGCCATGTTAATCCTGTCGCAGTCAAGACGTGGAAAACATGGTCAACGCACCGAATATCCCCACTGGGCAGGCCTATGAGCTGTTGCTCGCCGGTTGGAAAGCGCAGACCGAAGGCGGGCTTTGCGCAAGCTGGATGCTGCATGGCCGCCCCGGCATTGGCAAGACCGAGATCGTTCAGGCGCTGGCCGACCGGATCGGGGCGCGGCTCTATGACCTGCGCCTGACCACGATCGAGCCACAGGACCTGCGCGGTCTGCCCTTTTTCGACATGGAGGCGCAGCGCACCATCTGGTTCCGCCCCGAAGACCTGCCCGACGACCCGGCCACGCCCTCGGTGCTCTTTCTTGACGAGCTGACCGCAGCTCCGCCACAGTTGCAGCCCACGGTCTATGGCCTGTTGCAGGAACGCCGCGTCGGGCGCCACCGGCTGCCTGCAAGCTGTTTCGTCGTCGCAGCGGGCAACATGGTCGAGGACGGGGCCATCGCCTATGAGATGGGCACTGCGCTCTCAGACCGGCTGATCCATCTGCACCTGACTGCGAGTGCCGAAGACTGGTTGAAGAACTATGCCTTGCCCCATGCGCTCGACCCTGCCGTGATCGCCTTCATCCGTACACGGCCCGAGGCCCTCGACACCACCGAAGAGGCATTGCGGCGCGGTGAGATGATTGCCTGCACGCCACGCTCTTGGGCGCGGGTGTCACAGATCATGACTGCGATACCGAAGCGCGAGTTACGCAACCTTGCGATCGCTGGTGTGCTCGGTGAAGCTGTCGCGGCGGAGTTCCGGCTGATCTCGGAAGAGATTGCAGCAACTGTTCAGATCGAGGCCATGCTTGAGGCGCAGTCAGGGAACAGACTGTCGCTCTACCCTGCATCGCTGCATGGCATGACCGCGCTGGTCTTTGCACTGATCACACGCGCCGAGGTCGAGACTCTGCCTGCGATTATCGAGATCATGGCTGAATTGCGTGATCTTGGCGCAAAGCGCGGCGCGCCTTTCAACGCCATGCCGCTGGCCGAGCTTGGCACGCATGGGTTCGAGCTATTGCTGGCCAAAGCGCTGGAACAAGGCTGGGAAGAGGTGTTTCTGAACTCACCGGCCTATGCCGAATATGCCGCCGAGCGCGAGGCAGCGGGCCTTGGCTGATCAGCGCCACTCCACGCGCGCGAGCCCGGCGCTGCAGGCGCTGACCGAATGCGACCCGGCGCTGGCCACGCTTTCGCTCTGGTGTCACCATCGCGATGCAAAGACCACGACATTGGCTGAAACGCAGGGCAGCGAAATCCGCTATGGGGCGGATTTCGCTGCCCTGCCCTTGCATCTGCAAATCGGGGTCTCAGGGCATCACATCCTGCATGTGGCGCTGCAGCATTCGCGCAGGATGGAAGCTATGGCCGCGCGGCTGGGACCGGATTTTGAGCCGGACCTCTGGCAAATGGCCTGCGATGCCATCGTGAACGAGGCAATCTTGCGCGCAGGCCATGCTCTGCCTCGGCCTGCGCTGACGCTCTCGGGCCTGCTGGGCGCGCTTGGGCAACCGGCCCCGCCAGAGCAGGTTCTTGCTGCATGGGATGCCGAGCGGCTCTATCACCAGTTGCAACGCAGCGAGGGCAGCGGCGGGCGGGTCGGGCGCCCTGGAGCCGTTCGCGAGCACGCGCATGGGCAGGGCTTCGCGCCGGACCTTTCGCCAGAGCAAGGCGACACCGAGAAAGCAGGCACACCCGATGGGTTCGACGCGGGCGATTGGCAGGCGCATATGGCACGCGCCATGGCGGCAGGACGGACCGCAGGCGTGGGGCTCGGCGCGCTCGGCGCACCGCTGGGCGATCTGCCCAAACCCCGCGTTCCATGGGAGCTCATCTTTCGGCGCCTGCTGTTGCAGGCAGCGCTCCCGCGACCCACAGCCAATCCTGCGCGCCCGTCGGCCCGCTGGATGGCGCAGGCCGGCGCCGCCCTGGCAGCGGAGGAGTCCCTGCCGCCATGGCAACCGCGCCAAAGTGCACCCGTGGCGCAACCGCGCCTTGTGGTCGCGCTCGATTGTTCAGGCTCCATCGCGCCGGTGACGCTTCGGCTGTTCATGGCCGAGATCATCGGAATTACGCGGCGAATGCAGGCGGAACTCAGGCTGCTCATCTTTGACGAGGGCATCCGCGACGAAATGGTGCTCTCGTCCGACCGCGCTCGCGCTGTCCTCGAGACACTTACCTTGCCTGAAGGCGGTGGCACCGATTTTCGTCCGGTCATCGCCCGTGCTGCGGAGCTTATCCCCTCGGCGCTTGTTGTGCTGAGCGATCTCGACGGCCCCTTCGGTCCTGCCCCGCGGCGGCTCAAGACAATCTGGGCCAGCCCCGCGCCCGAACCACCCTCTCCACCCTTCGGGCACATCCTGTCACTGGCGCGCTGAGCGTTCGGCCATGAGTGCCGCCATCCGTGCATGGGCAGAGACTGTGGCAGGGTCAAAGGTCAGATCATGAACCTCGATTCGCTTTGCCATGCCGATATGCTGCAAGGCGCGTTCAGTCAGAGGCGGGGCGAAGAGTTCCTCGTGGAGCATCGCGCGTTCGGCCGCGTCAAGCGCCAGCAATTCCGGACCATCGTCGGACTGAACCGAAACCATGGTCAGCGGTGGCACCCGCAATAGGTCTGACTGCTCGATCACCAGATGCAACCTGCCCGAACGCAGCCCGCGCCCCGCTGCGATCCGCCCCAACAGGCGCCGCGCGCGGGCGCGCAGCGTATCCAACCCAGCCTCGGCCTCGACATCCGAGACAAGAGCGCCACGCCGATCAGGATTGACGCGAAGGACTCGCGACTCGACCAGATAGATTACAATCAACATCGGGATCGGCGCTTGCGCGATAGCAACGGCGTAGTCTCGCCAGATTAGCGCAGCCACGACGAAGGGCAGCAGCGTCAACGAATAGCGCAGCACCTCGCGCTCGAAGATCACCCGCAACCAGAGCCGCCAGCCCCCGCCGCGCGGCCAGAGCGTAACCAGCCGCATGTATTTGCGCGGCACCCAGCGGATCTGGAGCGCATCGCGGTTGAGCACTGTCTCGGGGCTCAGGATAAACATGCCTGTGAAATGGCGCATTCGCCTGCCGCATCAAGCTGGCACCCCCTTAACGCCGGCGAGACTCCGTTTCTGCCGTGATGTTGAACAGCCGCGCTGACAAATCGCCGCCAAATTGCATGTTACCAAGGATCACTGTCGTCTCGGCGCCGGTGTCATCGCGGATCACCCATTGGCGCAATTCGGTCGGATTGGCCGAAAAGATCAGCCGGATTGAACCATATTGCGGGTTCTCGGGGTCCTGGGCGACCACAGTGGTGGTGGTGCCATCACTCGAATGCCCGACCACCATACGGCGATTGGCAAAGTCGACATTGCGCTCCAGAATGAGGTTCAGCGGCGTCTGGCGTAGTGGATACTGGTTCGGCCCCTGATTGGAACGGCCGTCAAAAATGGCAACCTGTCCGCCACCCGCCATCACCAGCGACCGCTCCGGCGGGTCATATTCGAACCGAACACGACCGGGACGGCGGATGAAGATGCGCCCTGTCGAGAGGCTCCCATCCGGGTTGATCTGGGTAAACTCTCCTTCTGCGGTGGTGAAACTGTTGAAGTATCGTGAAATCTCAGACAGGGGTATCGCCTCCGCAAAACCGGGGCGCGCCAGCAGCAGGGCGGGGATAGAAAAGACCAGGGAACGTCGTGATATTGTCATGAGTGCTAAATAACGCATTTCGCAGACTGCGGAAGCACAGATCTGATCACGCTGGCAACACAAGGCAGAGAGTCGCCTATGCTTCGACGTCATCCTAAGAAGCCGCTGCTTTATTCGCGCCGTTCTGCTGCGGGCCCCGTCGGTCTGCGGACGGCCCCATTGTTCCACTTGCAATGCAAGTCGAAAACGCGTGTGTTGGGGTCAGGGAATACCCGGGCGTGGCGTCTATCCGCTCGCAGCACAGGGGACTTTTTGACGGGGCGCTTGTCTGTCAGAAAGGTAGCAAGGGCGCCCTATTCTGTGAAAAGCGCTCCTCTGTAGTAGCGTGGCTCGGTCGAAGAAGGGGTTTGTGGAGTGTCGAATTCGAACAATGCGCCCGAAACATCATCGGCGAATTCCTCTCTCCCGGCCCAGGTTGTCAACTCCCATTTCAGGGCATCGAGAAGGTCCGCGCCGCGTGCCGAGGCGAGCTTGTGCAGTGCAGCCTCCAACCGATCCTCACCGAATTCAACACCTGCCGCATTGGCGCATTCCGTGATGCCATCTGTGTAGAGGAACAGCCTGTCTCCAGGCTGGAGCGTCGCTTCGATCGTGACGTAAGCTGCATCGGGCACGAGCCCGACCGGCAGGCCCCCGCTGCCCAGAAACTCCACTCGACCATCCTTGCGCTGGATCAGTGGATGCGGGTGACCCGCCTGCACCAGCCGCACCATGCCGGAATGCAGGTCGATATCAGCGTAGCCAATGGTGAGATAGGACTCCGTGTCGATTTCTTCGAACATCAGATCATTCATTCGCAGAGCAACTTCATGCGGTGTACAAGCTGATACACGGCCCGTCGCCGGGTCGCGAGAGAGCGCGATGTTCTGATTATGCTCGACACCCGCGAACAGCCCCACGATCCGCGCGCCCAGCATTGCAGCCGCTACGCCATGTCCGGCGACATCAATGGAATAGACCCCAATCCGCGTTGCCGAGATGGTGAATGTCCCCACCATGTCACCCCCGACATGGCCCGAGGATTGCAACAAGAGCGACAGTTGGGCGCCTTCAAACGCATGCACGCGTTTTCGAAGCAGTGATTGCTGCAGACGGCGCGCTTCCATCAGATCTCGGTCCAACGCGTCATAAAGGCTCTGCAATTCAGCCAATGTTGTGCGCAATTTCTCATTCTGCTGAAGTGCGCGCGCTTCGGCCCTGCGCGCGCTCTCTCGCGCCTCGTGCAACTCGGTCACATCCACGCGCAAACCGACCCGCCCTCCGTCCGCAGTCTCGCGGTCGACAATCTGGAGTACGCGCCCATCTGGGAGCACTTGGCGCACAGGTTTGCTTGCGTGATGCGCGGTCAACCGCTCCTGCAACCAGTCTTCTTCGCGACCAGCGGCATCGGGAAACTGACCACGCTTAAGACCGACACGGAGCAAATCGGCAAAACGGGCGCCTTCAATGATTTCGGGGGCCAGCTCGGAATACAGTTCGCGATAGCGGCTGTTGGCAAGCACAAGACGGTCTGCGGCGTCGAAATAGACAAACCCGTCGTCCAGCGCCTCGACTGCCGCCACGAGTCGACCGCGTGCGATCCGGACCTCGCGTTCCTTCGCCAGAAGCCGCTCGCCCGCAGTGATACGCGCACGCAATTCCGGCGTGGACACGGGCTTGGAGAGGAAGTCGTCTGCTCCGACGTCAAGCCCTTCTGCCACGGCATTCTTGTCATTCTTCGAGGTGAGCAGAATGAAGTAACTGTAGTCTTCCCGCTCCAACGCTCGAAAGGCGCGGCAGAACTCAAGCCCGTTCATCTCGGGCATGATCCAATCCGAGAGGATGAGGTCGAAATAGGCCTTCTCGCAGGCCTCAAGCGCCTCAATGCCTGAACTTGCCTCGGTCGTGTGATAGCCCCACTTGCTCAGATGCCGCGCAAAGACCATTCGCTGGCTCTGGCTGTCGTCCACAATCAGGGCGCATTTTCTGACGCTACGCGCCGCTTCCGTCTTTCCAAATTCCTGTTGCAAATGCCCTTCCCACCTGCTCGAAATAGCATGTCTGACTGCACTGTTTTCATGCCTCCAACCATGACATTCTTCCGTTAAGCTCGCGTGAAAACATAAAATTTTCAGTGGTTTCAAGATTGTGATAAGCACTGTTTAAGAAGATGCATCTATTGTGAGTAACGCTGAGTTTTAGGGGTCGGCATGATCAACTGGTCACGCGTCGAAGAGTTGCGGGATGACTTTGGTGAGGATGGCTTTGCTGAGGTTATCGAAGTGTTTCTGGAAGAAGTCGTAACCGGGCAGGACCGTCTGGCGGCCGCCACGACGCCCGAGGCCATGCGCGCCGAATTCCACTTCCTCAAGGGTGCGGCGTTGAATATGGGGCTGGAAGAAATCGCCGCAATCTGCTCTCGCGGCGAGGCGCTGTCAGAGCAGGGGCATTGGGCACAGGCCGAACGCGACACTCTTCTGGAGTTGCTACCGAAGGATTGCGCAGAATTCAGCCGCGACTGGCGGAGCAAGCTGGGGATGGAGGTTTGATCGAAGCTCAAACTTAACGCGGTCAGATCACAAAACCCGCAATGACCTCGTCATCAGTGATGTCGGTAAAGGTGAAGCCGCGTGCGGCCATCCGTTTAAAAAGCCCGTCGAAATTGGCAGGGTCTTCCGTCTCGATCCCAATCAGCACAGTGCCGAAATTCCGCGCCGTTTTCTTCAGGTATTCGAATCGTGCGATATCATCAGCCGGACCGAGAACGTCCAGAAAATCGCGCAAAGCACCGGGCCGCTGCGGCAGGCGCAGCATCAGGTATTTCTTTGTACCTTGATAGCGCATCGCACGTTCCTTGACCTCCGGCAGGCGTTCAAAATCAAAATTGCCGCCTGAGGTGACGCAGACAACAGTCTTGCCCCGGATCTCTTCTTCCAGTTGGGGCAGCACATCCAATGCCAGCGCTCCAGCAGGCTCCAGCACCATCCCCTCGACATTCAGCATCTCAAGGATCGTTATGCAAATCCGGTTCTCCGGGGCGAGCAACACATGCGCAGATGGTGTCCTGCACAACTGCGCGAAGGTGCGCTCACCAATCCGCGCGACGGACGCACCGTCTACAAAACTGTCAAGCTCGCTGAGCGTAACCGGCTCTCCTGCCGCGAGTGCTGCCACCAGGCTCGCCCCACCACACGGCTCTACATAGCGCAGTTTTGTCGCGACTTGGGTTTCCCTCAGATATCGCGTCATCCCTGCCCCAAGACCGCCACCGCCCACGGGCAACACTACCATGTCGGGCGCGTGTTCAAGTTGCGCCAGCATCTCCACGGCGACGCTTGCCTGCCCCTCGATCACGTCATCATCGTCGAAGGGCGCAAGGAAGTGCGCTCCAGCCTCTTTGCAATAGGCTTGCGCCGCAGACAGCGAATGGTCAAAGATATCTCCCACCAGTCGGATCTCGATCTGCCCGCCACCGAAAGTGCGGGTCTTCATGATTTTTTGTTGCGGGGTTGTCACCGGCATGAATACCGTGCCCTGAACGCCGAAATGCCGACAGGCAAAAGCCACCCCCTGCGCATGATTGCCTGCACTTGCGCAGACGAAATGCCGCTGGTCAGGCGCCGCATCCAGCCGTTTGCGCATGGCGGTGAAAGCGCCGCGTATCTTGTAGCTGCGCACGGGACTGAGGTCTTCGCGCTTGAGCCAGATATCCGCTCCGAACCGCTCGGACAGGTGGTCGTTGCGCATCAAGGGTGTGGGTGGAAAAACCGCGCGCATGGCCGCGCAAGAGGCAACCGCCGCGCGCGTGAACTCACTCATCCGTCACTAGTCCCTTTTCAAGCTTCGCGCGCAGGGCATCGGGCATGGGCGCCGAGCGTCGCGTTTCGGGGTCGAAGAATACTTCGACAGCGTCATAGGTCGCGTGCACGATGCCGGTATCGGCATTGAGCATGCGCAGATGAAACACGCAGGATTTCGTCCCGATCCGCGACACCCCCCCATCAATCACGATCAGATCGCCTGCCTTCAATTCGCGCAGAAACCGCGTCTTGCCCTCGGCCGTGACCGTATGCACCCCATGCTCGGACTGCATCTGCGCATAGCCCAGACCCAGCCGCGTCCACATGTGGTAGCAGGCATCATCGAAGAAGGGCGCGTAATGGCGCACATTCATATGCCCGAAATGGTCTTGGTGCCACGGGTGCACCACAGCTCGCAAAAGCTCCATCCGCCCTGCCACAACTGTCCTCCAGGTAACGCTTCAACATTTCTGCACGCTGCGCGCAGCAGTGCAACCCTTGCAGGCGCCCCCAAGAGCCAATAGACGGAGGTCAACTTCCCGTATCGCTTCGGAGACCCCATGTCAGCGCAGAGATTGAAACCCCGCAAAGTCGTTTTGGCCTATTCCGGGGGGCTCGATACCTCGATCATTCTGAAATGGCTCAAAACCGAGTATGACTGCGAAGTGGTGACCTTCACCGCCGATCTCGGTCAGGGCGAGGAACTGGAGCCCGCGCGCGAAAAAGCGCTCCTGCTCGGCATCAAGCCCGAGAATATTTACATCGAGGATCTGCGCGAGGAATTCGTGCGCGATTTCGTCTTCCCGATGTTTCGCGCCAATGCCGTCTATGAGGGGCTCTATCTGCTCGGCACCTCCATCGCCCGCCCGCTGATCTCCAAACGCCTGATCGAGATCGCCGCCGAGACCGGCGCCGATGCGGTCGCCCATGGTGCGACCGGCAAGGGCAATGATCAGGTGCGCTTCGAGCTTTCTGCCTATGCGCTCAACCCCGAAATCAAAGTCATCGCCCCTTGGCGCGAATGGGACCTCAGCTCGCGCACCAAGCTCATCGAATTCGCCGAGGCGCATCAGATCCCCATTGCCAAGGACAAGCGCGGCGAAGCCCCCTTCTCGGTCGATGCGAACCTCCTGCACACGTCCTCCGAGGGCAAGGTGCTCGAAGACCCGGCCGAGGAAGCCCCCGATTACGTCTACCAGCGCAGCGTCCACCCCGAGGACGCGCCAGACACGCCCGAGACCATCGAGATCGGTTTCGAGAAGGGCGACGCCGTGGCCATCAATGGCGAGGCGCTCTCCCCGGCCACAATTCTCACGCGCCTTAACGAGTATGGCCGCAAGCATGGCATCGGACGGCTCGATTTTGTCGAAAACCGCTTCGTCGGCATGAAATCGCGCGGGATCTACGAGACGCCGGGCGGCACCATCCTGCTCGAGGCGCATCGCGGGATCGAACAGATCACGCTCGATTCAGGCGCGGGCCATCTCAAGGACAGCCTGATGCCGCGCTATGCCGAGTTGATCTATAACGGTTTCTGGTTCTCGCCCGAACGCGAGATGCTGCAAGCCGCGATCGACCACAGCCAGCAACACGTCACAGGCACCGTGCGGCTCAAGCTCTATAAGGGGCATGCGCGCACCATCGGCCGCTGGTCCAACCACAGCCTTTATTCCGAGGCGCATGTTACCTTCGAAGAAGACGCTGGCGCCTATGACCAGACCGATGCCGCAGGCTTCATCCAGCTCAATGCGCTACGCCTGAAACTGCTGGCCGCACGGAATCGTCGGTTGAAATCCTGACGCGCAGGTATTTTCTTGCCGTAAATACTCCCGCCGGAGGCGCAGGCCGCCTCTGGCACCCCGCCTCAGGAGGTGCCCGCCATGACCCGACCTGTCGTTCTGTGCATCCTTGATGGCTGGGGCCTGAACGCGGCCAGCGAAGGCAACGCCGTCGCGCAAGCGAATACCCCCCATTTCGACCGCGTGATGCGCGACTGCCCCCATGCCACGCTCATCACCCACGGGCCTGACGCCGGACTGCCCTCGGGGCAGATGGGCAATTCGGAAGTGGGGCACACCAATATCGGCGCGGGCCGCGTGGTGGCGATGGATCTGGGCCAGATCGACCTCGCCATCGAGGATGGCAGCTTCGACACGCGCCCGGCGCTGACGGATTTCATCTCCGCCTTGCAGCAGACCGGCGGCGACGCGCATCTCTTCGCGGTTGTCTCGGATGGCGGCGTGCACGGCCATATCGACCACTTGCGCCATGCGACCGGGTTGCTCACCAAAGCCGGGATCAAGGTCTTCATCCATGCCATTACCGACGGGCGCGATGTGGCACCGAAATGTGCCGATGGGTTTCTCAGCGATCTCGAGACCAGTCTTCCGAAGGCCGCGCGCATCGGCACAGTGATCGGGCGATACTGGGCCATGGATCGCGACAACCGCTGGGACCGGGTGGAACGCGCTTACCGCGCGATTGTCGAGGGGCGCGGCGAAGCCGCGCCCCTCGCCTCCAATGCCGTCGAACAGGCCTATGCGCGCGGTGAAAGCGATGAATTCATCGCCCCCACCATCATCGAGGGCTATTCTGGCGCGCGCCCCGGGGACGGGTTCTTCTGCCTCAACTTCCGCGCCGATCGCGCCCGCGAAATCCTCGCAGCCATCGGCGCGCCCAGTTTCTCGGGCTTCGACCGTGCCACGCCGCCCGCATGGGCGGCGCTCCTCGGGATGGTCGAGTATTCCGACGCGCATAGCGCTTTCATGACCACAGTCTTCCCGAAACGCGAGATTACAAACACGCTCGGCGCTTGGGTCGCGGCCCATGGTTTGCGCCAGTTTCGCCTTGCCGAGACCGAGAAATATCCGCATGTGACCTTCTTCCTCAATGGCGGCAAGGAAGAGGCCGAGGAGGGTGAGGACCGCCACATGCCGCCTAGCCCCAAAGTTGCCACCTATGACCTTCAGCCAGAGATGGCCGCACCCGAGGTCAGCGCGGCGCTGGTGCAGGCCATAGGTCAGGGCTACGACCTGATCGTGGTCAATTTCGCCAATCCCGATATGGTCGGCCATACTGGCAGCCTCGAAGCGGCCAAGGCCGCGTGCGAAGCTGTGGACAAAGGGTTGGGCGCAGCCCTCGATGCACTCGCTGAGGTCGGCGGTGCCATGCTGCTGACCGCCGATCACGGTAATTGCGAGATGATGATCGACCCCGAGACGGGTGGGCCACATACGGCGCACACACTCAACCCCGTGCCTGTCGCACTGATCGGCGGACCTGAAGGCGCGACGTTACGCGACGGTCGGCTTGCCGATGTCGCGCCCACAATACTTGCCCTGATGGGCCTGCCTGCACCGCCTGAAATGACTGGCCAGAGCCTGATCGTGGCATGATCCGGTCCGCGCTCGCTTTGCTTTTCTTTCTGGCCTCGGCGCAAACCGGCGGAGCGGGCCCGGCGGAGCGGGCAATTGAAGCCGCGCGCGCCCTTGACGCTGCGGCCGAACGCATGGCCGAAGCGAGCACAGGCCGCGACCGGATCACGGCACTCAGCGAGACAATCCAGGCTTACGAGGACGGGCTGGTTGCCTTGCGCGAAGGGTTGCGCGAAGCGCAATTGCGCGAGGCCGCGCTGTCGCGGCGGTTTTCGGCCGCAGGTGAGGATCTCTCGCGCCTGCTCAGCGTCTTGATTGCCACAGACCGCATCGACCCCGAACTTGCCCTGCTTCACCCTGATGGCGCGCTGGAGACAGCACGCGCCGCCATGCTGCTGGGCGAGGTCTCGCCGGTGCTGGCGCGCGAAGTGGCCAGCCTGCGCGAGGATCTGGAAGACCTGCGCGCGTTGCGTAGGGCGCGGCAATTCGGGTTGCTGTCACTCGAACAGGGGCTGGAGACCGCGCAAGGCGCACGGGTTGCCCTGTCACAGGCCATCGCCGACCGAGGCCCGTTGCCGCAACGTCTGGTCGACACGCCCGATTATCTCGAGGCGCTGGCGCGCGACAGCGCGTCATTACAAGACTTCGCTGACGATCTGGCGCAGCGCACTGCGCTGGGAGACAGCACGCCGGTCGCGAGCTTCACCGCTGCCCGTGGCGCTCTTGATCTGCCCGTTCGAGCGGTGTTGCTGCACCGTTTCGGCCAGCCCGACGCCGCCGGGATTGCGCGTGACGGGCTTGTTCTGGCTACAGCACCTGAAGCGCTGGTCACGGCGCCCTGGTCGGCGACAGTGCGCTATTCGGGCCCGCTATCCGGTCACGGTCAGGTGATCATTCTCGAACCCGCCGAGTCAATATTAATGGTGCTCTCTGGTCTGGGTGAGACCCTTGTTCGCACTGGAGAAATCATTCCCATGAGCACGCCCTTGGGCAGCATGCCCGCGACTCAGAGGGCCGACGCAGGTGCTGGCAGTCGCAGCGAAACACTCTATTTTGAAATGCGACAGGACGGTAATCCCATTGACCCCGAGCCGTGGTTCGCTTTCAGTGGGACGCAAGAGTAAACTCCGGCACGTGCCCCAGGGCGCGGGAGAGGACGAGAAGATGAAAAAATTCGTGATGGCCACCATCGCCGGTGTTCTGGGTGGGACGCTGCTGGCAACACAGGTTGCGGCACCCCTGCTGGCACAAGAGCGCATGCGGTCGAACTCGGTCTATGAGCAACTTGACCTATTCGGTGACGTGTTCGAACGCATCCGCAACCAGTATGTGGACGAACCTGATACTGCGAAACTCATCGAGGCCGCGATCAACGGTATGCTGATGTCGCTTGACCCGCATTCGGGCTACATGCCGCCCGATGATTTCGATGACATGCGCACCCAGACGCGCGGCTCTTTCGGGGGGCTGGGCATCGAGGTGACGCAGGAAGAGGGCTTCATCAAGGTCGTCACTCCGATGGATGGCACACCCGCCGACAAGGCCGGGGTCGAGCCGGGCGATCTGATCACCCATGTCGATGGCGAGTCGGTGATGGGCCTGACCCTGTCGCAGGCGGTCGACATGATGCGCGGTCCGGTGGGGTCCGAGATCATCATCACGGTTGTGCGCGAAGGCGTGTCAGAGCCCTTTGACCTGTCGATCATCCGCGACACCATTCGCCTGCAGGCCGTGCGCGTACGCACCGAGGGCGATAATGTCATCCTGCGCGTGACCACGTTCAATGAACAGACCTTCCCCAACCT
>SLJW01000183.1 GCA_007134865.1 Paracoccaceae bacterium | reverse complement strand
GCTTTGAGGGCGCGGCGCGGGCCTTGGGGGTGACGCCCTCGGCCATTTCGCAGCGGGTGCGCGCGCTGGAGGAACGTCTTGGCACTGTCCTGATCGAGCGCGCCAGCCCGTGCCGCGCCACGGCGGCCGGTGATGCCCTGTGTCGTCATATCGAGCTTGTGGGGCTGGCAGAGCGCGACCTGATGACCCAGTTGCCCGTGAGCGCCCTCGAGACAGACCATGTGACCCTGTCGGTTGCGGTCAATTCCGACAGTCTGGCCACATGGGTTCTGCCTGCGCTGGCAGGTTTTGCCCGTGATGCGGATATCTTGCTGGATATCGCGGTCGATGATGAGGATCACACGACCGACTGGCTGAAATCGGGACGGGTGGTGGCTGCGCTGACCGCTGTGGCCAAGCCTGTGCAGGGTTGCAAATCCATCGCCTTGGGCAACCTGCGCTATCATGCAACGGCCAGCCCCGGTTTCGTGCAACGGTTTTTCTCTGACGGGGTGACCCTTTCAGCATTGGCCCGCGCACCTGTGCTGACCTTCAACCAGAAGGATCAGTTGCAAAATGAATGGGTGCAAGCCGTCTTCGGACAACGGCTGGCGCCGCCAACACACTGGCTGCCGTCGACCCAAGGTTTTGTGACAGCGGCGGCGCAGGGGTTGGGTTGGGGCATGAACCCTGAGCTGCTAGTGCAGGAGCATCTGCGCTCAGGGCAATTGGTGGAACTGATTGCGGACACACCTTTTGACCGGCCCTTGTTCTGGCAAATCAACCGACGCGCGGCACAACCGCTTCGGGCGCTAAGCGATGCCCTGCGCCATCACGCCCGCGAAGCGCTGGCGTGAAGCACCGTCTGTTGTGCTGCGCATACGCAGTTTCGCCATTTGCCCTCGGGCCCGACCGTCCGCTCCGTCCCGCAAAGCTGCTTTCGTCGCCCTCGGCGGCACGTTTCGTCAGGTGCAGAACACTAGTGCCCTTTCCAGATCCAGCCCCCGCCCAGCACCCGACTGCCCTCGGGCGCGTAGAAGACACAGGCCTGTCCGGGGCTGACGCCCTGTTCGGGGCTCAGCAATTCCACCTCGGCCTCACTCTCGGACAAGGGTCGAATGATCGCATGCGCAGGTGGACGGGTCGAGCGCAGCTTGACCTCCAGCGGCCACTCGGCCTGTGAGGTGAAGGGCGCATCGCCCAGCCAGTTGATTTCGCGCACAGGCACGACCCGCGTGGCCAGCGCCGTTTTCGGCCCTACCACCACGCGCCGCGCCTCCGGGTCCAGCCGCACGACATAAAGCGGCTCCGAGAGCCCGCCGATCCCGAGCCCCTTGCGCTGCCCGATGGTGTAATGGATCACGCCATTATGGCGACCCAGCACGCGGCCCTCCAGATCGACAATCTCTCCGGGGTCAGCCGCACCGGGGCGCAGCTTCTCGATCACCTTGGCATAATCGCCATCGGGCACGAAGCAGATATCCTGACTGTCGGGCTTGTCGGCCACGCTCAGCCCGTGGCGCGCGGCCAGCGCGCGGGTTTCGGCCTTGGTCTCCAGGTGCCCCAGCGGAAAGCGCAGATAGGCAAGCTGCTCCGCCGTGGTCGAGAACAGGAAATAGCTCTGATCGCGCACCGGGTCGGCGGCGCGGTGCAACTCCGGCCCGTGCAGCCCCATCTTGCGCTGGATGTAATGCCCCGTCGCCATGCAATCCGCGCCCAGATTGCGGGCGGTCTCCAACAGGTCGCGGAACTTCACGCGCTCATTGCAGCGGATGCAGGGCACGGGCGTGGCCCCGGCCAGATAGGCATCGGCAAACTCGTCGATGACCGATTCGCGGAAATGCGATTCGTAATCGAGCACGTAATGCGGAAAGCCCATGACCTCGGCCACGCGGCGCGCATCATGAATGTCACGTCCGGCGCAACAGGCCCCCTTTTTCGCCAGCGCGGCGCCATGGTCATAGAGTTGCAGCGTCACACCGACGACGTCATAGCCCTCGCGTGCCAGCTCTGCAGCGACGACCGAACTGTCGACACCGCCCGACATCGCCACCACCACCCGCGTCTCGGCGGGGGGTTTGGGCAGGCCAAGCGAATTCAGGGGCGGGTCATAGGGCATCGGGGTACTCCGGCGGGGCGATCCGGCGAGATATAGGAAAATGCTATCTATTCTCAAGGCCCAGACGCCGCTCTGGTCAACCGCAGATTAAGGACATCGGGCGATTCTGATCCCACCAAGGGTAAGGGTGAAGAAGGACGACACCGATGTATATCAAGAAAGTGGATGGCCCGCGCGCCGTCACGCTGGCCGATGGTACTGTGCTGACACTGGCCGACCTGCCACCACGCGAAACGCGGCGCTGGGTCGCCAGCCGCAAGGCGGTGGTGATTCAAGCGGTCGAGCACGGGTTGCTCTCGAAAAAGGCCGCGCTGGAACGCTATGCGCTCTCGGAGGAAGAGTTCGATCTATGGCGACAGGCAATCGACAAACATGGAGTCGACGCGCTGAAGGTCACAGCCTTGCAAAAATATCGGCAACTTTAGGTTGAAAATAATGTTAATTCATGCACGGTAACGAGGAGTTAACTTTTCTGAGAGAAACTTGAGGTTAACCCAAAAAGAGGAGTAACCGATGCGTGTCCTGCTTGTTGAAGATGACTCGACCACCTCGCGCAGCATTGAGTTGATGCTCACGCATTCCAATTTCAACGTCTACTGCACCGACATGGGCGAAGATGCCATCGAACTCAGCAAGCTCTATGACTACGACCTGATCCTGCTGGACCTCAACTTGCCCGACATGGCCGGGCTGGACGTATTGCGCCAGATCCGGCTGGCACGGGTGGACACGCCGATCCTCATTCTTACCGGCGAAACTGCGACCGAAACCAAGCTGCGTGGCTTTGGCGGGGGGGCGGATGATTACCTGACCAAACCTTTCCACCGCGAAGAACTGGTGGCGCGCATCCACGCCATCATCCGTCGCAGCCAGGGACATGCCCAATCCATGATCAGAACCGGCCGGATCTGCGTCAATCTCGACGCCAAGACTGTCGAGGTCGATGGCAAGACCGTCCATCTGACAGGCAAGGAATATCAGATGTTCGAACTCCTCAGCCTGCGCAAGGGCACCACCCTGACCAAGGAGATGTTCCTCAACCACCTCTATGGCGGCATGGACGAGCCCGAGTTGAAGATCATCGACGTCTTCATCTGCAAGCTGCGCAAGAAACTGTCCGAGGCGACGGGCGGCGAGAACTATATCGACACAGTCTGGGGCCGCGGCTATGTTCTCCGCGACCCCGTGAGCGATGAACTTCCCTCGCGGGCGCAGGGCAAGGCGATCTCGGCATGAGTTGGGGCAGGGGCCGGATAGACCTTTGACGGGAAACTGTCGCTCGCGGTGGCCAGGGGCATGCGTGTCGGCTCCGGTAGGAACCGATAGTGTCCCGAAGCGATCGCAGTGACGCACGCTCCATTCTGGCGCGGGTTAGTTCGGCAACCTGTTGCGCCTCGGCGCGACTTGTGCCCTGCGCTGCCCAAGCGCCAGTCACAACAGCGCCGCGCGCGGCGCGTGCAGAGCACGACCAGCCCGCGCGCATCATCCCTGTCGTCAGCGCCATCTGACGCCTGGTCGCGACATCAAAGCCCCACGACCATCTGTCTCCGCTGTGAATGCGCTACGGGACTGGACCTGACCCGGCCCGCAACCTATCACTGTCACCATCAGAGCAGCGCAGACGGGGCTACACGCCGTGAGCACGCATTCAGACAGCACGACGCCCCAGGCCAGCGAGATCGACGTCGAAGACCTTGCGCCCGAGCAGGCGAAGCACGAACTTGCACGGCTCGCTGCGCTGATCGCAAATGCCAATACGGCCTATCACCGCGATGACAGCCCGGTCATGTCGGACGCCGAATTCGACGCGCTACGCGCGCGTAACGCAGCGATCGAGGCGCGCTTTCCCGACCTCATCCGCTCCGACAGCCCCAGCGGGCAGATCGGCGCGGCCCCGGCCGAGGGGTTCGGCAAGATCCGCCACGCGCGCCGGATGCTCTCGCTTTCCAATGCTTTCGATGACGAAGATGTCGCGGATTTCGTCACCGGCATCCGCCGCTTCCTCGGCCTTGCCCCCGAGGCCCCGCTCGCCTTCACTGCCGAGCCCAAGATCGACGGCCTCTCACTCTCGTTGCGCTATGAGAACGGCGCGCTGGTCCATGCCGCCACCCGCGGCGATGGCGAGACCGGCGAGGACGTCACCGCCAATGCCCGCACCATCACCGACATTCCCGAACGGCTGGAGGGCGCACCCGAGGTTCTCGAAGTGCGCGGCGAGGTCTACATGTCCCACGCCGATTTCGCTGCGCTGAACCAGCGCCAGGCCGAACGCGGCGGAAAAACCTTCGCCAACCCGCGCAATGCCGCTGCAGGTTCACTCCGTCAGTTGGACCCAAGCATCACCGCCGCGCGCCCGTTGCGCTTTTTCGCCTATGCCTGGGGTGAGACCTCAGCCCCCCTCGCCGCGACCCAGACCGAGGCGATTGCCAGGCTCGACACGCTCGGCTTTTCCACCAACCCGCGCTTCCGCCGCTGCGCCACACTCGACGAGATGCTCGCCACCTATGCCGAGATCGAGGCGCAGCGCGCCGCGCTCGGCTATGACATTGACGGGGTTGTCTACAAGCTCGATGACCTCGCGCTGCAACACAGGCTCGGCCTGCGCTCCACCACCCCCCGCTGGGCCATCGCGCATAAATTCCCGGCCGAGCGCGCCTGGACCGTGCTGGAGGGCATCGACATTCAGGTCGGCCGCACCGGCGCGCTCAGCCCGGTGGCGCGGCTGCGTCCGGTCACGGTCGGAGGCGTGGTGGTCTCGAATGCGACGCTACATAATGAGGATTACATCGCAGGCCGCGATTCACGCGGCGCGCCGATCCGCGAGGGGCGCGACATTCGCATTGGCGACTGGGTCGAGGTCTATCGCGCGGGCGATGTCATTCCCAAGATCCGCGATGTGGACCTGACGCGGCGCCCG
>SLJW01000138.1 GCA_007134865.1 Paracoccaceae bacterium | reverse complement strand
CCGACGCTGATCGCCTCTTCGCCCTGATAGATGCGCCCGGTCAGGATCATGTCGATCATCCGCGCCTTGCCGACCAGATCCGAGACCCGGATCGTGGCACCGCCCCCGGTGAAGAGCCCTCGTTGCCCCTCGGGTAGCGCGAAATAGGTCGAACGGTCGGCGACCCGGATATGCGCGGCGCTGGCCAGTTCCAGCCCGCCGCCCACCACGGCACCCTTCAGCGCTGCGATGACCGGAACACCGCCATATTCCATCTTGTTGAACGCCTCATGCCAGCGCAGGCAAAGCTGCATGAATTCCTCGGGCCGTCGGTCCGCGCGATGGTGCTCGACCAGATCGAGCCCGGCGCAGAAATGATCACCCGCGCCGCCAAGGACCACCGCGCGCACCGAGCTTCGCGGCAGAAGCGCGAAGAGCGAGATCAATTCCTCGATCGTCTGCGCGTCGAGCGCGTTGCGCTTTTGCGGGCGGTTCAGCGTGACGCAAAGAACGTCATTCTCCTGCGTCTCAAGCGCCAGATTTTCAAGCCCGAGGGCATGGGGGTCGAGGGTCACAGCGGGTCTCCTCTTCGCGGCAATAAGTGGCTGGCCCGGTCACTCATGCGGTCACATCCACCACGACCCGCCCCTTGACCTGACCTTGCAGGATGTCAGCACCCAGACGGGGCAGGTCGGCGAGGGTGGCGGGCTGGATCATCGCTTCGAGCCTCTCCATCGGCAGGTCGCGCGCGATCCGGCTCCAGGCGCGCAGGCGGTTGTCATAGGGCTGCATCACCGAATCGATCCCCAGCAGGTTTACCCCGCGCAGCAGGAAGGGGATGACAGTGGCAGGCAGCGCCGCGCCACCAGCGAGCCCCACTGCCGCGACCGAGGCGCCATACTTCATCTGCCCCAGCACGCGGGCCAGCATCGCGCCGCCGACCGCATCGACACAGCCCGCCCAGGTCTCGGATTCCAGCGGGCGCTTGACCGTCTCGCTGATTTCGGCGCGCGGCACGATCTGGCTGGCACCGAGGCTGCGCAGATACTCTTCCGTCTCGGGCCGCCCGGTGACGGCGGCCACATCATGGCCAAGTGCGGCGAGCAGCGCCACCGCAACGGAACCAACCCCGCCAGCCGCGCCCGTCACCAGCACCGGCCCTTGCCCCGGCTCTAACCCGTGATCCTCCAGCGCCATCACCGCTAGCATGGCGGTGAACCCGGCCGTGCCCACGGCCATGGCCTGCCGGGTGGTCAGGCCATCGGGCAGCGGCACCAGCCAGTCCGCCTTGACGCGGGCCTTTTGCGCGTAACCGCCCCAATGCACCTCGCCCACGCGCCAGCCGGTCAGCACCACCTTGTCGCCGGGCTTGTAGCGCGGGTCATCGCTGGCCTCGACCGTGCCGGCAAAATCGATGCCGGGCACATGCGGGTAATTGCGCACCAGCCCGCCGCCGGGGCCAATGCACAGCCCGTCCTTGTAATTCACGGTCGAATACTCGACCGCGACGGTCACATCACCCTCGGGCAGTTGGTCTTCGGTGATCTGCGTGACTGCCGCATGGGTCTTGCCGTCCTCGCCTTTCGTGACCAGAAGTGCGTTGAAGCTCATGATCTTACCCCTCGTTATTCACGCGTCCCCATACTGACCTGAGTCAGCTCGCGCGCGATCCTATGCCGACCGAACCTGTCGGAAAATGACAGCACTTGCAATCTCTCTCGGGCTGTCCGGGGGCTGCGCGGGCAATCTCAGTCGCGGGTCCAGACCACGCCCGCCGCCGGGATCTCGACGCCCTCCCATGTCACCGGCGCGGCCCCGTAATTGAACCAGAAGCACAGACCACCGGCTTGCCGCCTGCGCAGCCCTGCGGGCAGGTCGTGTGTCGGAATTCCCTGCGCGGCACACAGGCGCTGCAGGATGGCGCGCAGCGTTTCGTCGCAAGGCCAGCCAGTCAGATAGGCGAGGGCTTCGCTGCCCAGCAGCGCAGGCAGCCCATCGGCGCGGCGCATCAGCACTGGCGCGCTGCCCTCTACCTCTTCGGCCCAGTGCCGGAACGCGCCACCCTCGGTCAGCGGGAGATCGGTGCCGGGGGGCAGGCTCTCGACCCGCGTTACACGGGCATCAAGCCCCGGCAGATCGGGCGGCAGAGCCGGGGGGATGGCGAAATCGGCGGTCTTGGAATTCGCGCGCGGGCCGAAGACCACCTGCCCGCCCGCAGTCGCGAGCGCTTCGCGCAGGGCAGGCGGGAGGGTAAAGAGACCCGGCGCGAGCACGAGCTTCCAGTCCGAGAGATCGCGCGTGTCGGGGCTCAGGATGTCGATATTCAGCCCGAGCGCGCGCAGCGCACGATACCAGGCGAAAACGAGGCGGAAATAGTCGAAATCCGCGCCCTGCGGCTGCGTGTCCCAGGCCCAGGCGCTGGCATAGTCGGAGATCAGCGCGACATCGCCTTGCGTCGCTGCGACGTGGGGTGCAGCGTTCAACTCGCGCGCCACCTCAACCGCCTCCGCGAGCCCCGGCGCGGGCGCGCTGTCCGGGCGCAGAAGCCCCGCGTGCATCTGCTCCTGCGCGAAAGGCGCCTGGCGCCAGCGGAAATAGCAAACCGCCTCGGCCCCGTGGGCAAAGGCCTCCCATGTCCAGAGCCGCACCATGCCGGGCAGCGGGGCCGGGTTGTAGGGTGCCCAATTCACTGGCCCCGGCTGCTGCTCCATCACCCACCAGCGGCCCCGGCCCACGGCGCGGTAGAGGTCATGGTGGAAGGCCTGAAAATCCGGGTCGCCCTGCCGGAGGAAGGCGGCTTTGTGTTCGGCACTGGCCTCCAGCCGGTCAGACAGGAAGCCCAGCGGGTAACTGTCCCAACTGGCGATATCGAGATCTGCGCCGACAGCAAAATGGTCGAATTCGGTGATCCGGCCCATATAGTTATGCGCGACGGGTGCATCCGAGTGGCGGCGGATGATCTCGACCTGTGCGCGGTTGAAGGCCACCACCTGATCGCTGCTGAAGCGGCGGAAATCCATCACATGGGCGGGGTTGGGTTCGGTCACGGTCAGATTGGGCAGGTCGATCTGGTCGAAGCTGGCATAGTCCATCGACCAGAAGGCATTGCCCCAGGCGCGGTTGAGCGCCTCCGGGCTCTGGTATTTCTGCGCCAGCCAGTCGCGAAAAGCGGTGCGGGCAGCGTCGGAATAGCTCAGGATGGTGTCATGGCAGCCGTATTCATTGTCGGTCTGCCATGCGGCGACATGGGGGGTCTGCCCGTAGCGTTCGGCCAGCCGGGTCGTGATGCGGCGGCAGTCTTCGAGATAGCCGCGATGGCTGAAGCAGTAATGACGGCGGGCGCCGAATTTGCGCGGGCGGCCTTGGGCATCGACAGCCAGCATGTCGGGGTGGCGGTCGAGCATCCAGCGCGGGGGGGTCGCGGTGGGGGTGCCGAGGACGACCCGCAGACCCGCTTCGCCCAGTGTGGCAATGGCGCGGTCGAGCCAGTCGAAATCGAGCTTGCCCGGCGCGGGTTCCAGCCGCGACCAGGCGAATTCGCCGATCCGCACCCATGTCAGCCCGGCCTCGGCCATACGGCGCGCATCCTCGGGCCAGACGTCTTCGGGCCAGTGTTCAGGGTAGTAGCAGACACCAAGGGTGCGTTTCATGGGCAGCGGGGGCTTTGCTGGTTGGCGTTGGATTTGAGTATTTCTGGCAAGAAAATGATCACGGAATGACCTGGTGTTCGGGCTGGCCCTGACTGATGCCGGGGGCGCAGAAGGTGGCGCCTTCGATTGCGGTGGGGTTCTGGCGGTGTTCGCGGGCGGTGGTGCAGTAGAGGTCCGCGAGCGTGGGGCCGCCGAAGGCGGGGCAAGAGGTGTGCGGAGCGGGGAAGGCGACGGCGCGCAGGAACTGGCCGTCGGGGGCGTAGGCGGCGACGCGCGCGGCGCCCCATTGCGCGACCCAGAAGGTGCCTTGAGCGTCGAAGACGGCGCCATCGGGGTTGAGATTGTCCGTGCGCAGGTCGAGCCAGCCTTCGGGCGCGGCCTTGGGCCAGCCCTCGGGGTCGAGGGGAACGCGCATGACCTGCTGCGTGGGCGTGTCGGTGAAGCACGCGCTTCTACCGTCAGGGGGGAAGCTGATGGCGTTGGGGATGGCGAGGCCGGGGAAGAGGCGGCGCAATTCGCCGCGGTGGTAGCGCCAGATGCTGCCTGTGCCTTTCTCTGCCCGCTTGCCCATGGTGCCTATCCAGAACCCGCCCTGCGGGTCGGCGCGGCCATCGTTGGAGCGGGTGGCGGGGTTGTCGGCCTCGAGCGCGCAGAGGGTGCGGGTCTCGGCGGTGTCCAGATCGAAGAGCATGAGGCGGGTTTCGGAGGCGATGAGGACGGTTTGAGCGTCCACCCAGCCCATGGCCGAGACCATTTCGGGGAAATCCCAACTGCGTTCGAGACTGTGCAGTTTGCGCCCGAGGATGTCGAACCAGAAGAATTCGGCGCGCTCGGGGTGCCAGAAGGCACCTTCGCCCAACTCGCAGCGGATCGCGTTGAGCGGCGTCATGTGCAGGCATCCCAGGCGGCGACGGTTTCGCGGGCGCGAGCGGCCACGGTGTCCGCGTCCATGCCGGGGGCGTAGAGGGCGGTGCCCAGCCCAAAGCCGGTCGCGCCGGCCTTGCGCCATGTGGCGAAGTCGGCAGGACCGACGCCGCCGACGGCGTAGACCGGGGCCTCGGTGGGCAGGACGGCGCGCATTGCGGCCAGTCCCGAAGGGCCGATAAGGGACGCCGGGAAGAGCTTCAAGCCCGTGGCCCCGGCGCGCAGGGCGGCGAAGGCCTCGGTCGCGGTGAAGACGCCGGGGAAGCTGTCCATCCCGGCGGCGCGGGTGGCGGCGATGACCGGCGGGTTGCAGTCGGGCGAGACGATGAGCGTGGCGCCGGTGGCGGCGACGGCCTCGACCTGCGCGACCTCCAGCACGGTGCCTGCGCCGATCTGGGCCTCGCGGCCGCACGCGGTGACCATGGCGCGGATGCTGTCCAGGGGCTCGGGGGAGTTGAGCGGCACTTCGATCCGGGTGATCCCGGCGGCGAT
>SLJW01000177.1 GCA_007134865.1 Paracoccaceae bacterium | reverse complement strand
GACGCGCAGGGCAAATGCCTCGCCCCCGGCATCGTCGATCTGGGCGTGCAGGTGGGCGAGCCGGGCGCGCAGCACAAGGAAAGCCTGCGCACTGCAGGGCTGGCCGCCGCCGCAGGGGGCGTGACGACGATCATCATGCGCCCGGATACCGACCCCGCCATAGACACGCCCGAAGTGCTGGAATACGTCACCCGCCGCGCCAAGGCCCGCACGCCAGTCAATATCCGCGCCATGGCCGCGCTGACGCGCGGGCGAGAAGGGCGCGAGATGGCCGAGATCGGGCTTTTGCTCGACGCAGGCGCCGTCGCCTTTGGCGACGGCGACCGGGTCTTGCGCGACACGAAGGTGCTGGGCCGTGCGATGACCTATGCCAAGGGGCTGGGCGCGCTGATCGTGGGCCACCCGCAGGATGCCGGGCTGTCACACGGGGCTTGCGCGACCTCCGGAAAATTCGCCTCGCTGAAGGGGCTGCCGGCCGTCTCGCCCATGGCCGAGCGGATGGGGCTGGACCGCGACATCGGCCTCGTCGAGATGACAGGCGCGCGCTACCACGCCGACCAGATCACCTGCGCCCGCGCCCTGCCGCCGCTGGAGCGCGCCAAGAGTAACGGGTTTGATGTGAGCGCGGGTGTCTCGATCCATCACGTGACACTGAATGAATTCGATGTCGGCGATTACCGGACCTTCTTCAAACTGACGCCGCCCCTGCGCAGCGAGGATGACCGTCGCGCTGTGGTCGAGGCGCTGCGCACCGGGCTGATCGACATCATCTGCTCGATGCACACTCCGCAGGACGAGGAATCCAAGCGCCTGCCCTTCGAGGAAGCCGCCCCCGGTGCGGTCGGGCTGGAGACGCTGCTGCCCGCCGCGATGCGGCTGCACCATTCCGAAGGGCTGAGCCTGCCCGTGATCTGGCGCGCGCTGGCACTGAACCCCGCGCGCAGGTTGGGGCTGGATGCGGGGCGGCTGAGCATTGGCGCCCCGGCGGATCTGGTGCTGTTCGACCCGGATGCGCCTTTCGTCCTCAACCGTTTCACGCTGCGCTCCAAATCCAAGAACACACCTTTCGACGAGGCGCGGATGCAGGGCCGGGTTCTGGCGACTTATGTCGGCGGTGTGCAAGTCTATCCGGAAGCTGACGATGCCTGAGCTGCTCACACCTCTCTGGCTTCTAGGCCTAGTGGGACTGGCGGCCTACCTTCTTGGGTCAGTGCCTTTTGGGGTTGTGGTCGCACGGGTGATGGGCTTGGGCGATCTGCGCAAGATCGGCTCGGGCAATATCGGCGCGACCAATGTCATGCGCACGGGTAACAAACGCGCAGGGCAACTGACCTTTCTGCTCGACGCAGGCAAGGGGGCCTTCGCCGCGCTGCTGGCATGGTGGGCGCTTGGAGAAGATGCCGCGCAGGTCGCAGCTTTGGCGGCCTTTCTGGGGCATTTGTTTCCGGTTTTCCTGGGTTTGCGGGGCGGCAAGGGAGTCGCGACCTTTATCGGCATCGCGCTTGTGATGGCTTGGCCAGTGGGGCTTGCCGTCTGCGCCCTCTGGGTCGCTGTATTCAAGCTGGCGCGGATTTCGTCACTTGCGGCCCTCGTCGCAAGCACACTGAGCCCGGTGCTGGCATGGGGCTTCGGCTATGGCAGCATGGTGGCGCTGTTTGCCGTTCTCGCCGCCATGATCATCTACAAACATGGCGAGAACATCCGGCGCCTCATCTCCGGAACCGAGCCACGATTCGACAAGTGACGCAAGAGCCTGTAGCGATGCGGCCCTCTACGACATATGAACAAACCCGCCAACATGCGTCGGCGGGTTTGCATCAGAAAAGCTAACTGCGGCATATCACTGCGGCAAAAGCACCCGGTCAATGCGGTGAATCACACCATTGGACCCCATGGTATCCGCCTGGGTCACGTTCGCATTGTTCACGCGAACACCAGTCCCGGTCGCATCGATATCCACAGTGCCACCCTGAACGGTCTCGGCATCGAGACGCTGTCCGGCCAGTTGGTCCGACGTCACGGCACCGGGCACAACATGATAGGTCAGCACTTCGACAAGCTGATCGCGATTTTCGGGCTGCAGCAGAGACTCTACTGTGCCGGGTGGCAGAGCCTCAAAAGCTGCATTCGTGGGCGCAAAGAGCGTGAACGGCCCATCACCTTTCAGCGTGTCGACCAGTCCGGCAGTGGACACGGCGGTAACCAATGTGGAGAACTGATCATTGGACGCGGCGATGTCGACAATATCCGGCTGGCCACCCATCGGCGCACAGCCAGCCACGATGGCGGTCAGGCCAGTTGCAGCGACGGTTGTCATCAGTGTTCTGCGGTTCATGTCGTCTCCTCTTTGTTTATTTTCAGGCGCAGCCTAGCGCTCGGCATGATTGCCGCACCATTAGGTAATTCGCAGGGCTATGCGGTCTGGATCAAAACTGCTCTTGCGTATCCGGGACTCATGAGAGCTGGCGCGAAGCGGGACACGCCTCCCGCGCGGGTGATGATCCCCGCTGCGATGTGGCCCTCACCCCAGCACCAGCGCCCCGGCCCAGAGCCTGCGCATCAGGTCAGGCTGACCGCGCAAACCGGTCTTGGCGAAGATCTGTTTGGAGTAGTAACGCGCCGTCTCGATGGTAAGTCCCAGTGCCTGCGCGGCCTCGGCAATGCTGGCACCCTGCCCTATCGCGCGGACCAGCCGTGCCTCGGGCAGGCTGAGGCCGAGGCCCTCCGCAATCCGTTCGGGCTCGGGGAGCGGCGCGTCGATGGCGCGCAGATAGCCCATATCGGGCAGGCAGAGCATCTCGAGCGTCGGAGCGAGGCGCAGCAGCCCCTTCCCGGCCAGCGCAATTGCAGGTAGCGTGACACCAGCCCGTGCCAGCAATTCGCGCGCGACGGCATCGCGCGCGACCACTTCGCCACCGGCACCAAAGCGCACCTTCCCGACCTGCAGCCGCCGCGCAAGCCGGTCGGCTTGCGCGACCTCTGCCCGCAGGCCCGTGACCTGCACCGCCAGCGCAAGTGCCTGTTCCAGATGTGGCGCCAAACTGGACAGGAGCGCCGAATCCACAGCCCGGAATACCCCTCGCCCACGGTGCAGCAGCAACCATGCCGCACCATCCGGCGCACGGATCCCCAACGCGCGCTGATCGCCATCCGCTGGCTCTCCCAGCGCCCGATCCGCAAGTTCCTCACCGGTATAGACGCGGCCAAGGCGCAGCCCGGTGAGCACTGCGGGCCGCGCGCCGCGCGCCTCACCCGCCATGTCCCAGAACTGTCCCACATGCCAGAGCTGCGCCGCATCGGCCTGCATCTGAGCGCCCAATTCGCGCAACATGGGCGCCCATTCGCCGCCGGTCGCACCGGCGCGCGTTATGGAAACCAGCACTCTCGTGTCCTGCGCTGTAATCATATACCCTCCCTCCCATATGGGAGGTGCACTTAGTCTAGCGCAGAGTTACACCCCTGCCAAGCCGCACCAAAGCCACAAGGACCCGCCCCGCATGACCCTGCAAACGCTGACCCACCTGCAACGGCTCGAAGCCGAGGCAATCCACATCATGCGTGAAGTCGTCTCGGAGGCGGAAAAGCCGGTGATGCTCTATTCGGTGGGCAAGGACAGCGCCGTGATGCTGCATCTGGCGCGCAAGGCCTTCTACCCCGCACCCCCGCCCTTCCCGCTCCTGCATGTTGATACGACATGGAAATTCCGTGAGATGTATGCGCTGCGCGACCGCGCCGCCCGCAAGGCAGGGATGCAGTTGATCGTCTATCAGAACCCCGAAGCGGTGAAGCGCGGCATCAACCCGTTCGACCATGGCGGGTTGCACACTGATATGTGGAAGACCGAGGGGCTGAAACAGGCGCTTGACCTGCATGGGTTCGACGCGGCTTTCGGCGGTGCGCGGCGCGACGAGGAAAAGAGCCGCGCCAAGGAGCGTATCTTCAGCTTCCGCACCGCTGCCCATCGCTGGGACCCGAAGGCGCAACGCCCCGAACTCTGGCGCATCTATAACGCCCGAAAGGCCAAGGGCGAATCGATGCGGGTCTTTCCGCTGTCGAACTGGACCGAACTCGACATCTGGCAATATATCCATCTGCAAAACATCGAGATCGTGCCGCTCTATTTCGCCGCAGAACGCCCGACGGTCATCCGCGACGGGCTGCTCCTGATGGTCGATGACGAGCGTTTCCCGCTGAATGGCGAAACCCCCGTCATGCGTTCGGTCCGCTTCCGCACCCTCGGTTGCTACCCGCTGACCGGCGCTGTCGAAAGCCGCGCCACCACCCTGCCCGAGATCATTCAGGAAATGCTGCTCACCACCACGTCCGAGCGGCAGGGGCGCGCCATCGACCATGACCAGGCGGCCTCGATGGAGAAGAAGAAGCAGGAAGGCTATTTCTGATGGACGACATTTACAAAACCGACGCCCTGATCGCCGAAAACATCGACGCCTATCTGGAGACCCACCAGCACAAGACCATGCTGCGTTTCATCACCTGCGGCTCGGTCGATGACGGCAAATCCACGCTGATCGGGCGGCTCCTCTATGACAGCAAGATGATCTTCGAGGACCAGCTAGCCACGCTCGAGGCGGATTCGAAGCGCGTGGGCACGCAGGGCGAGAACATCGACTTCGCGCTGCTGGTCGATGGCCTGGCCGCCGAGCGCGAACAGGGCATCACCATCGACGTAGCCTATCGCTTCTTCGCCACCGAAAAGCGCAAATTCATCGTCGCCGACACGCCCGGCCACGAACAATACACCCGAAACATGGTTACTGGCGCGTCCACCGCTGATCTGGCCGTGATCCTGGTCGACGCCCGCAAGGGCGTGCTGACCCAGACCCGGCGGCACAGCTATCTCGCGCATCTGTTGGGCATCCGCCATATCGTGCTGGCGGTGAACAAGATGGACCTTGTCGGCTATGACCGCGAGGTGTTCGACCGTATTGTCGCGGATTACCGCGCCTTTGCCGAATCCATCGGGATCATCGAGTTCACGGCGGTTCCCATCTCGGGGCTTGGAGGCGACAATATCGCCAGCCCCAGCGTCGCAATGGGCTGGTATGACGGCCCCACATTGCTGAGCCATCTGGAAACCGTCGAACTGGACCAGAGCGCCGACCAGCGCAAGCCCTTCCGCCTGCCGGTGCAATGGGTCAACCGCCCCAATCTCGATTTTCGCGGCTTTGCCGGCACCATCGTCTCGGGTCAGGTCCACCCCGGCGATGAGGTGCGCGTGCTGCCCTCGGGCAAGACCTCAAGCGTGGCGCGGATTGTCACGCTCGATGGCGAGTTGGAACGCGCGGTCGCCGGTCAGGCCGTGACCCTCTGCCTCGCCGATGAGATCGACTGCTCGCGCGGGCAGGTCATCACGGCGGCGAACAGCCCGGTCGAAGTCGCCGACCAGTTCGAGGCGACGGTCATCTGGATGGATGAGGACGAGATGGTGCCGGGGCGGGCCTATTGGCTCAAGATCGGCCCGCAGACGGTCAGCGCCACGGTCGCGCAGCCGAAATATCAGGTCAATGTCAACACTATGGAACACCTGGCCGCCAAGACGCTCGATCTCAACGCGATCGGCGTGGCCGTGGTGACGACCGACCGCGACATCCCCTTCGCACCCTATGAGGATAGCCGCGATCTGGGCGGCTTCATCCTGATCGACAAGCTGACCAACCGCACGGTTGGGGCGGGGCTGATCCATTTCGCCCTGCGCCGCGCCTCGAATATCCACTGGCAGGCGACCGACATCTCGCGCGACCATCACGCAAACCTCAAGAACCAGCAGCCGATGGTGCTCTGGATGACCGGGCTGTCGGGCTCGGGCAAATCCACCATCGCCAATCTGGTCGAAAAGAAACTCGCGCGGATGAACCGCCACACCTTCCTGCTCGATGGCGACAATGTGCGCCATGGGCTGAACAAGGATCTGGGCTTCACCGATGCCGACCGGGTCGAGAATATCCGCCGCGTGGGCGAGGTCGCAAAGCTGATGAGTGATGCCGGGCTGATCGTGATCACCGCCTTCATCTCGCCCTTCCGCTCCGAACGCGAGATGGTGCGCGGCATGATGCAGCCGGGCGAATTTGTCGAGATCTTCATCGACACGCCGCTGGAAGAGGCGGAAAAGCGCGATGTGAAAGGGCTCTATGCCAAGGCCCGCGCGGGCGCGTTGAAGAATTTCACCGGGATCGACTCGCCCTATGAGCCGCCCGAAGCGCCCCAGATCCGGATCGACACGACCAGAATGAGCCCCGAAGAGGCTGCTGATCTGATCATCGCCAAGCTGATCCCCTGACGGGGATCAGACCGTCAGCCCCTCGGGCTCGGGCAGACCATGCGCGCGGCAGCATGCGGTCAACGTATTGGCCAACAGACAGGCAATCGTCATCGGCCCGACCCCGCCCGGCACCGGCGTGATCGCACCGGCCACGGCCGCAGCGCTCTCGAAATGCACATCGCCGACAAGACGGGTTTTCTCACCTGCGGCAATGCGGTTGATGCCGACATCGATCACTGTCGCGCCGGGTTTGACCCAGTCGCCCGGGATCATCTCGGCCCGCCCAACAGCTGCGACCAGAATATCGGCGCGACGGCAGACCTCCGCCAGATCACGCGTGCGCGAATGCGCGATGGTGACTGTGCAACTCTCGCCCAGCAGAAGCTGCGCCATGGGTTTGCCCACGATATTCGAGCGACCCACCACGACGGCCTCCAGGCCAGAGAGGCTCCCGTGATGATCGCGCAGCATCATCAGACAGCCGAGCGGGGTGCAGGGCACCATGGCTTTCTGCCCGGTCCCGAGCAACCCAACGTTGGAAATGTGAAAGCCGTCAACATCCTTGGCCGGGTCAATACTATTGATCACGAGATCGGAATTGAGATGAGAAGGCAGCGGCAACTGAACGAGAATCCCATGAATTTCCGGATCGGCATTCAATTTCGCTATTAGAGAAAGCAGATCGGCCTCAGATGTATCCGCCGAGAGCTTATGTTCGAAAGAGGCCATTCCGACTTCGACCGTCTGCTTTCCCTTCGAGCGCACATAGACCTGGCTCGCAGGGTCTTCACCAACTAGCACCACGGCAAGGCCGGGTGTCAGGCCATGGTCTTGCTTCAGCTGCCCTACCTGATCCGCGACCTTCGTCCGAATCTTCGCAGCGAAAAGCTTCCCATCCATCAGTGCCGCTGTCATCTGTCGTCCCTCCCTGCCTCGGACCCGAGGACCCGTTCTTCCCGCGCGATCGACCATTCGATCAGATCTGACCAGAGCTGCTCGACCAGCTCAGGCTCGATCCCGTTCTGCTCCGCCTCCCGGCGCACCTTTGCCAGCACCTCTGTCACGCGCGACTCGATCCGCGCTGGCAGCCCTTCGCCCTGTTTCAGCGTCACCGCCCGGTCGATGCAATCCACACGCTCGCGCAAGAGCGCAACCAGTGCCCGGTCGATCCGGTCGATTTCGGCCCGCAATTCACTCATGGTGGTGCAGTTCTCTGCGCGTGGCATGCTCGCCCTCTTTTCTGATCGCGCAGATGCCTATCGTGCTGACCGTGCCTTTGCAATCCGGCGTGACGACGCGCCCTTGCGGGATGGTGGGCGGGGCGAGGCGCGGCGCCAGCCGCGCGAGCGCCGCACATCATCCCGCCTCAGAACAGCCCCTCGATCAGACCATCCTCATTGAAGCGGATACTCTGAGCCGCCGGTTTGCGCGGAAGCCCCGGCATGGTCATGATCTCACCACAGATCACCACAATGAACCCTGCACCCGCCGAGAGCCGAACCTCTCGCACGGGCACCGAATGGTTCACCGGTGCCCCGCGCAGGTTGGGATCGGTCGAAAAGGAATACTGCGTCTTGGCCATGCAGATCGGCAGATTGCCATATCCTGCTGTTTCCCAGTCCTTCAACTGGTTGCGAATCTTCGCATCGGCAAGGACATCATCGGCGCGGTAAATGCGCCGGGCGATGGTCTGGATTTTTTCAAACAATGGCATGTCATCGCCATAGAGCGGCGCGAATTGCGCATGATCGCCATCGGCGAGTTCGGCCACGCGCGTTGCCAGTTCGGTGATGCCTTTCGATCCTTCGGCCCAATGCCGACACAGGATCGCTTCCGAGCCCAGCGAGGCGACATAATCCTTCACCGCCTGCACTTCGGCCTCGGTATCGGAGTGAAAATGGTTGATCGCTACGATCACCGGCACGCCGAAGGATTTCACATTCTCGATGTGGCGGCCAAGATTCGCGCAGCCTTTCTCAACCGCGCTGACATTTTCCGAACCAAGATCGGCTTTCGCCACGCCGCCATTCATCTTCATTGCGCGCACGGTTGCCACGATCACCGCAACCGCCGGTTCCAGCCCGGCCTTGCGGCATTTGATATTGAAGAACTTCTCGGCCCCAAGGTCGGCCCCGAATCCGGCCTCGGTCACGACATAATCCGCCAGCCCGAGTGCCGTCTGCGTGGCAACCACCGAATTGCAGCCATGCGCGATATTGGCGAAGGGCCCGCCATGCACGAAGGCCGGGTTGTTTTCCAGAGTCTGCACCAGATTGGGCTGCATCGCATCCTTCAGGAGCACCGCCATCGCGCCCTCGGCGCCGATATCGCGGCAGTGGATCGGCGACTTGTCGCGCCGGTAGGCGACGACGATATCGCCCAGCCGCCGCTCCAGATCACCCAGATCAGCCGCCAGACAGAGGATCGCCATCACTTCGGAGGCCACCGTGATATCGAAGCCTGTCTGGCGCGGGAACCCGTTCGCGACCCCGCCCAGATTGACCACCATGTCACGCAGCGCGCGGTCGTTCATGTCCATCACGCGCCGCCAGGTGATGCGGCGCTCGTCGATCTCCAACTCGTTGCCCCAGTAGATATGGTTGTCGATCATCGCCGAGAGCAGGTTATGCGCCGAAGTGATGGCGTGAAAATCCCCGGTAAAATGCAGGTTCATGTCTTCCATCGGGACGACCTGGGCGTGGCCACCCCCCGCCGCGCCGCCCTTCATGCCGAAATTCGGCCCCAGCGAGGCCTCGCGGATGCAGATCGCCGCCTTTTTGCCAATCGCATTCAGGCCGTCACCCAATCCCACAGTCGTCGTCGTCTTGCCCTCGCCCGCGGGCGTGGGGTTGATCGCGGTGACAAGGATCAGCTTGCCGCGCTTGCGCGCGCGCGTCTCGGCCACGAATTCCTGACTGACCTTGGCCTTGTCATGGCCGAAGGGCAGCAGATGTTCGGACGGGATGCCCAGTTTCGCGCCGATCTCCTGGATGGGTTTTTTCTGTGCCTCACGGGCGATTTCGATGTCGGTCTTGAAGGCCATGTCTCGCTCCCTGCGCGGAATCCTCGCTACGCCCCTGCTATAGTCGACCGGGCTGGTGCAATAAGCCGCGATTGCGACATTTTCCGCTTCAGTTACGCCTTTGGATTTTCCACTTGCGGCGTGGTGCGCCGTCGCATCGCCTCGCTCTGGGCGCGAAGGCGAAAACGCGGGGGCGAAGCCCCCGCGCCCGGAGAATGTGGCGCTCAGCCCTTCTGCAGGCAGCGCGCGCCCAGCACTTCGGCAATCTGCACGGCATTGAGCGCCGCGCCCTTGCGCAGATTGTCGCTGACCACCCAGATATTCAGCCCGTTTTCGATGGTCGAATCCTGCCGAATGCGGCTGACATAGGTCGCATATTCGCCCACACAGTCGATGGGGGTAATATAGCCGCCATCCTCGCGCTTATCGACGACCAGAAGCCCCGGCGCCTCGCGCAGGATATCGCGGGCCTCATCCTCATCGAGGAAATCCTCGAACTCGATGTTGATCGCTTCCGAGTGCCCGACAAAGACCGGCACGCGCACGCAGGTCGCGGTCAGCTTGATCGAGGGGTCCATGATCTTCTTGGTCTCGGCGACCATCTTCCACTCTTCCTTGGTCGAACCATCGTCAAGGAACACGTCGATATGCGGGATCACGTTGAAGGCGATCTGCTTGGGGTAGACCTTGGGCGGCACTTCGGAAGTCGGGTTGTAGATCGATTTGGTCTGCTCCCACAACTCGTCCATGCCGTCCTTGCCGGTGCCGCTGACGGATTGGTAGGTGCTTACCACGACTCGCCGGATCGGGGCGCGGTCATGCAGTGGCTTGAGCGCCACCACCATCTGCGCAGTCGAGCAATTGGGATTGGCGATGATGTTCTTCTTCGTATAGCCCTCGACCGCCGCGGCGTTCACCTCGGGCACCACCAGCGGCACATCGGGGTCATAGCGATAAAGCGAGGAGTTATCGATCACCACGCAGCCCTTTGAGGCCGCAATGGGCGCGTATTGCTTCGTTGCATCCGAGCCGATGGCGAAAAACGCGATATCCCAGCCGGTGAAATCGAACGTGTCGAGATCCTTGCATTTCAGCGTGGTGTCGCCAAAGCTGACCTCGGTCCCGAGGCTGCGGCGCGAGGCAAGCACCGCGATCTCATCGACTGGGAATTCCCGCTCGGCCAGAATATTCAGCATTTCGCGGCCCACATTACCCGTGGCACCTGCGACGACGACCTTGTAGCCCATTGCGGCCTCCTTTTCGCGTGTCGCGCGCGGTGTATCTCAAAGCCGCAACAAGGTGAAGGGGCGCTAGTCGGTCCGGTCGCGCGAGAAGGCATAAATCAGGCAGCCGACCAGCAGGCAGAGACCGAAAAAGGCAAACAGCGTCTGATAGGCCGCCTCGGGCGGCGCGTCGGGGGCGGCGCGGTGCACATAGCCGCTGATCGTCTGCAAGAGCCCCACCCCGCCGATGGAGCAGAGGTTCAGCAGCGTGATCCCACGCCCGGTCAGATGCGCTGGGATGAAGGCGCGGCCATGGGCCATCATCATCGGGAAGGACGCGCCGAAAAAGCCCACCGCCGCGAAGAGGAGAGCTGTCTGCCAGACGCCGCTCAGCGGTAGCAGCCAGAGCAGCGCCAGACTGACCGCCCCGCCAAGATTGCCGCCCAGCACCACCCATTTGCGCGTGCCCAGCCAGCGGTCGAGCGGGCCATAGGCGAAATTGCCCAGAATCATGGCAATGGCCATCAACAGCGTCGCCTGTCCGATGCTCGTCGCGCCCAGCCCGTAAAGATCGGTATAGAACGGCCCGACCCAGAGCCCGCGCAACCCCGCTGCGGGCGCGTAATTCACGACCAACAGCGGCACCATCAGCCACAGCGCCGGGATGCGCAGCAGATCGCGCAGGTTGCCCTGTGCACCATCAGCGCTTTCGGCACGGGGCGGGTCATTGACTGTAACCCAGATCACGACTGCCACCAGCGCAGTCAAGGCCCCCACGGCGATCAGGGCCGCACGCCAGCCCATGAGTTCCGCAGCCCAGGCCAGGGGCAATGCGCTCAGGATATTGCCCAGCGAGCCGATGCCGATGACGGCGCCCGCCAGCGTGGCGAAGATCGCAGGCGAATAGGTCCGGGCAAAAATATAGTAAGAGGCCATCAGCACTGGCGCGCAGCCGATGCCCAACAGCACCATCGCGAGATGCAGATGCATTGCATTCTGCGCCAGCGCCATCAACAGCGCCCCGCCAGTGCCGCCCAGGCCCAGCATCAGCGCCGTGGTGCGGCGTGGGCCATAGCGGTCGAGCGCTGCACCGACGGGCAGTTGCATGGCCGCGAAACTCAGGAACCACAGCCCCGAGGCCAGCGCCAGATCATCCGCGCCAACCCCGATATCAGCCTGCAACAGCCCCGCCAGCACCGCCAGAAAGGCCCGGTAGAACTGGCTGAGCAGATAGCCAATGATGAGGACGAAGAGTCCGAGTTTCATGCAGCGTTGCCCAATTCATGTGCAAACCTCCTCCTGCCCTTAGTGAACTTGTGAAGCAAGCGCAACTGCGCCTTTGCGCAGCTTTCGTGTCGCGGGCGGGGCGCGCGCGCGATAGAACAGGCGCAAGGCATGAGGACAGATGCGATGGACGATATGACCGAGCAGGATGCGAGTTACCACTACCGCGTGATCGCGCGCGCCATCGCGTTGATCGACGCACCCGGGGGAACACATCTGGGGCTGTCGGAGCTTGCAGGCGCGATGGGGATGAGCGCCGCGCATTTCCAGCGGCTGTTCAGCCAGTGGGTGGGGGTCTCACCCAAGCGCTACCAGCAATATCTGATGCTGGGTCAGGCGCGCGAACTTCTGGCCGAGCGCTTCACCACGCTGGACGCCGCACATGAGTTGGGCCTCTCGGGGCAGGCGCGGCTGCACGATCTGTTCCTGCGCTGGGAGGCGATGACACCGGGCGACTATGCCCGCCGTGGGGCGGGGCTGACCATCGGTTACGGCTGGTTCGACTCGCCTTTCGGGCGCGCCTTGGGCTTGGCCACCGAGCGCGGGCTTTGCGGGCTGGCCTTCGCCGAGCCCGGCGCTGAAGAGGCTGTTCTGGACGAGATGCGCGCGCGGTGGCCCGAGGCGGATTTCATCGCCGACCCGAGCCGTGCTGCGCCGCATGTCGAGGCCGCCTTTGCGCAATCGGGCGAAGCGGCGCTGCATCTGATCGGCACGCCGTTCCAGATCAAGGTCTGGGAGGCGTTGCTGCAAGTGCCTTCGGGGCATGTCACCAGCTATGGCGAGATCGGACAGCGGATCGAGGCACCGCGCGCTGCGCGCGCGGTGGGGGCCGCCGTGGGGCGCAATCCGCTTGGCTTCGTGATTCCCTGCCACCGCTGTCTGCGCGGCGCGGGCGACGGCCTGGGCGGCTATCACTGGGGGTTGGCGCGCAAACGCGCGATGCTGGGATGGGAAGCGGCACGTCACGATGCGCAGGAAGCAGGCTGAGTCAGCGCTAACGTGCTCAAGGGAACGTGACATGACCTTATGTATTGGGGCAGAGTATAGCGTGGTTTCCAGTTTCGAAAGGTTCTCCGATGCGACTCTCCAGACCTGTTCTTGGCCTTGGTGCGGCGGCATTCGTGCTCGCGGCCTGTGCCCCCGACCCGACTGATACGCGCGACCGGACGGTTGGCGGTGCCGTGGCCGGTGCGGCTGTGGGCGGCATTCTGGGCGCCGCGACAGGCGACAATTCCGCCCGTCGCGCTGTTGGTGGTGCTATTCTCGGTGGCACGGCCGGTGCGCTGATCGGCCAGCAACTCGACCGACAGGCCGCAGAACTTCGGCGTGAATTGGGCGACAATGTAAACATTCGCAATACCGGGCAGGAACTGATCCTGACCCTGCCGCAGGATCTGCTGTTCGCTGTCGATAGCGCAACATTGCGTCCCGACCTGCAACGCGACCTGCGCACGATCGCGGTGAACCTCGTGAACTATCCGCGCAGCGATGTGATCGTGATCGGGCATACCGACAATACCGGCTCGGCGGAATACAATCAGGGGCTTTCCGAGCGGCGCGCAGGCTCGGTCGCGCAGGTGCTGCGCGGCGAAGGTGTGGCCGCCAATCGCATTCAGACCATCGGGCGCGGGCTGACCCAGCCAGTGGCCAGCAATGCGACGCCCGAGGGGCGGCGGCAGAACCGGCGCGTCGAAATCTTCATCCGTCCGCACCAACCCTCCTGATTTTTTCTGAGTTTTTCCAAGGGCCAGCCCATTCCGGGCTGGCCTTTTTTTATTGCGCCGACAGAAAAGCGGTCATATCTTTTGACCAATTATTGCACAAGCTTTGGGCAAACCCGCCGTGCCCTTCCTGTCGGAGGCCCCATGCCGTTCCAGCGCATCCAACCCGAGAAGCTCTCGCGCAGTGTCGTGCGCCAGATCGAACTGCTGCTGCTGCGCGGAATCCTGCGTCCGGGCGAAAAACTGCCCTCGGAGCGCGAACTGGCCGAGAAACTGGGCGTCTCGCGCCCATCGCTGCGCGATGCGATTGCCGATCTGCAGTCGCGTGGTCTGCTGACCACGCGCGCAGGCGCCGGGATATATGTGGCGGAATTGCTTGACTCGGCCTTCTCGGACTCGCTGGTGAATCTTTTTGCCCAGCATGACGAAGCACTGTTCGACTATATCAGTTTTCGCCGCGACCTCGAAGGTATGGCCGCCGAACGCGCTGCCCGTCATGGCTCGGACATGGACCTGAAGATCATCGATACGATCTATCGCAAGATGGAGTCCGCGCATCTCAAACGCGACCCGAGCGAGGAGGCCCTGCTCGATGCCGAGTTTCATCTCTCGATTGTCGAAGCCTCGCATAACATCATCATGCTGCACATGATGCGCGCGATGTTCAACCTGCTGCATCAGGGGGTGTTCTACAACCGACAGATGATCTTTCGCCAGCGCGCGACCAGAAGTGATCTGCTGGCCCAGCATGGCGCGATCAACGCCTCACTGCAGGAGCGTGACCCGGTGGCCGCCCGCAGGGCAGCAGAGGCGCATCTGGACTTTGTCGAACAGATGATGGCCGATATGAAGCGCAGCGCGCATAATGAGGCGATTGCCAAGCTGCGCTTCGAACACGCACAGGACATGTAAGTGCCCACATGACAAAGGCCCCGGCCAGAGGCCGGGGCCTTGGTGTCACACAGTCGCCTGTATATCAGTGCAGGCGCTGATCAGCCGTCTTGATGGCTTTCTGGACCAACTCGTCACTGCGCTCCGCATCCATTTGCTTGGCCAGCACATCGCCTGCCGCCGCCACGGCCACTGCAACAGCGGTATTGCGCACGTCGCGGATGGCGCTCGCCTCGGCCGAAGCGATTTGATCCTCAGCCGCCTTCAGGCGACGCGTGATCGAGGCTTCAATATCGGCCTTTGTCTGTTCGGCAACAAGCTGGGCATCAGCCTTTGCCTTTTCGACAATCCGCGCAGCCTCGTCCTTGACCTCGGCCTGCTTGCGCTCGAACGAAGCATGAAGCTCCAACGCCTCTTCCCGCAGCTTGCGGGCCTCGTCGAGCTCCGACTGGATCCCCTCAGCACGCGAATCCAGAAAGCCCATGATTTTCGGCGGCACCTTGAAATAAATCAGGATGCCCGCAAAGATGAGGAAGGCCAGAAGCACCACGATATCGGTGTTGCGAAACGAGAAGAACGGATAGTCCCCGGCGGCCAGCGCAGGGCTGGCCAGGAACAGGGCAATCACACTCAAACGCAGCATCATGCGCCCCCTTTCAGCCGTGCGGCAACAGCCGCGTTCACGCTGCGCGCATCTGCCTTGGCGCCGAACAGCTCCAGAATGTCCTTGGTCGCATCTTTCGACACATCGCTGACCATATCCATGGCGCTGTCGCGGATCTCCTGAATGCGGCGTTCGGACTCCGCAGTGCGGGCTGCGATTTCGGCATCGGCTTTCGCCATCTGCGCGTCAAGCTCTTCCTGCATCTCGGCCTTGGCGGCCTCGATGATGCGACCCGCCTCGGCCCGCGCCTCCGCGAGCGCCTTGTGATAGGCCTCTTCGGCGACTTGCGCCTTGTGCTTGAACTCTTCGGCTGTCGCGATGTCACTGGTGATGACACCACGTCGGTCGGCGAGCACTGCGGCGACACGCGGCAGTGCCACGCGGGACATCACGAAATACAGCACCACCATCGTGACCACGAGCCAGAAGATCTGGTTCGGGAAGGTGGATATATCCAGTTGGGGCATGCCCGGCCCCGTTGCGGCAGTCTCTGCCATGTCGTCCCCCTGGCCCTGATTTCACCGGACAGGCCGCCATGCGGCCCGTCCGGGCGTAAGGATACTGTCGGGAAGGCCTCAGACGGCGAACATCAGCAGAAGCGCGACCAGGAACGAGAAGATCCCGAGCGCTTCGGCGAATGCGATGCCGATGAACAGCATGGCGGTCTGGCCAGGTGCAGCCGAGGGGTTGCGCAGGGCGCCCGAGAGGAAGTTACCGGCAATGTTGCCCACACCGATGGCCGCGCCACCCATGCCGATGGCGGTCAGACCGACACCGATGAACTTGCCCATTTCTGCGATACTGCCTTCCATGTTGTCTCTCCTTACAGTGGAATTGGCTGGATTGAGGGTCTGACCGTGGCTCCGTGCGTCAGTGCGACGGGTGCAACGCGTCTTTCAGATAGACGCAGGTCAGAATGGTGAACACATAGGCCTGAATGACGGCCACGAGCAGCTCCAGCGCATAGAGCGCGGTCACTGCAAGGATTGGCAAAAAGAAGGCCGCGCCCATCGCCGCAGTAAAGCCCGCAAAGACTTTCGCCACGGCGTGGCCCGCCATCATCGCGCCGGCCAGACGAATGGAGTGGCTGACAGGCCGCACGCAATAGGAAATCAGCTCGATCAGCGCCAATACCGGGCGCAACGCAAGTGGCGCGCTGGAGATCCAGAACAGGCCCAGAAACTTGGTGCCGTGCAGGATGAAGCCCAGCGCAGTCACGCTGAAGAACACGGTCAGCGCCAACACAGCGGTCACGGCGATATGCGATGTGGTGGTGAAAGCGAAGGGGACGAGGCCAAGAATATTCGCGAAAAACACGAACATGAACAGCGTGAAGATATGCGGAAAGAAACGCACCGCATCCTTGCCCGCGACATCCTCGACCATCTTGTAGATGAAACCATAGGTCATCTCGGCCGCCGATTGCGCCCGGCTCGGCACCAAGGCGCGCCCGCGTGCGCCGTAGATCATCAGCGCCGAGGCGGCGAGGACCGTCAACGCCATCCAGAGCGTGACATTCGTGGGCGTGTACCAGCTGACATCACCGCCAAAGAGCGCCTTGACCTCGAACTGGTCCATCGGCTTGATTGCGAGACCACCGTTGTTATCCGCCACGTTCTTCGTCCCTTCGTTCCGCACCCGCTTGCGGCGGGGCCTTGTCGTCGCCCTTGAGGCTCAACTCGCGGGCGGTGCGCATCATCGTCTGCACGCCAGCCGCGAAGCCCAGCAAAGTCAGCAGCACCAGAAAAATGGGCAGCGTGTCGAAAAGCACGTCGAGCCCGTATCCGAATGCCGCGCCGATGACGAGGCCCGTCACCAGCTCTATCACCATCCGCCAGCCGGTCTGGGCCATCGAATGATGATCCTGCGCGGCCTTGGGCGGATCGAGCGTGGCCTTGACCTTGGCAATCCGCGCATCAAGCTCGCGCAGACGCTCCAGCTCTTCCCGCTCACCCATGCGCCACCCCCGGCTGCAAGTTGCGCGCAAGCTAGGCAGGGTATGCCTCAGAGTCAAGCGGCGAAACGCGCACTGGGGATTCACGTATCATATTGTTTTCATGTCTTATTTTTCCGGGGAGACCGCGCGCCTTCGGCGCGCGGCCCGGCATTTCGCTAGTGCAGCATATTCAACCGATCAGTTGACCTTTTTGCGGACAGCGGCAAGATGGTCGCCATGACCCTGGACCCGGCCCCATCGCTTGACCTCGTTTTCATGGCCCTCGCCGACCCCACGAGGCGCGCCATTCTGGCCATGTTGCTGGAAGACGACATGGCCGTGACCGATGTCGCCGAACCCTTCGAGATGTCGCTGGCCGCGGTCTCGAAGCATCTCGGCATCCTCGCCAATGCAGGGCTGATCAGCCAGGAGAAACGTGGTCGCGTGAAATGGTGCAAGCTGGAGCCTGACGCGCTGCGCGAGGCCTCGGTCTGGATGCAGGCCTTCGGACAGTTCGAGCCGGTCAATCTCGAGGCGTTCGAGCGATTTCTGGCGCAGGAATTCCCCGAACCTTGATCCCCGCCTGCGCGGAACGCGCAGGCAGCGCCCGCGAAGGGCCATGGGGCGGGTG
>SLJW01000001.1 GCA_007134865.1 Paracoccaceae bacterium | reverse complement strand
TGACCCTCGCAGCACAGGAGGGGTTCGCCTCGGTCGAGCACATGAAGCGTTACACCACGCAAGGGATGGCGCCGGATCAGGGCAAGTCGTCAAACATGGGGGCGCTGGCAGTGCTGGCCGACGCGACAGGTGGCAGCATTCCGGACACGGGCACCACCACCTTCCGGCCGCCCTTCGTGCCGGTCAGCATCGGCGCGCTTGGGGCCGGAGCGCGGGGCAAGGGGTTCCGGCCCGAGCGGCGCACGACTTCGGACGCGCAGATGCGCGCGATGGGTGCGCCGATGATCGAGGCGGGGTTGTGGTACCGGCCCTCCTATTTCCCGAAACCCGGTGATCCCGACTGGCGCACGGCCTGCAACCGCGAGGTCGGGTATGTCCGGAAGGCTGTCGGGGTCTGCGATGTCTCGACGCTGGGCAAGATCTCTGTGCAGGGACCCGATGCCGGGCGGTTTCTGGATTTTGTCTATACCGGCACCATGTCGCGCCTTGCCGTCGGGCGCGTCCGCTATGGGCTGATGCTGCGCGAGGATGGTCATGTCATGGATGACGGGACCTGCGCGCGGCTGAACGAGCAGGATTATCTGGTGACGACCACCACTGCCGCTGCGGGCGAGGTGATGCGGCATCTGGAATTTGTGCAGCAGGCGTTTTGCCGCGGCTGGCAGGTGCGGCTCTGTTCTGTGACCGAGCAATGGGCGCAGATGGCGGTTGCCGGGCCCTTGGCGGGCGAGTTGCTGGCGCATGTGCTGGGCGAGGTGCCGGACCTGCCCTTCATGGGGTATCAGCCGGTGCAGATCGGGAAGATCAACGCGCGGCTGTTCCGCATCTCGTTCAGTGGCGAGCGGGGCTATGAGCTGGCCGTGCCTGCGCGATACGGGGCCGATCTCTTCCGTCAACTTGTAGCGCTGGCCGAGGGGCTCGGGGGCGGTGCCTATGGGATGGAGGCACTGAACGTGCTGCGTATCGAGAAGGGGTTTCTCACGCATGCCGAGATTGACGGGCGGGTGACGACCTTTGACCTTGGGCTGCAGGGGATGATGTCGCGCAAGAAGGATTTCATCGGGAAGGCGGCAAGCGGGCGACCGGGGCTGACGGGAGCAGAACGGTTGCAATTGGTGGGCCTGCGCCCGCAAGACCCGACGGAGGAATTGACCGCTGGTGCGCATCTCTACCCGCGCGAGGCTCCGGCCAAGGCAGCGCATGGGCAAGGGCATGTGAAATCGGTCTGCTATTCGCCCACGCTGGGCACATGGCTTGGGCTGGCGCTGGTCACGAATGGACGCGCGCGGCATGGTGAGATGCTTCGGCTCGATGATGGTCTGCGGGGCAATCGCTGCGAGGTCACGCTCTGCGACCCGGTATTCTTTGACCCAGAGGGAGGGCGGATGCGTGATTGAGCTGTCTGCAAGCCAACCGTTTGGAGGTTTGCACCTGCCCGTTTCCCACGGGGCTACGCGTCTGAGTGCGATGGTGCCTGCGCGTATGACAATGATTACGCCCTTGCCCGGCAAGACAGAGGCGCTCGCAAAGATGCTGGGTGAGTTTCCTGCACCTGGCGAAGTGTTGGAGGCGGATCTGCGTCTCGTCTGGGCGGGGCGCGAACAGGCCCTCGCATTTGGCGAGGGTCTGCCCGATGGGTTGGAAGATTGTGCCTCTCTCAACGACCAGTCGGATGGCTGGGCTGGTGTGATGCTGGAAGGCGAGGACGCGCAAGCCGTATTGGCGCGGCTGGTGGCGATGGAACTGCGCGAACTGCCGGCGCCATCGTCAGCGCGCACGTTGCTAGGGCATCTGCCGCTTTTGCTGGTGAAGGAGAGCGAGACGGAGTTCCAACTCTGGACGTATCGTTCCATGGCAGGCAGTCTCATCAATGAACTCGACCATGCCATGCGCGGCGTTGCGGCAAGGCGAGCGGTGACATGACGGCTGACGAGATCATCACCCATTTCGGCCTCGCGCGACATCCCGAAGGCGGGTGGTACCGCCAGACCTGGGTGGCCGAGGCGGAGCGTGGCGCGCGTCCGGCCGGAACGTCGATCCTGTTTCTGTTGCGCGTGGGCGAACGCAGCCACTGGCACCGCGTAGACGCTGCCGAGATCTGGCACTTCCACGCAGGCGCGCCGCTGGAATTGCTGATCGCGCCCAACGAAGCGGGGCCCACTACAGCGCATGTGTTGGGGAGCGATTTTGCCCAGGGGCATCTGCCGCAGGCGATTGTCCCGCCGCATCACTGGCAGGCGGCGCGCAGCCTTGGCGACTGGACACTGGTCGGCTGCACTGTCTCGCCCGGCTTTCGCTTCGAGGGGTTCGAGCTTGCACCCCCGGATTTTGAGATCCCCCACGGCTCGTGAGACTTGACGCGCGCCGCGAGTGACCGTAAAGCACCGCAATCTGCAACCGAGACTCGGCTGCGGAACTACTGCCTTTGGCTGATCTTCTGACTTCGCGAAGACCTATGCTGGGGTAGGCTATGGAAATGACAAGCTTGACCTACCTCTGGCGGGCACTGCGGTGGACCCGGACGAAGACCAGAGCTCTTGGACAGCCACACCTGCGCGGAACAACCGTGCGCAAATGAAGAGGAATGGCGATGAACCTGATCGCTCAGATTGAAGCCGAGCAGATCGCGGAGCTCGGCAAGGATATCCCGGATTTCAAGGCCGGCGATACCATCCGCGTTGGCTACAAAGTGACCGAGGGCACGCGCTCGCGTGTCCAGAATTTCGAAGGCGTCTGCATCGGGCGCAAGGGCGGCAATGGGATCGGTGCGTCCTTCACTGTGCGCAAGATCTCCTTCGGTGAGGGTGTGGAGCGTGTGTTCCCCCTCTATTCGACGAATATCGACAGCATCACCGTGGTTCGCCGCGGCAAGGTGCGCCGCGCGAAGCTTTACTATCTGCGCGCCCGTCGCGGCAAATCGGCGCGTATCGCCGAGAAAACCAACTACCGTCCCCTGGACGCTTCAGCCTGAGGAGTGCTGCGATGAAAGCCGACACGCATCCCGACTATCACCTGATCAATGTCAAGCTGACCGATGGCACTGTCGTCCAGATGAAATCGACCTGGGGCGCAGAGGGGGAAACGCTCTCGCTCGATATCGACCCGTCGGTACACCCAGCCTGGACGGGTGGCGGCACGCGTCTGATGGACACGGGCGGCCGGGTCTCGAAATTCAAGAACAAATACGCCGGGCTTGGCTTCTGATCCAGTCACAGCAGATTATGCGAGAGGGCGCGGGTTTTCCGCGCCCTTCTCGTTTTTTCACAAGGGGTTAAGTGGTTCTTTCCAGAGCTTGCAACTGTGCCTCGATGGGCCTAGACCCCGTGATGATCGGCACAAGAGGCAAGCAGATGGCGCATATCATCGTCGTGGGAAACGAGAAGGGCGGGTCGGGGAAATCGACCGTGTCGATGCACCTCTCGGTTGCCCTGGCGCGGGATGGGCTGCGAGTGGGAGCGATGGATCTTGACCTGCGGCAGTTGAGCTTCGGCCGCTATATCGAGAATCGCCGTAACTGGTGCGCCCGAAATGGGATCGCGCTGCCGACACCGGAGTTCATGCCATTGCCCGAGGCCTCGCGCTTTGATCTGCCGGAAGGTCCCGCGCTGCATGATGCCAGGATGGCGGCTGCGCTCGAAGAGATTGAGCCGCGTTCGGATGTCATCGTGATCGACTGCCCCGGCTCGCATACGCGCTATAGCCAGTATGCGCATTCGGTCGCCGACACGCTGGTGACCCCGATCAATGACAGTTTCATTGATTTCGACCTGCTCGCGCGGACTGACCCTGAAACCGGGGCGGTCCTTGCCCCGTCGATCTATTCCGAGATGGTCTGGAAAGCACGGCAGACCCGTGCGCAGGCCGGGCTGCGCCCGCTGGACTGGATCGTGCTGCGCAACCGCCTTGGCACCACGGCGATGCACAACAAGCGCAAGGTTGGCGACGCGCTGGAGGCCCTGTCGAAACGCATCGGGTTTCGAATCGCTCCCGGTTTCAGTGAGCGCGTGATTTTTCGCGAATTGTTCCCCAAGGGCCTGACACTGCTCGACCTGCCTGACGTGGGCAATGAGAGCATGACACTCTCGCATATTGCCGCGCGTCAGGAATTGCGCGAGCTGATTGAGGCCCTTGGGGTGTCAGCCCTGCGGCTCAGTGCTTGAAGCAACCCTTTGGGGGCAGGCGTTCGTCGAGATGCACGGAAAGCCCTTCCAGCCGCGCGTCAATGACCGGATTGATCTCTTCTTTTTTCCGGAGACCCAACATATGGGCGATGCCCATGGCGTTCTTCGGCGCTGCAACAGACTCTGCGTCAGGTTTGTTCTGAAACATGATCGTCCTCTTGGTTCTACTCTACCCAAGATTGTTAAAGAGCGCTTAAGGCGGGAATATGACGAGAGATGGGCGCCTTTGAAGCACTACCGAAAAATCTGGCTCTCACTGAGTAGATGAACCGTCGGTCAGATCGCCAACAGAAACAGAGTAATCGCCGGAAACGCCACGAGAATGACGACGCGGATCAGATCGGATGCCACAAATGGCAGAACTGCCCGATAGGTGTCGGTAATCCGCGTTTTCGGGTCCATTGCGTTGATGACGAAGAGGTTCATTCCCACGGGTGGTGTGATCAAGCCGACCTCGACGACGATCAGCACCAGTATGCCGAACCAGATCGCAGTCATCTCGATATTCGCGCGTTGCAAGGCCAACTCATTCACGCGACGCAGACCCAGCGCCTGAATCTGTTCGCGCGTCAATTCCGCGCCAGCGGCTATCGCGGCCTCGACGGATCGCAACATCTCGGGCGCGACCTCAACGCCAGCGCGAATCGCTTCGCGTGCGCGCGCGGCATGAAGATCGGCCATGGTGACGAAGTTGAAATCCAACTCCATCATGATGGGCCAGAAGATCGGAATTGTCAGCAGGATCATCGACAGGCTGTCCATCACGCAGCCAAGGATCAGGTAGAAGCAAAGGATCAGCAGCAGCACCATAAGCGGACTGAAGCCGGACCCCCCGACCCATGCAGCAATGCTTTGCGGCACCTGTGTGAGCGCGAGAAATCCATTATAGAACGCCGCGCCGAAGATGATGAAGAAGATCATCGCGGATGAGCGCGCGGTCACATAGAAACTTTCGGCCAATGTCTTGCGGGTGAGGCCGCCATTGACCCATGCAATCAGCCCTGTCCCGAGCGCCCCCACAGCGGCCCCTTCGGTGGGTGTGAACCAGCCCGCGTAGATTCCCCCCACGACAAGCCCGAAGACCACCATCACTGGCCAGACCTTTGCGAGTGCGCGGAAACGCTCTCCATATGGGATGCGGGGGCGGATTCCTGCGGACTCGGGGTTCACGCGCACATAGATCGCGATCACGATCAGATATCCGAGCGCGGCCATGATGCCCGGGACGAAGGCTGCGAGAAAGAGCTTCGCGATGTTCTGTTCGGTCAGAATGGCATAGATCACAAGCACCACGGATGGCGGGATCAGGATGCCCAGCGTCCCGCCTGCCGCGAGTGTTGCGGTCGAGAAGCCACCCGCATAGCCGTAGCGCTTCAACTCCGGCAGCGCGACGCGGCTCATCGTGGCCGCCGTGGCGAGAGACGAGCCGCAGATCGCGCCAAAGCCCGCGCTGGAGCCAATAGCGGCCATCGCGACGCCGCCCTTGCGGTGACCCAACCAGCCCTCTGCGGCCTTGAACAGCGCCTGAGACATGCCGCCCAGCGTGGCGAAATGGCCCATCAGCAGGAACATCGGGATGATCGAGAGCGAATAGCTTGCGAAGGTGGTGAAGGTCTCGGTCTGCAGCCGTGAGAGCGGTGTGTTGGTGGTGCCAGTCACCAGCACCAGCCCGACCAACCCGGTCACGAACATCGCGAGACCGATGGGCACGCGCAGGAAGATGAGGGTCAGCAGGGCCGGAAAGGACCACAGGCCGATTGCCATAGCGCTCAATGTTCGCCCTCCGCGCCTTCACCGATGATGTCTTGCCCGCTGACTGCCTCCATCAGGCGCACCCAGACCATGTAAATGCCAACCAGCGCCGTGATGCTCGCGGCCACGAAACAGGCGGCATAGGGCCACCAGTAGGGGATTTCCAGCAGGAAGGTCGTCTGACCTGTATTGACGCGGCGCATCATGCCGACCGAGAGGCGCCACGCAATCAGAATGAGGGCCGCCGAAAACAGGATCTCGATCACAAGCCTCAGCCAGCGCTGTGTTCCAGCCTTGAGGAAGGAGGTAAAGATATCGACCCGCGCGTGCCCCGCTGTGATCTGGCACAGCGGCAGGAAGCAAAAGATCGCAAAGCCCATTCCGAGTTCGGTTAGCTCATAATCACCAAAGATCGGGCCAACACCCATGCCGAGAAGCGCTGTGGCAAGACCGGGCGCGATGGTTTGTGCGAGGTCGCTGTGTAGTAGAATGCTGAGTTGCCGACCCAGGATCGAGAGGCAGGTCATCAGGATCAGCGCGGCCAGCACGATCCCTCCGATCATGGCCAGTGCGCGCGACAAGCCCATCGCGATTGCGTGCATGTCAGCCTCTTGGGTCGGTCCCTTTGGAAAAAACGGCCCCGGCGAGCAGGGCCGTCCGTTCATGCAAGGAGGGTTCTTTCTTAGTTGGCAGCCTCGTATTCGGCCATCAACTCACGGGCGCGGTCGATCATCGCTTGACCATCGATCCCGCGACCTTCCATTTCGGAAATCCAGCGCTCGTAGATCGGCATTGCCCGCTCGCGCCAGACTTCGGCATCGTCCGCCGAGACCGTGATGATGTTATTTCCCAACTCATCAGCCATTTCGCGCCCTGGTGCGTCCCAATCCTGTTGGGTGCCGCCTGCAAAGACCGAGAATTCCAGCCCGGAATTGTTGTCGATCACCTCTTTCAGGTCATCGGGAAGCGCGTCGTAGCGCTCCTGATTCATGGCCAGCACGAAGGTCACCGTATAGAGCATGTCGCCCTCGAACTCGGTGTGGTTCTCTACAAGTTCCGGGATACGAAGTGCCGGTGTGACCTCCCAGGGCATGATTGCCCCATTTATCACTCCGCGCGAGAGTGCCTCCGGGGATTGCGCAATCGGCATACCAACGGGTGTTGCGCCCAGTGCCTCGAGCAGTTGCACGGTCAGGCGCGACGGGCCGCGGATCTGCATCCCGCGCAGATCATCAGGGCTGGTGACCGGATCCTCTGTGTGAATCACACCGGGGCCATGCACCCATGTGCCGAGGATCTTGGTTTCGGAGAATTCCTCCTGCATCGATTCCTCGAACATGTGCCAATAGGCATAGGAGGCTGAGCGTGCATCGCTGACCATGAAGGGCAATTCGAACACCTCGGTCGAGGGGAAGCGGCCCGGTGTCAGCCCGACCACGGTCCAGATCACGTCAGCCGTCCCAGAGACGGCCTGATCGTAAAGCTCCCCGGGAGTGCCGCCGAGCTGCATCGAGGGAAAGCGGTCGACCTTGATCCGGCCATCGCTGTCCGCCTCGACCTGGTCTGCCCAGACATCAAGAATATGCGTCGGCACATTGGCTTGCGCCGCAAGGAAATGGTGTAGCCTGAGCGTGACTTCCTGTGCAGTTGCGGCAGATGCGCCCAACGACAACGCCAGAGCTGCTCCTCCCATCAGGCCCAGAATCGGTCTGCGTTTCATGTCTTACTCCTCCCATCGATAATGTTGCATCCGCAACGATCTTAGTGAAAGCACAAGTTTCGACCTCACGCCACTGTTTTTTCGACCGAGCGGTTGATTTTGTGCCCGACACGCGCTCGTGCTTGCGTTGAAGCGCCCTCCCGGCAGATGTTTATGTGTTGAGATTGACCTGTCTTGCTCTGAAAAATCAAGATTTGATTCGCTGCAGGCGTTGCGCGCCAAAGGCTATCAGGGCAAGCTGGCAGACCTACCGGGTTCGGATAGTGAAGATGGATGAACTGACCCAGATGCGATGGCCCCAGACGGGACCGCTGCGCGCGGGCAGTTTCATTGTCACCCTGTTCGGCGACATTGTGGCGCCGCGCGGCGGTGAAGTTGGCATCCGTGACATCATCACATTTTGCGCGCCTCTGGGACTAAGCGAGACATTGATCCGTACGGCCATGTCACGGCTTGTCGCTGCTGGACAGGTGCGGGGTCTGCGGCAGGGGCGGCGAAGTTTCTACGCGCTGACCGAGGCCGCACGTATCGAATATGCGCAAGCAGGTGATGTGATTTATGGCACGCCCTCCGTGTCAGAATGGCGGTTCCTCTGCTTTCCTGAAGGCGGTGCCACTCAGCAGGTTGCAGCGCTGGCAGAGCCGGGGTTTGTCGTGATATCCGACATGTTTGCCCTTGGTCCGGCACGCGGCGCTTGCCCCGTGGGCGCGGTTGCCTTTGCGGCGCGACCCGAGGGGTCTATCGCGGGGCTGCGCGCCATGGTTGCACAGCTCTGGCCGTTGGACGGGCTTGCCAAGTCCTACGAGGGGTTTCTTACCTTCTCTCGACAGATCGCGAAAACGGATTACCCAAGCCCCGCCGCAGCGCTCGCGCTGCGCGTCATTCTGGTCCACACCTACCGCGAAATCGCTTTGCGCGATCCGCAACTGGTGCCCGAGGCGCTCCCCGAGCACTGGCCCGGTCATGCGGCGCGCAAGGAATTTGCCCGCCTCTATCTGCATCTCAGCCCTGACGCTGATTCGGCTGTCGGTACGATGTTTGCCGCAGCATCCGGGCCGCTTGCCCGCGTCACGCCCCAGACCCGTGCCCGCTATGATACACTGCGCAACTTGGTGAGTGCATGAAAACGCAAGAGTTTTTTCGTCCGGCCCAAAAGCATCACAAGATACCCATATTTTTCCTTGGATGTGTGATGCTTTCGAGATATTGTTCGACCAATCGGTCGAGTTTTGGCAGTGCCAGCTTTGGGAGGAGCGCCTATGCCACACGCCTTCATCTGTGATGCCCAGCGCACGCCAGTTGGCCGCTACGGCGGTGCCTTGGCGTCAGTGAGGGCCGATGATCTGGCGGCAATCCCTCTCCGTGCGCTGATCGAGCGGCATCCTCGGCTGGACTGGGCGCAGGTTGAGGATGTGATCTATGGCTGCGCCAATCAGGCCGGCGAGGACAATCGCAACGTTGCGCGGATGGCGGCGCTGCTGGCGGGTCTGCCTGTCGAGGTGCCGGGCATCACCGTGAATCGTCTTTGTGCGTCGGGGCTTGATGCCGTTGGCATGGCCGCGCGTGCGATCCGCTCTGGCGACACGGGGCTCATGATGGCGGGCGGGGTTGAGAGCATGAGCCGCGCGCCGTTTGTCATGCCCAAGGCAGAGGCAGCGTTTTCGCGTGCGAATTCGGTTTATGATACGACGATTGGATGGCGCTTCGTGAATCCGAAGATGAAAGCGGAGTATGGCATCGACTCGATGCCCCAGACGGCTGACAATGTTGCAGCTGACTGGGGCGTGCCGCGGGCGGATCAGGATGCTTTCGCGCTACGCTCGCAACAGCGCTGGGCAGCGGCGCAGAAAGCGGGTCGCTTTGTTGATGAGATCTGTCACGTCACGGTGCCGCGCCGCAAAGCCGATCCGCTGGTGATCGACATGGACGAGCACCCCCGCCCCGAGACCACGCCCGAGGCGCTGGCCAAGCTGCGCGGCATCAATGGGCCGGATCTGAGCGTGACAGCAGGCAATGCGTCAGGCGTGAATGACGGCGCGGCGGCCCTGCTGCTGGCCTCGGAGGAGGTCGCGCAGGCTCAAGGGCTGACACCACGCGCGCGAGTCGTGGCCTATGCCGCGGCGGGTGTGGAGCCGCGGGTGATGGGTATCGGCCCGGTGCCTGCTGTACGCAAGGTGCTTGCGCTGGCAGGGCTCAAGATCGAGGATATCGACCTGATCGAACTTAACGAAGCGTTTGCTGCGCAGGCGCTCGCCTCGCTGCGGGACCTGGGCGTGCCGGATGATGCCGAACATGTGAACCCGAATGGCGGCGCGATTGCGATGGGTCATCCGCTGGGGGCCTCAGGCGCACGGATGGTCGCGGCAGCGACATGGGAATTGAGCCGTCGGGGCGGGCGCTATGCGCTGTGCACGATGTGCGTTGGCGTGGGGCAGGGTGCTGCCCTGATACTGGAACGGGTCTGAGACTGGAGGTCTGGAAATGTATGCACAGATGGTAAAATCGGAGGCGACGAATGAGGACCCCGAGAAGCTCGCGGCCTTTCAGGCGCGCATTGATGCGGGCGAGAAGATCGAGCCGAAGGAATGGATGCCCGAAGGCTACCGCAAGACGCTGATCCGCCAGATCGGCCAGCATGCGCATTCCGAGATCGTGGGCCAACTGCCCGAGGGTAACTGGATCACCCGCGCGCCGACGCTGGAGCGCAAGGCGATCCTGCTCGCCAAGGTGCAGGATGAGGCAGGCCATGGGCTTTACCTCTATTGCGCGGCCGAGACGCTGGGGGTGAGCCGCGATGAACTGACCGAGGCGCTCTTGTCGGGCAAGATGAAATATTCCTCGATCTTCAATTACCCGACGCTGAACTGGGCCGATATCGGTGCCGTGGGCTGGCTGGTCGATGGTGCCGCGATCATGAATCAGGTGCCGTTGCAGCGCACCAGCTTCGGCCCTTATAGCCGTGCGATGATCCGCATCTGCAAGGAGGAGTCGTTCCACCAGCGGCAGGGCTATGACATCATGATGAAGATGGCGCAGGGCACGCCGGAACAGAAGGCCATGGCGCAGGATGCGCTAAACCGCTTCTGGTATCCCTCGCTGATGATGTTCGGCCCGTCGGACAAGGATTCGGTGCATTCGGCGCAGTCGATGGCGTGGAAGATCAAGATCAACACCAATGACGAACTGCGCCAGAAATTCGTCGATCAGACTGTGCCGCAGGCGGAGTATCTGGGGCTCACGATTCCCGACCCGGACTTGCGCTGGAACGAGGAGAAGGGCGGCTATGATTTCTCCGAGCCCGACTGGTCGGAATTCTTCGAGGTGATCAAGGGCAATGGCCCCTGCAATGCCGAGCGGATGGAAGCACGGCAGAAAGCGTGGGACGATGGCGCATGGTTCCGCGAGGGGCTGATGGCGCATGCAGCCAAGCGGGCGGCGCGCAAGATCGCAGCGGAGTGAGCGGGGGCTCTGCCCCCGCACCCCCGGAGTATTTTCAGCAAGAAAATGAAGGATCGAGATATGTCCGGTGAATGGCCTTTATGGGAGATCTTCATTCGCGGTCAGCATGGGCTGAACCACCGGCATGTGGGCTCGCTGCACGCGCCCGATGCCGAGATGGCGGTCAAGCATGCGCGCGATGTCTATACGCGGCGCAATGAGGGGGTGAGCATCTGGGTAGTGCGGTCCGCGGCGATCACCGCTTCGAGCCCGTCGGAAAAGGGGCCGCTGTTCGAGCCGTCGAACTCCAAGGTCTATCGGCACCCGACCTTTTTCGACATTCCCGAAGATGTGGGGAAGATGTGATGGAGGCGGTGGTCGATCTGGACGCGGCGCTGTTCGAAGGGTTGTGTCGGTTGGGGGATTCGACATTGGTGCTGGGGCATCGGGTGTCGGAATGGTGCGGCCATGCGCCGGTTCTGGAAGAGGATATTGCGCTCGCGAATATGGCGCTCGATCTTATCGGGCAGACCCAGCTTTGGCTTGGCCTTGCGGGTGAGGTCGAGGGCAAGGGGCGCGATGCGGATGCGCTCGCGTTCCGCCGCGATGTCTGGGAGTTTCGCAACCTGCTGCTGGTCGAGCGGCCCAACGGGGATTTCGGTCAGACCCTGATGCGGCAATTCCTGTTCGATGCCTGGCACCAGCCGATGCTGAAGGCGCTGGAGGGCTCGAACGATGCGCGCATTGCGGAGATCGCCGCGAAGGCAGGGCGCGAAGTGGCATATCATCTGGAGCGCTCAGCCGATCTGGTGATTCGGCTCGGCGACGGGACCGAGGAGAGCCACAAGCGGATGCAGACGGCGCTCGACAAGCTCTGGCCCTATACTGGCGAGATGCTGACGAGTGATGAGACTGACCGCGCACTGGCAGAGGCGGGCATCATGGCCGCGCCTGACAGCATCCGCCCGACTTGGGAGTCGCTGGTGGGTGAAGTGCTGGATGAGGCGACGCTGACGGCGCCCGAAGGCGCCTACCTGCACAAGGGCGGAAAGCAAGGCACGCATTCGGAGCATCTGGGCCATATGCTGGCCACGATGCAATGGCTGCAGCGCGCCTATCCGGACGCGACATGGTAAGCGAGGCACAAGTCTGGGACTGGCTATCGGAAGTGCCGGACCCCGAGATCCCGGTGATCTCGGTCACTGATCTGGGCATCGTGCGCGATGTGACCGTCGAAGGCGAAACCGTGGTGGTGACAGTGACGCCCACCTATTCCGGCTGCCCGGCGACCTCGGTGATCAATTTCGAGATTGAGAAGGCGCTGCGCGACAAGGGTGTCGCGGATGTACGGCTGGAGCGACAGCTTGACCCGCCATGGACGACCGACTGGCTGAAACCCGAGGCGCGTGAGAAGCTGCGCGCCTATGGCATCGCGCCCCCCATCGACGGCACGCGCGCCGAAGGCGTGGTCGAAGGGCGGATCAAGCGGTTGACCGGAGCGGCGCTGGTGGTGCCCTGCCCGCATTGCGGGTCGGAGGATACGCAAAAGGTGAGCCAATTCGGTTCCACGCCTTGCAAGGCCGCCTATCAGTGCCGGTCCTGTCTTGAGCCGTTCGATTATTTCAAATGTATCTGAGGGCCGCGAGATGAGCCGATTTCACCCTTTGAAAGTGACCGATGTGCTGCATGACACGCGCGATTCGGTCATCGTCACCTTGCAGGCACCCGATGCAGAGACGTTCCGCTTCATTCAGGGCCAGTATCTGACCTTCCGCCGCGATTTCGACGGACAGGAAATCCGGCGCTCCTATTCCATCTGCTCGGGGCTCGATGATGGACATCTGCGCGTTGGCATCAAGCGGGTCGATGGCGGGGCGTTTTCCACATGGGCGAATGAGAACCTCGCGCCCGGTGATGAGCTGGAGGCGATGCCGCCTGCGGGGAATTTCCATGTGCCCCTCGCCCCAGATGAGGCGCGGCATTATCTGGGCTTCGCGGGCGGATCGGGGATCACGCCGGTGCTGTCGATCATCCGCACTGTGCTGGCGCGCGAGCCGAAAAGCCGCTTCACGCTCGTTTATGCCAACCGCCAGATCAGCTCGATCATGTTCCGAGAGGAATTGGAGGATTTGAAGAACCTCTATCTGGGGCGGCTGTCGGTGCTTCACGTGCTGGAGCAGGACGCGCAGGAGATCGAGTTGTTTACCGGTCGCGTGGATGCCGAGAAGATGGCGGCGTTGTTCCAGCATTGGGTTGATCCGAAATCTGTAGATACGGCCTTCATCTGCGGGCCCGAGCCGATGATGCTGACCATTGCGGACGCGTTGCGCGATCACGGTCTGGAAGACAGTCAGATCAAGTTCGAGCTGTTTGCCTCGAACCAGCCGGGGCGGCTCAAGCAGTCGGCGCGTGCGCAGGTGCAGGCAGCGCAGGGCAAGTCCTGCGCGCTGACGGTGACGCTGGATGGCACGACGCGCAATCTGGACCTGCCGCTGGATGGCACTTCGGTGCTCGATGCTGCGTTGGGCGCTTCGCTCGATGCGCCCTTCGCCTGCAAGGCCGGGGTCTGCTCGACCTGTCGCGCCAAGGTGATTGAGGGCGAGGCCGAGATGGCCGTCAACCACGCGCTCGAGGATTACGAGGTCAGGCAGGGCTATGTGTTGACCTGCCAGTGTCTGCCCCTCTCCGACAAATTGGTGATCAGCTATGACGAATGAGACCATGCCCATCGAGGAGTATCTGGCGCAGGGCGGACGGCTGACCTCGCCCGGCAATGTGCCGCCGCGCTATCGGGGGGAGTTGCTGCGCATGATGGCCTCGTTCATCGACAGCGAGATGGCGGGGTCGGCGGGTTTTGCCGATGTGATCAATGACGCGCCGGGGATTACCTCGCGGATTGCCGCCGCGCGGATCGTGCTGGAGAAGGCCGATCATGCCGAACGCGTGCTCAAGATCATGGCCGAATTCGGCGCGGATGTGTCGCGCTACGTCGGCACGCACCCATGGGCCGCGCGACTGCCGCGAGAAGCCGATATCGGGGCAGTGCGGCAGGGCGGCGATATGCGGCTCGCGGTGTTTCACTACCCGCTGACCGGCTGGGTGGATTCTGTTGTGATGAATGTCCTGCAGGGCGCCGCAGCGGTAATCCAGCTTCGAGAGTTTTCGCAAGTCTCCTATCAGCCGCTTGCAGAGTGCTTCCGCGCGATCCTGCCGCGTGAGGCGCGCCATGCAGAGCTTGGGAGGGCCGGGCTTCTGACGCTGGCGCATGACGCACCCGATCATGTCCGCGACTCATTGGCGTACTGGTATCCGCGCGTGGCGCTGGGCTTTGGCGCGAAGGACTCGGAGCGTTTCGAACGCTTGAAGGCGCTTGGGCTTCGGCACCGCTCCAATGCCGAGATGCTCGCCGAGTGGGAGGCGACTGTGGCGATGCACTTGTCCGAATGCGGAGTGAAAACCGATGCTTGACGGATGGCAGCCGCGCGCGCTCGAAAGCTATGTCTGCGGCGCTTGGCGCAAGGGGCAGGGGACGGCAAAGCCGCTTCATGATGCGGCCACGGGCGACTTGGTTGCCGAGATCGATTCCACTGGCCTTGATTTCGCCGAAGCGTTGGCGCATGGGCGGCGCTCAGGTGCTGCGCTGCGTGCGCTCACCGTCCACGAACGCGCGCTGATGCTCAAGGCGCTGGGCCTTAAGCTCATGGAGCAGAAGGACGAGTTCCATGCGCTCTCGCTGGCCACCGGGGCCACGCCGAAGGATGGCTGGATCGATATTGAGGGTGGCATCGGCACGCTGCTGAATTATGCCTCGAAAGCACGTCGCGAATTGCCCAACACACGGGTGCTGACCGATGGGGTGGTGGAGCCGCTCTCGAAGGATGCGACCTTTTCAGCGCACCATATCCTGACGCCGCTGCGCGGGGTCGCGGTGCATATCAACGCTTTCAACTTCCCGCTCTGGGGGATGCTCGAGAAACTCGCTCCCAATCTGCTCGCGGGCATGCCGGCCATCGTGAAACCTGCGAGCCAGACCGCGTACCTCACCGAATTGATGGTGCGACGGATCATCGAGACGGGGCTTCTCCCCGAGGGATCGCTGCAACTGATATGCGGCGGGGTGGGCGATCTTCTGGATCATGTGACCGGGCAGGATGTCGTGACCTTCACCGGCTCTGCCAGCACGGGCCAAAAGCTGCGCGCCCATCCCGCGATTATCCGCGAGAGCACGCGTTTCACGATGGAGGCCGATAGTCTCAATGCCTGCATCCTTGGCCCTGATGCGACACCGGAGAGCCCTGAGTTTGATCTCTTCATCCGGGAAGTCACGCGCGAGATGACCGCGAAAGCCGGGCAGAAATGCACGGCGATCCGTCGTGTAATCATTCCCCGCGCGCAGGCCGGGGCCGTGCGCGATGCGCTCGCTGCGAAACTGTCCGAGGTCGCTGTCGGCCTGCCCGCAGACCCTTCCACGCGCATGGGCGCGCTCGCAAGTCTTGACCAGCGCGCCGATGTGCGCGCGGCAATCGCGCAGCTTGCAAACGAGGCCGAAATCGTTGGGGGCGACCCTGACACCGTGCGCGTGGCGACAGGCGACGCGGAAAAGGGCGCGTTCCTCAACCCTGTTCTGCTCTATGGTGACCAGCCAATGCGCGCAGAGGCCATTCACGCGGTTGAGGCTTTCGGTCCGGTTGCTACGCTCATGCCATATGACGATCTGGGCGAAGTCACGGAGCTTGCAGCCAAGGGCAAAGGCTCACTCGTCTCCTCCCTTTTCACCCATGCTCCCGAGGTGGCCGAGGAGGTCGTGCTGGGCCTCGCCCCATTCCATGGCCGCGTCATGATCGGCAATCGCGACAGCGCGAAAACCTCCACGGGTCACGGCTCGCCGCTGCCGATGCTTGTGCATGGTGGCCCGGGGCGTGCGGGCGGGGGCGAAGAGCTGGGCGGGATGCGCGGGTTGCATCATTACATGCAGCGCACGGCCGTTCAGGGCGCACCGCGCCTCCTTGGCGCTGTAACAGGCCGCTGGCTGAATGGCGCAGAGGCGCGCCGCGACATTCATCCGTTCCGCAAGGCACTGGCTGAACTGCGCATCGGCGACCAGCTCGTGACCGCTGCGCGCGAGATAACCCTCGCCGATATCGAGCATTTCGCGGAATTCACTGGCGACACGTTCTACGCGCATATGGACGAGGCCGCTGCGCGCGCCAACCCGTTCTTTGACGGGCGCGTGGCGCATGGCTACCTGATCGTGTCCTTCGCTGCAGGGCTCTTTGTGCAGCCCGATCCCGGCCCCGTGCTGGCGAATTACGGCATCGACAATCTGCGTTTCCTGACCCCGGTCTATCCGGGAGACACGCTGCAAGTGACCCTCACCTGCAAGGAAATCAATCCGCGTGCCGACGGCGAGTATGGCGAGGTGCGCTGGGATTGTCAGGTCCGCAACCAGAAGGATGAGCTCGTCGCGCTGTATGATGTCTTGACGATGGTCGCGAAAACCTGGGCGGCGTAAGCCCTAGCGCCGCCCGCAGGCCCGCAACTGCTCGTCATACATAGCCGCTCGCGCAGCCACCCTGTCGGCAACGCCCAGAAGCCAGGGCTTGGAGTTATAGGATCCGCGCCGAAACCCCGCATGACCTTCGTGATAGGCCAGATACTGGTTGCGCGCATCGCTCAGCGGAACATTGTTCCGCTCGCGCGTCTTGTTGGTGTACCAGCCGATGAAATCGGTCGCGTCGCGGATATTGGTGCGGGATGACCGGCGGCTGCCAACTTCCTGAACATATTCGTCCCATGTGCCATCCAGCGCCTGAGAATAGCCCAACGCAGAGGATTGCCGTCCCATCGGGATAACCCCAAGCGTGTAGCGCAGCGGGGTGCGCGCATCGCCGATGAACCGGCTTTCGGCATGGATGATCGCTGCCTGAACGGGCAGCGGAGTGCCCCAGCGCCGCTCGGTCGCACGCATCGCGGCGAAGTATTGCGGCCGCTCGCGCTCCAACTGGCAGGCATTTTCCAGATTGCGGGGCGCGGTGAAGCTTGGCGAACGCGAGCCGCACCCTGCCAGCAGGGCAAGCAGCAATAACGCGGAAAGGAATCTGCTCATGATGTCCTCAGATTTTTTCTTTTATCATAGCGGAATTGGCGCCGCATGTAATCCCCTTGGGGATGGATTCCGGCGCCCGATCCGAACCTGAAGACTGCGCTGAAGCGATTGTGACCATGTTGGCGCAGAGCTGCTGGATTAACCGCTCGTTCAGACATGGGTGCTAGCGTGACTTCGGGTGAAAATATGGGTGGGACATGCCACGTTCTGACAATGTCAGGCCGGTTATCATCAAGCGTAAAAAGAAGAATGCAGATGGCGGGCATCACGGGGGTGCCTGGAAGGTTGCTTATGCTGATTTCGTGACCGCGATGATGGCTTTCTTCCTGATGCTCTGGCTTCTCGGCTCTGTGACAGATGACAAGCGGCAGGGCATCGCGGACTATTTCTCCGAGACCTACGCGATTGAGAGTCATTCCTCAGGTTCCGATGGGGTCATGGGTGGCATGTCACTGTCGCACGAATCGTCACTGACCGACGTTATTGCAACGCGTGAACGATCCCTCTCGGAGGCATCCGCGTTGGAAAGCCTGGTAAGGGTACTCGAATCCATCGCGGCGCAGGACGCCGCATTGTCTGACGCATTCAATCATGTTGCAATCCGGATGACTGACGAAGGTCTGGTTGTCGAATTGTTCGATCTCGAAGACGCGACGCTGTTCGACCAACAGACAGCCGAGGCTCGCCCTGTATTACGGTTGCTGACTTCGGTCATCGCCGAGGTCTTCGCAACCGTGACCAATCAGATTGCCATCGGTGCGCATACCCGAAGTCTCCCTGCGGTGATACTCGACAATGAGGTTTGGCCGCTCACCGTCAGTCGGGCGCAGGCAGTCCACGTAATGCTGATGGAGGACGGGTTACCCGATGCGCGTTTTCAGCGGGTGACAGGCCATGCTGATCGTTCCGCGGTCGACCCCAGACCCACGGCTGCACGCAATTCGCGAGTCGAACTGGTCTTGCTGCGCAGTGATATCGCCCAGTGAGTTCGTGCTCATTATGCTGATCTTAATAAAGCGGGCGCAAGGTTGGCGGAAGAGAATCAGTAGTGGAATGGATCTGACATGAGTATTTCGTCGTCTATGAATGCGGGTGTGGCAGGACTGCGGGCCAATGCCAACCGACTTGCGACCATCTCTGACAACATCTCGAATTCGGCGACCTATGGCTATCGCCGATCGCAGACCAGTTTTCACTCCATGGTTGTCGGGTCAGGAATGGCGGGGCAGGCGAATTATTCTGCGGGCGGCGTCAGGACCACAAGCCAGCGCATCGTGGATCAGGGCGGTGGGCTGGTCGGAACGGACAATGCGACGGATATCGCATTGTCCGGTCGCGGTTTTCTGCCGGTGACAACCGGGATCGGCGCGACCTTGCAGGATGGCACCGCGCCGATGTTGCTCACAACGACCGGTTCCTTTCGTATGGATGCCAACGGTTATCTCCGCGATGCCGCCGGCTATACCTTGCTTGGCGTACCTGCGTCGCAGGATGGCACCATTCCACCCTTTCCGCGCGATAGCAATTCGGGCCTTCGGCCAGTCAGAATTGACACCAATCAACAGGCGTTCTCTGCGACAACCCGGATTGACCTCGGTGTAAATCTCCCCGCCTCGGCAACTTTGCCAACCGCGTCCGGAGATACGTCGTTCCTCTCAGTCGAGTTCTTCACGACCCTCGGATTGTCCAACACAATCGATGTCGAGTTCACTCCGGTTGCATTGAACACATGGGAGATGAGCCTGGTCCACGCCGATACTGGCGATGCTCTGGGTAGCTACACGCTTGTATTTGATGATGCGCCTGGAACGGCCGGCACATTGCTGTCGGTGTCTCCGGATCCCGACGCAACCAGCGATAACAAGGTGGTCACGATTAACATTGGTGGGCAGGACATTGAGCTGTCGCTGGGTGAGATCGGTGTTGGTGGTGGCATCGTCCAGCGCGGCGTGACTTTCTCCGGTGCGGGTGTCCAACAGGATGGCGTCGGCGCCGGGAATCTCGTCGGCCTCATCATCGATGCCAGCGGGAACCTCGAGGCCGTTTACGATCAAGGTTTCCGTAGAACCCTTTACCGCATTCCGATTGTCGATGTGCCCAACCCGAATGGGCTGACAGCTCTCGACAGTCAGGCTTTCCGGGTGTCGCGTGATAGCGGCTCGTTTTATCTTTGGGACGCTGGAACCGGCCCTGTCGGTGATTTCGTAGGCTTCGCGCTTCAGGAATCCGCTACCGATATCGCTGCAGAACTGACCAGCCTGATCCAGACCCAGCGGGCATATTCCTCGAACGCCAAGGTCATCCAGACAGTGGATGAAATGCTGCAGGAAACGACGAATATCAAACGCTGAATGCTCTACATGTCGGGATGACCCATGTCGCTTTCTCTCTCCTTCTCGTCAGCGCTTAGTGGATTGCATGTCGCGTCGCGCGGCACGCGACTTGTCGCTGACAATATCGCGAACGCCCAAACGAGGGGCTATGCAGTCCGTTCTCTGGATCAATCTGCGCAGGTTTTAGGTGGCGCCGGCAATGGCGTGCGCGCGGTCGGAGTGCACAGAGATATCGATCAGGGCCTTCTGAACGAGCATCGTAATGCTGTATCATCTGCCGCGCAGCAAGGCAGCCTTACGCAATTCTGGCTTGAACTCGAGCGCAGCTTTGGCATGCCGGATGAGCATGGCAGTCTCGTCCATCAGATTGGACGGCTGGAGGACGCATTATCTATGGCCGCTGCGAACCCGGAGTCGGATGTCAACCTGCAGGTTATCACCAATGTTGCAAATGATCTCACCCGAAACTTCAACTTGGTGGAGACCACTCTGCTCAACCAGCGCGATGCTGCTGATGCCTCGATTGCCCGTGATGTCGCCGAGCTGAACACTGCACTAGAGGAAATAGCCCGGCTTAATCGCGAAATCCAGCGGCAGACTCTGTTGGGTGGCACTCCACAGGCTCTGATGGACCGTCGACAGGCGTTGATCGATGATGTTGCCGAAATCATCCCGGTGACTGAGATCCCGCGCGAGGATGGTCGCTCTCTGCTACTCGCACGAGATGGAACAGTTCTTGCCGACCGAGGTGCTGCGGAATTCGGTTTCGACCGCACTACTGCGATCAGCCCTGCTGATCTGGTTCAGACCGGTGCATTGTCGCAACTCAGGGTCAACGGGAAGACGGTAACATCAGATAGTGCCCTTATGGCAGAGGGCCGTCTGGGTGCTGCATTCGAGATCAGAGATGTGCTCGGCCCAAGCGCGCAGGATGAACTTGACACACTTGCTGCAGATCTGGTCACCAGATTCATGGCACCCGATGCCGATCCCACCCTTCCCACAGGAGCCTTCGGGCTCTTTGCTATTTCGGGCGAGAGCACTGTTCCAGCGACACTGACAGGGATTGCGGGACGGCTGGTGGTGAATGCCGCCGTCGACCCCGAAAAAGGTGGCGATATCTGGCGGTTGCGTGCCGGGATAGGCGCTCCGGGACCCGGCTTTGTCGCAGACAATTCGCAACTCTCCCGCATGACTGCTGCGCTCGCACGTCCTCTTGCCCTTGGCGTTTCGGGCATCGTCTCACGCTCTGTGCATGGTCATACGACAGACATTGTATCCCGCCTCAGTGCGAAGCGCCTCGCGACAGAGTTAAATCAGAGCAGCGCCGACGCTCGGCTCGTTGCGGTTCAAGACACTTTGGGCGCACGCGGTGTCGATACTGACGCGGAACTCAGCAAGTTGCTACGGCTCGAACAAGCTTATGCTGCAAATGCCCGCGTGCTCTCAACCGTGGATGCCATGCTGCGCAATCTGATGGAGATTTAATCAATGATTGAGACAGGCTTCGGAGATATGGCAAGATATTTGGCCTTGCGACGCGCCGGGATGATGCTCAAACAGGATGTAGCCCGTCTCTCCGGTGAACTATCTTCAGGCCAGGTGGCAGATAAGCCTCGGCATCTTTCCGGCGATCTCACCCGATTGTCAGGGTTAAATCGCGCGGTTGAGCAGGCATCTGTGCACCAGCGCACCGCAGAAAGTGGGAACCTTTTCCTCGAAGCTCAGCAGGCGGTCATTCATGATCTGCTGGATCTTTCGCAAAAGAAATTTCAGGACTTGATAGTGCTTGAGCAGTCCGGATTGGTGCCCTCAGTTCCTGTGGCTATCGACGCGATGGCGCAGGGCTTTTCCGAGATTGTTGGCAAGCTGAACATTTCAGTCGCTGGTCGCACGGTATTCGCCGGTGTCGCAAGCGATCGGCCGGCTCTTGCAGGTGCCGCGCAGATGTTGGATGCGCTTGTTTCAAGTCTTCCGCCTGGTTTGAACGCCACCGATCTCGCGAACCATATTTCGGATTGGTTCTTGCCTGGCGGTGGTTTCGATACTGCGGGATATTCCGGCGGTCAGCCCATACCCGAGCAATTCGAGTTGGGGCAAGGTGTGGTCGGCAATCTTGGTGTAACCGCGCAGGAACCGGCTATCCGAAAGACACTATCGGCGTTTGCGACGGGTGCTGTCTTGTCGCGCGACGTGTTCGCGGGTGACCTTCAGTCACAGCAGGAGGTTTTGGTAAAAGCAGGTCAGATGTTGGCCAATTCCAGTCTGCCGTTGACAGACCTTTCGGCCAGGATTGGCATCGAAGAGGAAAAACATGCCCGTGCCACCAGTCGGGCCATTGCAGAGAAAAGTGCGATGTCAATCGCCCTATCCGCCTTGCGCGAGGCCGACCCATACGAGACTGCAACGCGTCTGGAGCAGGCCATGGTCCGGCTTGATACAGTGTATACGCTCACGGCACGTTTGTCGCGGCTTTCCTTGGTGGAGTATCTGCGATGAGTGCGTTGTCGCGACTTTTCGGGCTGTTCTGTTTGATGATCTGCGTGTCCGGCGGCGCAGACGCGACGGTCAGACTCAAGGATCTCGTTGAATTTGATGGTGTCCGAGGCAACGATCTTCTGGGTTACGGTCTTGTTGTCGGGTTAAATGGAACAGGTGATGGGATTCGCAACTCGCCCTTCACCGAAGACATGTTATCAAATATTCTTGAACGCCTTGGTGTCAATGTGACGGGCGAACAGTTCCGCCCGAGGAACGTCGCCGCTGTGATTGTCACGGCCATATTACCGCCGTTTGCACGCGCAGGTGGCCGGATCGACGTGACTGTCTCGGCGATCGGAGATGCATCAAGCCTTCTTGGTGGCACACTGGTGATGACGCCCCTCAATGGCGCAGACGGAACGATCTATGCGGTCGCGCAAGGCACGGTTGTTGCCGGTGGTGCTGCGGTGGAGGGGCAGGCAGCGCGCGAAGTTCGCGGCGTGCCTACATCCGGGACGATACCACTCGGGGCGAGGGTTGAGCGTGAGGTGGATTTCGAACTTTCCAGCCTGTCGCGGGTGCGACTGGCCTTGCGCATGCCGGATTTCTCCACGGCTGCGCAGATCGAAACCGGCATCAATCAGTCTTTTGAGAAGCGCGTCGCGGTGATGACAGATCCTGGGACTGTGATGCTCGATCTTGCCGCGACCGGCATGTCCTCGCCAGCACATGCGCTGGCACGGATCGAAAATATTCGAGTTGCGCCACAAACACGGGCGCGAGTGGTCGTTGATCAGAGATCTGGCACTATCGTGCTTGGGGAAGACGTCCGCATCAGCCGTGTCGCCGTGGCTCAGGGTGGCCTCACCTTGCGGGTCGAGGAGGCGCCGCTTGTGTCGCAACCCAACCCATTCGCGGAAGGTGAGACCGTGGTGGTTCCGCGTAGTACTGTAACGCTGGAAGACGAAAACCAGGTTGGCCTCGCAGAATTGTACGGCGGAACGTCATTGTCCGAGATCGTTGCCGGCATGAATGCGCTGGGCGTGGCTCCGCGCGACATGATCGATATTCTAAACACGATTAATGCGGCGGGGGCGCTACACGCCGAACTGATTGTCAGGTGATAGAAGCGGTTCGCTAAGCGCGCTGTACAGGTTAGCGCAAGCAACCCGCTATCAGACTGTAACGCAAGAGCTTCGATAGCGGGCGGATGTGTTGCAGCCGCGACTGCGCAGACGCATTCCAAGCCGCAACCATTCGGGTGGTCAGACAGTCAAGGTCGCTTTTCAGCCGTCCAGTGTCGTGCGTGCGGAGTCGCTGGGATGCGAGATTTGCGAAGAGGGGGCTGCTGATCTGAGACGGAGCCGCGCTGATGAAAACCAATGTTCGAGCCCTCATTGTTGGCGGTGGCGCCGTCGGTGCGTCGATCGCATATCACTTGGCGAAAGCAGGTTGGGAGACAATGCTGCTGGAGCGGGACGAGTTGACATCAGGCTCGACTTGGCACGCGGCAGGATTGCTGCCTTTGTTCAATATGAGCTATGCGACCAGCCACATACATGATTACAGCGTTCGGTTCTACAAAACACTGGAGGCTGAGACCGGTCTCAACCCCGGATTTTATGTCGTAGGCAATCTGCGCATGGCGCAGACGCAGGCCCGGATGGATGAGTATCGCCTCTATGCAAGTACCGCGGAGACTGTGGGCATCCCGTATGAGTGGATGACGCCGGCGCAGATGAGGGATCGCTGGCCGCTACTGCGCACCGAGGACCTGATTGGCGCGATTTATCACCCGACCGACGGATACATCAATCCGGCCGATGTAACGCAGGCCATGGCCAAGGGGGCGCGTCAGTTTGGCGCGCAAATCCAGCGTCGTGTACAGGTCGAAGGCTACCGCTGGACCGGCAGCGACTGGGTCGTGACTTGCGTCAGGATGGTCGAGAAAGGCGGAAATCTGGTTCCCTCTGACGAAAGCTTCGAGATTACGGCCGAGCATGTCGTCACCGCGACGGGCAACCATGCCCAGCGCACCGCGCGTCTTTTGGGGATCAAGATCCCCGCCATTCCGGTGGAACATCAGTATATCGTCACCGAACCCGACCCAGCCCTGCAGGCTTATCGCAAGGACAATCCGGAACACCCCGTCCTGCGCGATGCTGACGCGAAATGGTATGTCCGCGAAGAGCGCGGCGGCTGGATCCTCGGCCCCTATGAGCGCAATGCGCCTGCGCGGTTCCTCTATGATGTGCCCGAGAGCTTTCGCGCTGACCTCTTCCCGCTCGATCTGGAGCGGATTGAGGAGGAGTACATGTCGATGATCCATCGTCTCCCGTCATCGGAGACTGTGGGGCTCAAAGACGATTACAACGGTCCGATCTGCTACACGCCCGATGGCAACCCGCTGGTCGGTCCGGCGCCGGGGCTGCGCAACATGTGGCTGGCCGAGGGGTTTAGTTTCGGGATCACGGCAGCGGGTGGCACCGGGTATTACCTCGCGCAAATGATGACCGAGGGTGAGGCCGAGATCGACATGGCCAGCCTCGATCCCAAGCGCTATGGCGACTGGATGACCACCGAATATGCCGCGCGCAAGAATGAGGAATGCTACGAGCATGTCTATATTCTCCATCACCCGGATGAGGAGCGCGAGGCCTGCCGTCCGCTGCGCACGGCCCCCTGTTACGACAGGGTAAAGGCGCGCGGCGCGCAATTCGGGCATGTGAATGGCTGGGAACGGCCGAACTACTATGCTCCGCAAGGTTTTGACGACCATGGCGCGCGCAGTTTCCGGCGCGGCGGCTGGTGGCAATATGCGGTCGAGGAGGCGAAAGCCATCCGCGAAGGAGTCGGTATGATCGACGCGACGGCCTTTGCCAAGCATCTCGTGCGCGGCCCGGGGGCGACGGCGTTTCTGGACTGGTTCACCTGCAACAAGCTGCCGAAGGTCGGGCGGATCAACCTCACCTATGCCTTGACTGATGCGGGCACAGTGCGCACCGAATACACCATCGTGCGGCTGGGCGAGCACGAATACTATCTGATTTCGGCGGGGGCTTGGACGGCCTATGACGGGGATTTCCTGCGCAAGGCCGCCGAAGACAAGTTGGCCGAATTCGGCTGGATCGACATCCATGATGTCACCACTCAATGGGGCGTGTTCGCCGTGGCAGGGCCGAAATCGCGCGATCTGCTGCGCAAGCTGGTCAAGGATGCCAACCCGGATACCGCGCTGTCGAACAAGCGCTTCCCATGGTTGTCGATGCGCAATATCGAGTTGGGCATGTGCCCGGTGCGGGCCGTGCGCGTGGCCTATACGGGCGAGTTGGGCTGGGAGTTGCACCACCCCATCGAGATGCAGAATTATCTCTTTGATCAGATCATGGCGGCTGGGGAAGATGTCGGGTTGAAACTGGTGGGTGCGCGCGCGCAGAACTGGTTGCGGCAGGAGAAGAGTTACCGCGCCTTTGGCAACGAGCTTGGCCGCGATGCCACGCCGCTCGAGGCTGACCTGCCGCGCTTTGTCGATATGGCGAAAGAGTTCCATGGCAAGGCTGCCATGGCCGCGACCGGCATCCGCTCGAAATGCTGCACGCTGCTGATCGACGGCCCCGAAGATGCCGACCCATGGGGGCGTGAGGCGCTCTATCACGGCGAAACACGGGTCGGGCGGCTGACATCGGGCGGCTATTCGGTCGCTTTCGGCAAGTCGATTGGCATGGGCTATGTGCAACCCGATCTGGTGGTCGAGGGCACGAAACTGAAAGTTCGGATCATGGAGCAATTGTGGGACGCCACAGTGACCTGCGACAGCCCCTATGATCCACGCAATGAGACTCTGCGCAAGGATGGTTGAGCAAAGCACGGCCCCGCTTACGCCGGGCCGTGCCGGCATTGTCGCGGCGGGTATTTCGATCTAGGTCTCGCACAAACCCAGATTGAGGTGCCCGATGACGAACCCGCTTCTTTCCGAATGGCAAACCGACTTCCAACTCCCACCTTTCGCAGAGATCTGCGACGGTGACTTCTGCCCGGCGTTCGATGTGGCCATGGAGGCCGGGCGTGCGGCTTATGCTTCGATTGCGTCGAACCCAGAGGCGCCGAGTTTCGCCAACACCATTGAGGCGATGGAGCAGGTCGATGACCTGCTCGACCGCGTTGCTGGCGTGTTCTTCAACCTTGCGGGCAGTGACTCAAACCCCGCGCGCGAGGCGCTACAGCGCGATCTCTCACCGAAACTCTCGGCCTATTCCTCCGAGATCATCAACAACCGCGCCCTGTTCCAGCGGATCGAGACTCTCTGGGAAGAACGTGACGAGCTTGGTCTCGATGCTGAGCAGATGCGGGTTCTGATGCTTTATCGGCGCATGTTTCTGCGGGCCGGGGCCGCGCTGGAAGGCGATGAGGCGACACGGCTAACGGAGATAAAGGGACGGCTCGCGACACTTGGCACGCAGTTCACACAGAACCTGCTGGCGGATGAACGCGACTGGATGATGCCGCTTGAAGACCTTGCGGGCTTGCCCGATTTCGTGGTCGCAACTGCGCGGGCCGCCGCGGAAGAGCGGGGACGCGAGGGCCATGTTATCACGCTCAATCGCTCGCTGATCGTGCCCTTCCTGCAATTCTCGACCCGTCGCGACCTGCGCAAACGGGCCTATGAAGCCTGGGTCGCACGCGGGGCGAATGGGGGCGCGACCGACAATCGCGCGATTGCGGCAGAGATCCTTGCGCTAAGGTGCGAGCGTGCGGCGCTGCTTGGATACGAGAACTTCGCCCGCTACAAACTGGAAACCGAGATGGCAGGCAGCCCCGAGGCTGTCCGTGACCTGCTGATGCAGGTCTGGGCGCCTGCCCGCGCAAAGGCGCTTGCCGATGCCGAAAAGCTCGAGGCGATGCTGCGGGCCGACGGATATGACAGCCCGCTCGAGCCATGGGATTGGCGCTTCTATGCCGAGAAGCTGCGCCGCGCGGAGCATGACCTCGATGAGGCGGCACTGAAGCCGTATCTGGCGCTCGACAGCATGATCGCGGCAGCTTTCGATTGCGCGCAGCGTTTGTTCGGGCTGGAGTTCCGGCCTCTGGAGGTGCCGCTCTATCACGCCGATGCACGCGCTTGGGAGGTGACGCGCGACGGACGGCATATGGCTGTATTCATTGGCGATTATTTCGCGCGCACGTCAAAACGCTCGGGCGCATGGTGTTCCACCATGCGCAGCCAGCGCAAGCTGGGCGGCGAGGTGCGGCCTATCGTGGTCAATATCTGCAATTTCGCCAAGGGTGATCCGGCACTGCTTTCCTATGATGATGCCCGCACGCTGTTTCACGAATTCGGCCATGCGCTGCATCAGATCCTGTCGGATGTGACCCATGGTTTCATTTCGGGCACCTCGGTTGCGCGGGATTTTGTGGAGCTTCCAAGTCAGCTCTACGAACACTGGCTGGAGGTGCCCGAAGTGTTGTCGCAGCACGCGCGTCATGTCGAGACTGGCGAGCCAATGCCGCAAGACCTGCTCGACCGACTGCTGGCAGCGCAGAATTTCGACCAGGGTTTTGCGACGGTTGAATACGTTGCCTCGGCACTTGTGGATCTGGAGTTTCATGACGGCCCGCCCCCGGCCGACCCGATGCAGAAACAGGCAGAAGTGCTCGAAACGCTGGGCATGCCCCGGGCTATCCGGATGCGTCATGCGACCCCGCATTTCGCGCATGTCTTCTCGGGGGACGGGTATTCGAGCGGGTATTACAGTTACATGTGGTCCGAGGTGATGGATGCCGACGCCTTTGAGGCGTTTCGCGAAACGGGCGACGCTTTCGATGCGCAAATGGCGGGGCGGCTCGAAAGCCATATCCTGTCGGCGGGTGGACGTGACGAGGCCGAGGCGCTCTACACGGCGTTCCGGGGGCGCATGCCGGGTGTCGAGGCCCTGCTGAAAGGGCGGGGGCTGGCCGCGGCTTGAGGGGATAGGGCGCCGCGCAATGCCGTCAGGCGAAAGGGCCGGAGTTGCGCTCCGGCCCTTTCGTCGCAAAGTTTGTAACCGATCAGATTGCGTAGCGCAGCACGGCGGCCAGTTCGGCCTGCTGCGGGATGTCATCGCGACGCACGGCGATGACCTTGCCGCCATGGCTGATCACCCGGCCTGCGATTTCATCAATGACACCATAGCTGACCGCCGAGGCCTCCTTGTCAAACGTCACTTCGCCGCTGACCTCATCAACAAGGCCCGGCACAATCGAGTCCATGTCCACCAGCAGAGTATCCACCGCACCAAAAGTCGCCGCGCGCGCTGTGCGTGCCACCTGCGTTGTCGCGCGGCCCTCGTTCTCGCGCGCTGAATAAAGCGCGGCGAATTCGGCGACCGACTGGGCGTTCAGGTTATCGACAATCGCCCGTGCCTGAGTGCCCAGCTCATGCGCCGGAATGCGCACAGGGCTTGTCTCGACCGCTTCTGACGCAAGATGCGGGTAGGTGTTGATCGAGCGATACATTGACAGCAACGGATCGGTCGCGGCCAGGATCAAGGGTTCATGCCGCCCGCTCAGCAACCCGCGCAGCGCAGCGTCGATCTGCCGACAATAGGCGCGCAGATGATGTTTCTGCCCTTCGCCACTCCCCAGCCGCCCGGAATAGCTGCGCGAATTGACATTTGCCGTCCCTGCTACCGAGGCAGCGTCCTTTGGCAAATTGGGCACACGCACTCCCTGCGCAGGTTGGTCGCCCAGCAACTCGATGACGCGCACTTCGTTTTCTGCCAGCGCAAGGATAAACGCATGTTGCGGCATCGAGACGGCCCGCAGCAGCGGTTTGAGGTGAAAGCGGTCCGAGACCTGCACGGTCTCGGTCAGATGATTGGGCAGGCGATAGCTGCGCAAACTCTCGGGCGTGACAAAGATCGCCAGCGAATTCGCCTGCACGCGCCAGAAATCGTCATCATCCATCAGGTCATGCAGATGTTCTTCGATCGGCCAGATGGTGCGCTTGGCCACCCCGATCTCTTCGAGCTGTGCGACGGCATCTTGGGTCAATTGCTTGAGGCGCGTGCGGGACGCATCGATATGCTGGGTCTCGGGGGTGGTCTTGAGATAGATCGAGATCATCGCTTCACCGCGCGCCGCGACCAGCTTACCGATCTCGGCAGCGCTTGGGATATCAACATAGAGCATGGCAACAAAACTCCTTCAGGACAGATTTGGCCTGCTCATTGCATGTCGGATGCATGGTCGCAAGGCATGGATATTTTTGTTCATTAAGCGAAGAATCACAGAGCCGTGACGGTTGCAGCCCCAAGGAGGCCTTCCTATATAGCCGTCAACGCGCCCCGCGAGGGGTATTCGACAGACCAGATGGGCCGGGGCCTGACAGGACCGCCCGACGCCACATCGCTTGAACAGAGGATGAATGAACATGGCTAAAGTCATCGGTATCGATCTGGGGACAACCAACTCCTGTGTCGCCATCATGGATGGCAGTCAACCGCGTGTAATCGAGAATGCCGAAGGCGCGCGCACGACCCCGTCGATCGTCGCCTTTGCCGAGAATGAGCGCCTTGTCGGCCAGCCTGCCAAGCGTCAGGCCGTGACCAATCCGACCAATACCATTTTTGCAGTCAAGCGCCTGATCGGACGTCGTCTGACCGATGCCGAGGTTGAGAAGGACAAGAAGCTCGTTCCCTATGCTGTCATCGACGGCGGCAATGGCGATGCCTGGGTTGAGGCGCGTGGTGAGAAGTATTCACCCTCGCAGATTTCAGCCTTCATCCTGCAGAAGATGAAAGAGACCGCTGAGAGCTATCTTGGCGAAAAGGTCACGCAGGCCGTGATTACTGTGCCCGCCTATTTCAATGATGCCCAGCGTCAGGCCACCAAGGATGCGGGCAAGATTGCCGGGCTTGAAGTGCTGCGCATCATCAACGAACCGACAGCGGCTGCGCTGGCTTACGGGCTCGACAAGAAGGACAGCAAGACCATTGCTGTTTATGACCTTGGCGGCGGGACGTTCGATATCACCATTCTGGAAATCGATGACGGCCTGTTTGAAGTAAAATCGACCAACGGGGACACGTTCCTTGGCGGTGAAGACTTCGACATGCGGATAGTGCACTACCTCGCGGACGAGTTCAAGAAAGAGCACGGCGTCGATCTGACGCTCGACAAGATGGCGCTGCAGCGTCTGAAAGAGGCTGCCGAGAAAGCCAAGATCGAGCTCAGCTCTTCCAGCCAGACCGAGATCAACCAGCCTTTCATCTCGATGGACAAGAGCACCGGGCAGCCGCTTCACCTCGTGATGAAGCTGACCCGCGCCAAGCTGGAATCGCTGGTGGGTGATCTGATCAAGAATTCGCTCAAGCCTTGTGGCGCTGCGCTGAAGGACGCAGGCATGTCGAAAGGTGACATCGACGAAGTGATCCTTGTCGGTGGCATGACGCGGATGCCCAAGGTGATCGAGGAAGTGACCAGCTTCTTCGGCAAGGAGCCGCATAAGGGCGTGAACCCCGACGAAGTTGTGGCCATGGGTGCAGCCATCCAGGCGGGCGTGTTGCAGGGTGACGTCAAAGACGTCGTTCTGCTTGATGTCACGCCGCTCTCGCTCGGGATCGAGACATTGGGCGGGGTCTTTACCCGGTTGATCGACCGCAATACGACAATTCCGACGAAGAAGAGCCAGGTCTTCTCGACCGCCGAAGACAACCAGAACGCCGTGACCATCCGCGTGTTCCAGGGTGAGCGTGAGATGGCAGCGGATAACAAGATACTCGGCCAGTTCAATCTGGAGGATATCCCGCCAGCACCGCGCGGCATGCCGCAGATCGAAGTTACGTTCGACATTGATGCCAATGGCATCGTCAACGTCTCTGCCAAGGACAAGGGAACCGGCAAGGAGCAGAAGATCACCATTCAGGCTTCGGGCGGTCTGTCAGACGAAGATATCGAGAAGATGGTGCAGGACGCCGAAGCCAATGCCGAGGCCGACAAGCAGCGCCGCGAACTGGTCGAAGCGAAGAACGAGGCCGAAAGCCTGATCCATTCGACCGAAAAGGCCGTGGAAGAGCACAAGGAAAAAGTGGACCCGACCACGATCGAGGCGATCGAACTGGCGATTGCCGCGCTCAAGGACACGCTCGAGGGCGAGGACTCCGGCAAGATCAAGTCCGGCATCCAGAATGTGCGCGAAGCGTCAATGAAACTGGGCGAGGCTATCTATAAAGCACAGGCCGAGGAGGCAGAGAATGCCGCCGACACCGGTAGCGAAGAGCCGCGCAATGTGGACGACGATATTGTCGACGCCGATTTCGAAGACTTGGGCGAAGACAAGCGCAAATGAGCCTGTGACGCGTAACGGATAACCGGTCTGAGCCTCTCAGGCCGGTTGTCTTATTGGAAAGAGACAAACATGGCCAAACGTGATTTCTACGATGTTCTTGGCGTCAATCGTCAGGCGACCGCCGAGGAGATCAAGAAAGCCTATCGCAAGAAGGCCAAGGAACTTCACCCCGACCGTAACGCAGACAATCCGGAAGCCGAGGCCCAGTTCAAGGAAGTGAACGAGGCCTATGAAGCGCTGAAGGATCCTGAAAAGAAAGCGGCCTATGACCGTTTCGGCCATGCCGCGTTCGACGGCGGCATGGGGGGCGGGGGCCGTGGCGGCCATCCGGGCGGCTTTGGCGGCTCAGGCGATTTTGCAAGCGCGTTTTCGGACGTGTTCGAGGATCTCTTCGGCGATTTCATGGGCGGTGCGCGGGGTGGCGCTCGCGCTCGCGCTTCGCGTGGCTCGGATTTGCGCTATAATCTGCGCATCACGCTTGAAGAAGCCTTTACCGGAACGAGGAAGACTATCCGCGTGCCCCGTCTGTCGGTCTGTGAGGCGTGTAACGGCTCGGGCGCCGAGGGTGGGGCAGAGCCTGTGACTTGCCCGACTTGCTCGGGCATGGGCAAAGTGCGCGCTCAGCAGGGATTCTTCACGGTCGAGCGTACCTGTCCGACCTGTGGCGGCTCCGGGCAGATCGTGAAGAACCCGTGCAAGGCTTGCAGCGGTGCTGGACGCGTTGAAAAGGAAGCAAGCCTCTCGGTAAATATTCCGGCCGGGGTGGAGACCGGGACACGCATTCGCCTGTCGGGCGAAGGCGAAGCGGGTTTGCGCGGCGGGCCGCCCGGCGATCTGTATATTTTCGTCAATGTTGCCGACCACCCGATCTTCAAGCGCGATGATGTGACGCTTTATTGCCGCGTTCCCGTCAGCATGGCGCGCGCAGCCCTTGGGGGCGAAGTCGAAGTGCCGACAATCGACGGTGGTCGTTCACGAGTCAAGGTCCCAGCCGGTAGCCAGTCGGGGCGGCAGATGCGCCTGAGGGGCAAAGGTATGCCTGCGCTGCGAGGTGGTGGTCAGGGCGACATGCTGATCGAACTGGCCGTCGAGACGCCGGTAAATTTGACCACGAAACAGAAAGAACTTCTCGCAGAATTCGAGAATCTGAGCGCTGAAAACAACCCTGAGAGCTCCAGTTTCTTTGACAAGGTCAAAGGCTTCTGGGACGGAATGAAGGGCTGATCAGGTTCGGCACGCTTTTCGGGCGCGTGAATAGATCGTCTCGCGCTCGCGGACGAGCTTTGCGACATGGCGGTTCTCAGGCTTTGCTGCAGCCACTGTTCCAGCAGGAACACAGTGTGCTTGAGAGCCTTCCATATTGCAGAGATAAGGCGCGTGTCCTTTGGAGGGCAACCGAACAGTGAAATGACCCGGAGACCCTGTTCGGGCGCTTTCGATCTTGGAATCATGGACCCGCAGTGCGTGGCTTGACTGCTCACAAGCGCTGCGTGACGGAATATCATCGCTCGTTGGCGACATGCAGCCGGCCAGCAAGCCTGCCGCTGCGAATAAGGGAAAGAACCGCACGATAGCCTCCTCGGGGCTTGCCTGTCGTTATGTATTTGCCTCGGTCTTTTTTTATAATTCTGGCATGCCACATGACATGGCATGCCAGATATTGTGCAGACTATCTCACGGTCGCCGATTTCTGACAACACCCAACGCTATAATGCTGTCATCCGTGTATCAGTTCGGCACCAGAGATCAGTGGCCTTTGCGGCAAGGAGCCGGACGCATCACGTAGTGGCCCGGGCGCACGAGGTGCTTCTTTTCCTCGTAGATGGCCGGGTAGTGCATACGATAGACCTGCTCCACGCCTTTACCATTGCGGTATTCCAGCTTGGTCTTGGCCGCTTTCACCAGATGCTTGGTGACGTTGTATTGGGGCGGCACATAGACCTTGTCAAAGCATTCGACGACATGGCCTTTCCAGGCAGCGGCCGGTGTCGCGAAAAACGGAGCCAGAGCAAGCGCCAGCGCCGGGAGTACGAACTTCTTCATTGTAGTCCTCCAAGTGATAAGATTTGGTTTATATTTTTTTGACTGCTCAAATGCCCCAGCAAGTGCGCGGAATTCTGCCTGTTCACAGAAATATGCCACACTTGTGAAGATGCTAGCACCAAGCTTCTGGTCTGGCAACAAGTCTAATCACAAAAACAGCCGGTTAATGCATTGTTATCATTTACTGTGTCAGGCTGGGGTATGCGTAGAACCCGTATCGGAGTGGCCGAAGGTGAAATGCCATTGTTTCAAAATGGCAATACGCCCTACGCTGATCTTGTTGAAAAAGTGCAAAATCGTCCACCATCTTATCTGCGTGACCATCGTAAACGCCTGCGCGAGCGATTTCTGGCTGGAGGTACCGTAGCCTGCGCCGACTATGAATTGCTAGAGTTGATTCTTTTTCGGGCCATTCCACGTCAAGATGTCAAACCGCTTGCCCGTCTCCTGATCGACACGTTCGGCGATCTGAACAATGTCGTCGCAGCGCCCGCTGCGCGCTTGCGCGTGATTCCCGGCATAGGTGATTCGGTATTGACCGAACTCAAGCTTATCGAAGCCTGCGCGCAGCGTATGGCGCGGGCCCGGATAATGGATCGTCCGATTATCTCAGGCTGGCAGGCGCTTCTCGATTACTGCCACACAACCATGTCACATCGTGCGACTGAACAATTCCGCGTCCTGTTTCTTGATCGCAGGAATGTCTTGATTGCGGATGAGGCACAGGGCGAAGGAACTGTCGATCATGTGCCGGTTTATCCGCGCGAAGTTCTCCGCAGGGCGCTGGAGCTCAATGCCTCTGCGCTGATCATGGTGCATAACCACCCGTCGGGTGACCCGTCACCTTCCGAAGCTGATATTGCGATGACAGAGACGATACGAACTGCCGCAGAAGTCTTGTCGATTACTCTGCACGACCACATCATCATCGGAAAGTCACGAGAGTTGAGTTTCCGAAGTGCAGGCTATCTCTGACGGCGCTCAAGGTTGTCCGATATCTGCGTCGTCATCGCGTAGCAGAGCAGCATGTCGGGGCGGATCAAGCGGGATTGGCATTACAAGGATACCGTCCTCTGCGGGGCATTCCGGCAAAGCAAATACGATCTCCTTTACCTCGGCATCTGCCCCCGGACCCGCCTGCAGCAGATAAACCGCCTTGTCTTGTCCGCAGTCTGCCGACACATAACGCATTTCGATCTCGAGACGCGCCATGGAGGCCTGATCTGCCGGGATCGAATAGACTTCGGCGCGTAGCGGCTCGGGCCCATTGGCCGTGCCGAGAGTGATCAGGAAGGCTTCGTCAATCTCTGGGTCGAAAGGGCGCGAGGCGTGTAGATGACCATCATCGCCGAATTGGGCGCCGTTATGATAGGCATGCAGGGCGAAATCGGCCTCACCTGACCATTGCAGGACAAAACGCAGGTGCTCTTCGACGCTTTCAACCGCGACTTCCGCCTGCAGAAACTGATCATCGGAGAGAAAGACATCGATCTTCGCATCCGAAGCCAGTGCTGGCAGATAGCTTCTGAAACGGCCCTCGTGAGAGGTGTAGCCACTGAAGGCAAGGTCGCCATGGCTGACGACGACGCGCTCGTTCTGGTGGCAGGGAGCGTTCAACTGAAGTTCGATAAGCGCATCGACGCTTGCTGCAGCTTCGAGGCGGGGGGTGCAATCCATCCCCTCATCAAGAGTTCCCGGCTCGGCGCGTGCGAGTTGCGGCGTGGACTCGTCACCGGCCTGTGCTTCCGGTTGCAACCCGTCATCCTGAAGCGCTGCCATCCGTTTTGCGTCGTCCTTGGCGGAATCCGCTGCGGACAGGCCCGCCTTGAGATCGGTCGGGCTGTCGGACAGCTTCGCCCCGGTGGCACGAGACTCGATCTCGCGTTTCCCGCTGCTGGCAACCAACCCCGCACCGAGAAGATGGTCAGGCTTGTCTGTTAGACCGGCATTGCTGACAGGCTTGTCTGCAGGTGATGTGGAGAGCATGTTCTGCGCCGCATAAGTGGATGCAGCGATACCGGCGATGACGATCGCAGCGCCTCGAATCAATGTCTGTTTTTCCATTTCTCTGCCCACCACTTCTTGCCACCAATATGATGGTGACAGAGAAATCGGGCTCGAATTGGGCCAAACAAAGGAAGTTCGGCCCGATTTTAGTCAAATCAGACCGGCCTGCTCTGTCAGAGGATTCGACCGTGGCAGTGCTTGAATTTCTTGCCCGAGCCGCAGGGGCAAGGGTCGTTACGGCCAGGATTGCCCCACGTCGAGGGATCGGTTTCGTCAAAGCCTTCGATCAGCGGGGTCGGCGCGATACCATCATTGTCTTCCGCAACCTGCAGGCTTTGCTGCTGTAGCGCGATTTGCTGCAACATGGCTTTCTGCTCGTCGTCGCTCATCGGCCGAATACGCGAGAGATAGCGAGAGACATCCTCGCGCAGCGAATTCAACATGGCCTCGAACAACGTGAAGCCTTCGGTCTTGTATTCGTTCAGCGGGTCTCGCTGCGCATAACCGCGGAAACGGACCGCCGAGCGTAGATGGTCGAGCGTCAGCAGGTGCTCGCGCCATTTGCGGTCAATCGTTTCGAGAAGGATCTGTTTCTCGATGCTGCGCAGGGTTTCATGGCCGAATTGTTCCTGCTTCTCGGCCATCAGTGCGTCAGAGAGTTCGACAAGGCGCTCGCGCACCACGTCCTGATCGACCCCGTCTTCCTCACCCCATTCCACCGCCGGAATATCGACCCCGAGCGTTTCAAGGACCTTGGTCCTGAGCCCTTCCATATCCCATTGTTCGGAATAGGAACGCGCCGGCATATGCACGTCTATCAGGTCGTCGATCACCTGGTGACGCATGTCGTCGACTACATCGGAAAGGTCCTCGGCTTCCATGATGTCGAGGCGCTGCTCGAATACCACGCGTCGCTGATCGTTCATAACGTTGTCATATTTCAACAATTCCTTGCGAATGTCGAAATTGCGCGCCTCGACTTTGGCCTGTGCCTTTTCGAGCGACTTGTTGACCCATGGGTGAACGATGGCCTCGCCCTCCTGCATCCCAAGGGTCGAAAGCACCTTTTCCAGCCGTTCCGAGCCGAAGATCCGCATCAGATCATCTTCGAGCGACAGGAAGAAGACCGAACGCCCCGGGTCGCCCTGACGGCCCGACCGGCCCCGCAACTGGTTGTCGATACGGCGGCTTTCGTGGCGCTCTGTGGCCAGAACGAAGAGCCCGCCGGCCTCGATAACCTTCTTCTTCTCCTCGGCGACTTCGGCCTCGATCCGAGCGCGAGTTTCGGCGGGGTCAGCATCGGGGTCGGCGTTAAGCGCCTGCATGACGCGCATTTCGACATTGCCGCCAAGCTGGATGTCAGTGCCGCGCCCGGCCATGTTGGTGGCGATTGTCACTGCGCCAAGGCGGCCCGCATCCGCCACGATCTGCGCTTCCTGCTCATGCTGGCGGGCGTTCAGGACGTTATGCTTGATCCCGGCCTTGGTCAGCAGGTCCGAGAGCTCCTCGGATTTCTCGATCGAGGTTGTGCCGACAAGGATAGGTTGCCCCTTGGCGTTGGCCTTGCGGATTTCTTCCAGCACACCCTCGAGCTTCTCTGCCGCAGTCCGGTAGACCTGATCGTGCTCATCGACGCGCGCAATCGGCAGGTTGGTCGGGATCTCGACCACGCCGAGGCCATAAATTTCCTGAAATTCCGCGGCCTCGGTCGAAGCGGTCCCGGTCATGCCGCCGAGTTTCTTGTAGAGTCGGAAATAGTTCTGGAAGGTGACCGAGGCATAGGTGATGTTCTCGGGCTGGATCGGGCAGCCTTCCTTTGCCTCGATGGCCTGGTGCAGCCCTTCCGACAGGCGGCGGCCCACCATCATCCGCCCCGTGAACTCGTCAATCAGCACCACCTGCCCGTCGCGGACAATATAGTTCTGGTCCTTGTGGAACAGCTTGTGCGCGCGCAGGCTCTGGTTGACATGGTGCACAAGCGACGTCGATTCCGGATCGTAGAGGGACTGACCCTCTTGCAGCAACCCAGCCTCTAACAACTTCTCCTCGATGAATTCGTTGCCTTCATCCGACAGCGTGGCGTTACGGATCTTCTCGTCGATCACATAGTGCTCGGGGGCCAGCGAGGGGATCAGCTTGTCCACCTTCACATACAGGTCCGAGCGGTCCTGCGACGGCCCCGAGATGATTAGCGGCGTGCGCGCCTCGTCGATCAGGATCGAGTCCACCTCATCGACAATGGCGAAGTTATGCCCGCGCTGCTTCATCTCGTCGATACGCAACCGCATGTTGTCGCGCAGATAGTCGAACCCAAGCTCGTTATTGGTCGCATAGGTCACATCGGCGGCATAGGCTTCGGCCTTCTCGGCGTCGGGTTGCTGCGAGTAGACAACCCCCGTGCGCATCCCCAGCTTGGCAAAAACCTTGCCCATCCATTCGGAGTCGCGCTTGGCGAGGTAGTCATTGACCGTGACGATATGGACACCTTCGCCCGTCAGGGCATTCAAATAGGCGGGTAAGGTGGCGACCAGCGTCTTACCTTCACCCGTTTTCATCTCGGCAATATTGCCGCGATGCAGGAAGATACCGCCGATCAACTGCACGTCGAAGGCGCGCAGGCCCAGCGCGCGGCGCGCGCCCTCGCGGCAATTGGCGAAAGCTTCCGGCAGTACAGAGTCGAGGCTTTCGCCATCTGCGACACGTTTGCGCAACTCATCAGTCTTGGCGATCAGTCCGTCATCACTCAGGGCCTCAAATTCGGGTTCAAGGGCGTTGATCTTGGCGACAATAGGCCGAACGGATTTGACCTTGCGGTCATTAGCAGTGCCAAAGACCTTTTTCGAAATCGTCCCAAGACCCAGCATGCGCTCTTTGCCTCTTTCTGCCAAATGCAGCCCACTACCCGAGCCACTAACCAAATCGTCATGCGCCCGCGCCCCATAGCGGGGTTGTGGGCCCGCACAAGCTTCCATAGAAGGACAGGTGAACCGAGCGACCCCAGTCAGGCCAGACCTGCACGCGATGTAATGGGCGGTCAGAAGAGTGTCAACGAGGCGCACCCCAAGCGGCTGCGCAAGAGAGGTAAAGATGGTCAGATTTTCGCGATCCAGTGTTGTTCTTGCGGCAGTTCTCGCTGTGTCCACACCCGTCATGGCGCAGGAAGAGCCCAGCCGCGATACAGTTCTGGCAGTGGTGAACGGAACCGAGATCACGCTTGGCCATCTGCTGGCCGCGCGCGACAGTTTGCCCGACCAGTTCCGCCAGATGCCGGCTGATGCTCTGTTCCAGCCTTTGGTCGAGCAACTTATCGAGCAAACGGCCATCATGCAGGAAGCCGAGGGCACGCTCACCACGCGCGAGCAGATCGCCCTCGAGAATGAACAGCGCGCCTTCATCGCCAATTCCGCGCTGACCCGCGCCGCCGAGGCTGCATTGACCGATGAGAATATCGACGAGGCCTACGCGGCCTTTGTGACCGAATTCGACGGGCGCGAGCCGACCCAGGAGTTCAATGCCTCGCATATCATTGTTGAAACCGAAGAAGAGGCTCAGGCGCTGCGTGAACAGCTTGATGGCGGTGCCGATTTTGCCGAACTCGCCCGTGAGCATTCGACTGACGGGGCGGCTGCATCGGGTGGCGAGCTGGGCTGGTTCGGTCTCGGCGCAATGATTCCCGAATTCGAGGAAGCAGTGGTCGAGATGGAAGTCGGCAGCGTCGTGGGCCCGCTCGAGACGCGCTTCGGCTGGCATCTGGTATTGCTGAATGACACCCGCATGTCTTCTGCCCCACCGCTAGACGAGGTGCGCGAGGCGCTGGAAGAAAACCTCCAGCGCGAGGCCGCACAAGCGGAACTGACCCGCGCCACCGAAGCGGCAACCATCGAACGTCTCTATGAAGAACTCGACCCGTCGGTTTTGGCGCGTAGTGAGTTGCTGGACGACTGACAGCCCTGAGTGTATGCAGCGACCATGCCGGACCGGTCACGGTCAGGCGTATCTGCATGGAGCACCGGGATGGGCAAGAACAAGAAGCTCAAGCGCAAGATCAAGTCGCTGAAGGGGAAGTTGAAGGCGCGGACCGTGGCAAAGCCCACGGTGTCGCCGCTCGCGCCCAAGTCTTTCCCTGACCTGCCCATCATTCGGGGTGCTCGTTTTGCAACAGCGGGCGCCGATGTGCGCTACAAGGGGCGCACGGATGTCATGCTGGCGGAACTGACGCCGGGGTCCGTCATTGCTGGCACGTTCACTCGGTCAGCCACGCGCGCGGCGTCTGTGCTTGATGCAGAGGCCAAGATCGCGGGCGACGGAAACGAAGGGGCTGCGATTCTGGTGAATTCCGGGAATGCCAATGCGTTCACTGGTGCCGCCGGGGTCGACTCTGTCTCGTCCATCTGCGCTGGTGTCGCCCAGGCGCTCGGTCTGCCTGCTTCGCGCATCTTCACTGCGTCCACTGGTGTGATCGGCGAGCCGCTGCCGCATGAGCGGATTACAACCGCGCTGGGTGAGCTGGTCGAGAGCCTGTCGGACGACGCGCTGCCCGACGCGGCGCGCGCGATCATGACCACCGATACCTTCCCGAAAGGTGCTTCGGCGAGTGTAGATATTGGTGGTGCGCCTGTTCAGATCGCAGGCATTGCCAAGGGTTCGGGCATGATCGCGCCGGATATGGCGACCATGCTGGTCTATATCTTCACCGACGCCCGTATCGCCCGGACTGCGCTGCAGGCCATCGTGTCGCGCCAGTGTGACGCAAGCTTCAACTGCATCACAGTCGACAGCGATACATCCACCTCGGACATGCTGCTCGTCGCGGCCACCGGGCAGAGCGAGGCCCCTCTGATCGAAGACGCGTCCAGCCCCGAGGGCAAGGCATTTTCCGAGGCGCTGGGTAATGTGATGCTGGAGCTCGCGCATCAGGTGGTCCGGGACGGTGAAGGGGCAACCAAGTTCGTCGAAATTGCCGTGTCCGGCGCGCGCTCGGATGCCGATGCGCGGCGAGTGGCCTTCGCCATCGCCAACTCGCCTCTGGTCAAGACCGCTGTCGCGGGTGAGGATCCGAATTGGGGACGCATCGTGATGGCAGTAGGCAAATCCGGCGCCGAGGCTGACCGCGACCGTCTCTCGATCCGCTTCGGCCCGCATCTGGTTGCCTATCAGGGACAGGTGGCACCTAGCTACAGCGAAGACGTCGGTGCGGCTTATATGAAGAACGAGGAGATCGTGATCGGGGTCGATCTGCGCCTTGGCGTGGGCGCGGCCACGGTCTGGACCTGCGATCTGACCAACCGCTATATCGAGATCAACGCGGATTATCGCTCGTGAAGACAGTGCTTGTCTCGGCTGTCGCGTTGATCGACCCGGATGGTCGCGTGTTGTTGGCACAGCGCCCCGAAGGCAAGTCGATGGCGGGGTTGTGGGAGTTTCCGGGCGGCAAGGTCGAGCCGGGCGAGACGCCCGAGGCGGCGCTGATCCGCGAGTTGCATGAGGAACTCGGCATCGACACATGGGCAAGCTGCCTTGCGCCCCTGACCTTCGCCAGCCATTCCTACCCCGAGTTTCATCTGCTGATGCCGCTCTTCGCCTGTCGCAAATGGGAGGGGCGGCCGCAGAGTCGCGAAGGGCAGGCACTGAAATGGGTGCGACCGGCAGAGCTGCGCGAATATCCCATGCCAGCCGCCGATCTGCCACTGATCCCGATCCTGCGCGACTGGCTCTGAGCCCCGCCCGGCGCAGCCGGGTAGCGCCCGTGAAGGGCGAGGGTTGGGTGGGTGGGCGCCCTGAACGGGCGCTTCTTCCGCGCTGTCAGGCCGGGCGCGTCTCCTCGTGCAGCATCGACAACTGAAGCTGCGCACGCCGTCGCAACCAGGCATCTGGCCGGTAGCGCGGATCACCAGTTACGCGGCTGATCCCTTCCAGTATATCCAGCACTCGACGAGGTCCCAGCGCGTCGGCCCAGGCCAGTGGCCCATGCGGATAATTCAGGCCCATGATCACAGCGCGGTCAATATCGGCAGGCACGGCAACGCGCCGCGTCGCGACCTGCGCTGCGATATTGATGATGGTCGCGAGTATCCGCTGCGCCACGAAGCCGGGGCTGTCGCCGATCACACTGGCGGGTGTGCCATCCGCGGCAAGCATCGCTTGCGTGGTGGTCAGAATGTCGGGGCGGGTTGCGGGTGTGCCCATTAGGCAGCGCCGCCGCTTGAAACCGAACAGCGGATCGACGGCGACCACGCGTGTCGGGTCCAGCCCTCGGGTAAAAGCCACACTGCTGGCATCCTCCCCCAGCGGCATGACCAGCAGGATAGAGTCTCTCGCGGGCGTCTGGTCACGGTCAAGCGTGCCGCCCGCCTGTTCCACGATAGCGGCCAGTTGGGCAGCTTCAGACCCGGACGGATCAACCCAGAACTGCCCGCCGGAAAAGACCGGGGCCGGGGCCTCATCCGGCACCACCTGCTTGCCGCCCTCATAGCGATAATGCCCCTTGCCCGTCTTGCGCCCCAAGAGCCCCGCCTGCATCCGCTGGCCCATCAGCACCGAAGGGCGGTAGCGCGGCTCGTGATAGCTCTCACCATAGATCGCGAGCGAAGCCGGGTGCGTCACATCGAGCGCTGTCAGGTCGATCAACTCGAAAGGCCCCATGCGAAACCCCGCCGCCTCGCGCATGATCCGGTCCACTGTCACGAAATCGGCCACGCCTTCGCTGACCAGATGCGCGGCCTCCAGCGTCAGGCCCCGCCCGACCTGATTGACCAGAAAGCCCGGCGCATCGGCCACCCGCACAGGGCTGCGCCCCATGCGCCGCCCCAGCGCCATCAGCGTTTCGATCACCTCTGGCTCGGTGCGCACACCGGCGATCACCTCGACCAGTGGCATCAGCGGCACCGGGTTGAAGAAATGAAACCCGGCCACGCGCTCGGGCCGCGCGCAGGTGCCCGCAATGCGTGTGATCGAGAGTGACGAGGTGTTCGAGGTCAGGATACACTCGGGCGCGACCAGTGCCTCGAGTTCGGCAAAGAGCGCGGCCTTCACCTCTATATCCTCGACAATCGCCTCGACCACCACATCAGAAGGCGCGAGCGCGGCTACGCTCTCGACCGGCGTGATGCGCGCTGTCGCGGCTTCGGCGTCCGGCGCAGCCATGCGGCCCTTTTCGACCGCGCGTTTCAGCATGCCCGCGACGAAATCGCGCGCCTCTTCGGCAGCACCCGCGCGCGCGTCATGGATGAGCACGCGAATGCCGCCCGTGGCCGCGACCTGCGCAATGCCGCGCCCCATCGCGCCAGCGCCGACAATGCCAAGGGTCAGCTCGGGTGCGTCTACTGCTTTGCGGGGCATGGCTTATTCTCCCTTGAACCGGGCCGGGCGCTTCTCGAGGAAAGCGGCCATGCCTTCGGCCTTGTCGGCAGTGTCGAACAAGGTCTCGAACGCGCGACGCTCCAGCATGATCGCGGTGTCCATCGGTGCATCCGCCCCGGCCAGCACGACCTCCTTGATCCGCCTTGCCGACAAGGGCGGCAGGGAAGCGATCCGCGTGGCCATCTCGATGGCGCGGGGCAGCACATCGGCATCCTCTACCACTTCCGAGACAAGCCCTATCTCGAACGCCTCGCGCCCCGAGACGGGCTGGCCGGTCAGCAGCATCTTCATTGCCCTGAACTTGCCCACGGCCCGCACCAGCCTTTGCGTGCCGCCGCCGCCCGGCATGATGCCGACATTGATCTCGGGCTGGCCGAGTTTCGCGCCCTCGCCAGCGATGATGATATCGGCATGCATGGCAAGCTCCAGCCCGCCCCCCAGCGCAAAGCCCCGGATGGCAGCGATGATCGGCAGGGGGCAGGCCGCGATCACACCCCAGGTCTCGCGCATATCGATGCGCGCCACTTCGGCCGTGGACATGTTCGCGAATTCGCGCAGGTCGGCCCCGGCGACAAAGGCGCGCTCGTCGCCGGTCAGCACGATGGCCCGCAAATCCGGCTCCTTCGATGCCTTGGCGAAGGTCTCGGCCAGTGCCTTGCGCAAGGGCGTGTTGAGCGCGTTGCGGGCCTCGGGGCGGTTGATGCGTAGCAAGCGCACACTGGGCGCCGGATTTTCCTGCAGGACAAGATCGCTCATATGTTCCCCCTCTGCCTTGTCACCTCAATCGGCCTTATGGCAAGCCGCATCAGAATTGGACAGACCTGCAAGCGGTTTTTCGTCTGCGGCCTGTCCCGGCTTCATCAGCGCTGAAAACGGGCCGGATCGAACGCAGCCATCGGCAGATTGACATGCTGCCCCGAGATCATCTGCGCCAGAAGCTGCCCGGTTCGCGCGCCCGCTGTCAGCCCGATATGTTGATGCCCGAAGGCCGCATAGGCGCCAGCCAGCCCCGGCACGGCCCCGATCAGGGGCAGCGAATCGGCGGTGACGGGACGATGACCCATCCAGACACTTTCTTCGCGCCATTGCAGCTCGGGGAAGGCGCGTCGGACGTGGTGGCGCAACAATTCCGGCGGGGTTTTGCTTTCCGGAGCATCGAGGCCGCCATATTCGACGATCCCGGCAAGACGGATGCGGCCCTCCATCGGGGTGGCCACGAATTTGCCTGCGGCGACCATTACCGGCGCGCGCAATTGCTGCGAAGGCTCCCAGAGGTCGATGTGATAGCCGCGCTCGCTTTCAAGCGGAACGCGCAGGCCGAGTTTCGCGGCCAGCGGGCCTGACCAAGCGCCTGTGGCGATAACGGCTGCATCGCAGGCGAGCGTGTCTGCCTGACCGTCCTTCGCCCTGAGTCGAACACCTGTGATAGCGCCCGTGTCGCGCTCCAGATCCGTGACCTCTGCCTGCACCATGCGCCCACCCTCTGCGATCAGATGCTCGGCCAGTTTGGTCACATAACGCTCCGGGTCCGAGATGCGCCCGTGATCGCCCATGCGAGCCGCAAAACCGATTTCGGGACCGATGAGCGGGTCAAACCGGCGCGCCTCATCGCCCGTCATCTCCTCCCAGTCAAACTCGAAGCGGCGGCGTAGCCCCCAGCCAAAAGCGTCGGCCTCATAGTCTTTTCGACTGGCGTAGAGATAGACATAATCCGATGGCACGACATAGCTTTCCGCACCCGTGCCTTCGGCGAGGGCCTGATGGTCAGCGAGCGAGGTGCCGAGCAGCCCGGACAGCGCTTCTGCGATGCGCGTTGCATCCGCAGCGTTCGCATGGCGCAGATAGCGCAGGAGCCATGGGATGAGGCGTGGCAGATAGCGCCGGCGCAGAAAAAGCGGCTGGCGCGGGTCAAGCAACATGCCCGGCGCCTTGGCGAACAGGCCCGGCACGGTCACAGGCACCACAGCACAGGCGGCCAGCACACCCCCATTGCCAAAACTGGCCCCTGCCGCCGGGCCTTCGCGGTCGATCAGAGTGACCTTATGGCCCAGCCGCTGGAGCCAGATCGCTGTCGCGACCCCGATGATACCGGCGCCAATGACCGCGACATGCTGTCTCGCCTGCTGTCCGCTGTTTTGCGGCACTCTCTCCTCCGTGTCTTCCAAGGGTCCGATTACAGGCTCGACATGGACGCGGCAAGTTTGCCGTTGCACGCTGGCAGCAGGTG
>SLJW01000173.1 GCA_007134865.1 Paracoccaceae bacterium | reverse complement strand
CATCCGGACACCTCCGCGAAAAACCCTGCGCAGCAAAGACACTCATTACGAAGACCGCCCCCGATCCCGCGCAAGCTGGCGCAACATGCCATGCAGAATCTGAACATCCGCGCGCGTGAGCATCAACCGCCCCCACATGCTGCGCAGATTGAGCCGCATCCGCGCTGCCTTCTCGGCGGGGAAGAAGAACCCCGCCTGCTCGAGCACACCCTCGACATGATCGGCCAGTTTCTCGCGCTCGATGGCCGTGGCGAAGTCACCCCCCGCAAGCTCCAGCACCTCGGGCGGCACCTCATGCCCCTGACGCATGAATTCATAGCCCACCAGCAGCACGCATTGCGCCAGATTGAGCGAATAGAAGGCCGGGTTGACCGGCACCGTGATGATCGCATTCGCCCGTGCGACATCCTCATTCTCGAGCCCCGCGCGTTCCGGCCCGAACAGCACGGCCACACGCTTGCCTGCCGCGACCATCTCGCGGGCCTCCATCATGGCGCGCTCGGGCGTGCGGACGGGCTTGGTCAGCCCGCGCCCGCGCGCCGTGGTGGCATAGACATAATCGCAATCGGCCACCGCCTCGGACAGTCCGGCAAACACCCCCGCCCGCTCCAGCACGGGCGAGGCCCCCGAGGCCATGGCCGTGGCCTTGGGGTTGGGCCAGCCATCGCGCGGAGCGACCAGACGCATGCGGGCACAGCCGAAATTCAGCATCGCCCGCGCGGCAGCGCCGATATTCTCGCCCATCTGCGGGCGCACCAGCACCATCAGCGGCGTGGGCGCGTCGAACAGGCTGTCATCAAGGGGTGTCATGCTCTCTCCGGCTCTGGGGCGCGTGCCTCTCCTAGCGGGCCGCGCGGGCCCCGGCAAGCGCGGCTTGTCTCGGCTCCGGGCGCGCGGTATGAGGGCGCGATCCGCCGCAGGAGAGCATGCCCATGACGGTCCAGACCCCGCAGCTTTACCTGATCACACCGCCAGTGATCGATCTGGACCATTTCCCCGCGCAACTAACCCGGCTCTGCGACACATACGAGATCGCCTGCCTGCGCCTTGCCCTCGCCGCGCAGGACGAGGACACGATCCTGCGCGCGGGCGATGCCCTGCGCGAAATCGCCCATGCGCGCGACATTCCGCTGGTGATTGCCGATCACGTGCTGATGGTCGCGCGGCTCGGGCTCGACGGTGTGCATCTGGGCGATGCCCGCCGCCCCGTGCGGAAGCTGCGCGCGGAACTGGGCGAAGACGCGATCATCGGTGCCTTCTGCGGCAATTCGCGCCATGACGGCATGAGCGCAGGCGAAGCGGGCGCGGATTATGTCAGTTTCGGACCCGTCGGCAGCTCTCAGCTTGGCGCGGGCGAGCAGGCCCCGGCCGATCTCTTCGCCTGGTGGAGCGAGATGGTCTCGCTGCCGGTCGTGGCCGAAGGCGCGCTCGACCGCGATCTGGTCGAGGCCCTGGCACCGGTGACGGATTTCTTCGCCATCGGGGGCGAGATCTGGAGCGCAGACGACCCGGTCGCCGCGCTTGGCGCATTGACCGCACCGCTGCGCTGAGGCGCTCGGGATATCGTGCAATATCTCGAGGGGGCGCCGCCCCCTCGAGAAGTCAAAAAATCCTGGCCGAGTCAGCAGAACGTGGCTCGCGTTCCAGCCCCTGCCGGACCAGGGCCTCACAGCGCTGCGCCAATTCTTTGCGACCCGCGCATTCGGCAACGCGTTGTGGCGGGTGAAACACCAGATCAACGCAGCCCTGGCGCGGCTCAGCCAGCACCCGCAGCAGATGCGGCCCAAGCGCCATGTCGCCCCACCAGCCATAGAAGCGCGCATCGCTGTCACCGGGGGCACTGTAGATCACACTCACCGGCTGAATATGCAGAAAATCGCGGAGCTCCGGCGCGAAGAACGCTTCAAAGAGCGTTGACTTGAAGGGTAAAACCCGCAAGCCATCGGAACTGGTCCCCTCGGGAAAGAACAGCAATCTGTGCCCTGCGCGGAGCCGCGCCTCGAAGATCAGTTTCTGCATCCGCGCCGCGCGCCGGTCGCGCTCGATGAAAACCGTGCCCGTCGCACGCGCCAGCAGGCCGATCCCCGGCCAGCCAGCGACCTCCGCTTTAGAGACGAAGTAGACCGGGCTCGCGGCATTGAGCACCAGAATATCGAGCCACGAGACATGATTGGCGACCATGGCCCCGCGCCCGGTCATGGGCTGCCCGACGCAGTAGAGTGGCAGGCGCAACAGGCGCAGGGTGAGCCAACACACAGCCTGGACCAACCGCGCGCTCATGGGGCGGCGCAGACCGAGAACAAGGCGCTCGATCAGACGCAGGATCGTGTGCAGCAGCAGACCCGAGGACAGCACCAGCACGATGGCACCACCGCGCCAGAGGATGCGCGGCAGGGCACGGAGCGGAATCGGACTTTCAGGCGGCGGCGTGTCGGAGGCCCAGGTCATGGCGCAGTATCACCCGACGAAACCGCGCGCGGTGAAGCTGCGCGCCTGCTGCGGCATCGATCTGGTGTCGAGGATGATGCAGACATCGGTGGTGCGAAAGGCGTGATCGACAAACACCCCCTCGCCCACCATGCCGCCAAGGCGCAGATAGGCCTTGATCAGCGACGGCATCTGCGAGAGCGCCGCGCGCCGGTCAAGCGCCTCAGGCGGCAGCAGATAATGCTCGGCCGGGGCGCGGCTGCGCACGCGCAGCGCCTCGGAGGCCAGATGATGGTGGTGCAGCCAACTGAGCGGCTGTGCCCAGCGTGTCGGATCGGTACCGTGGAAACTGGCGGCTCCGAACAGGATCTCGATCTCGCGCGCGCGGACATAGGCGGCGAGAGCCTGCCAGATTTGCAACATTCCTACCCCACCACGATGTGCAGGATGGATGCAGGACCTACCCAATTCCAACAATCGCCGTCCAGACTGGCGCAAAGGCCCGAGGTCAAATTCTCCATCGCAATAGAATTGCCCGGCCTCGCCGAGGCGAGAATCGGGGAGCAGGCGATAGGCACCGATGACATGCGCACCGGTATCGGGGTCGCACTGCTCGTCGATCAGGAGGAGATGATCACACACTTCATCGAGCACATCGCGTTCGAGCCTCGCCTGATGATCGACCAGCGGACCAGTTCCGCCCATTTCCGCGATGAACACCTGGTAACGCAGTCGCTGCGCGGCCAACAGGTCCCGATGATCGCGCGCCAGACGCACGGTGAACCGACCCTCGACCAGAGATCGCGGGCACGGGTCAATCCTCGAGGGATTATGTGCAGGCGCACTCATGTAACGCATCCCACACTTGGGCGGCTGGGTACAGGCTCTGCGGTCCGGGATTCAGGCTTGAATGCTCGCAAGGGTTGTGTGAACCTGTAATTATGCATCCGGAACCAGAACAAGTGGGCTTTGCGAGGCTTTAATGACCTTTTTACCTGCGTCTGCGAAATTCACAGTCACCAGATCGTCGACCCGCGACTGCACCTGCCCGATCCCCCAATCGGGGTTGTCGGGGTGACGGACCAACATGCCAGGGGCGAGGATAAGATGGCTCATGCAACGACGAATACAGGGCATCGCGAGAAAGCGCAAAGCACATTCCAGCAAGGCGACCTCAGTGCGCTGGTTGCATCGCGCATCTGCCATGACCTGATCAGCCCGATGGGTGCCATCGATAATGGTCTGGAATTGTTGCAATTGTCGCAGGGCATCACCGGGCCGGAATTCGACTTGATCGCGCAGAGCATCGCACAGGCCAATACGCGGCTGCGGCTTTACCGGCTCGCCTTTGGCATGGTGGGTGACGAGCAGATGATTTCTCGTAACGAGATCGATTCGTTGCTCAAGGCGCTGGGTGCGAGCGGGCGGCACTCCTGTCGCTGGGCGGGGTCCGGTCATCTGAACCGGCGTCAAAGCAAGCTGGTGTTCCTGCTGTTGCTTTGTCTCGAGAGTGCGCTGCCCTGGGGCGGCGAGATCGTGATCGGTGATGCACCGGGAGGGTTGCGGCTTACTGCACTCTCCGACCGGATGAAACTGGACGAGGCGCTGTGGAATATGGTCCTCTCGCAAGCCACTGACGAGATCGGAGACCTGAGCGCAGCCAAGGTGCATTTTGCCCTGCTCGCGCAAGAACTACGTGCGCAGGAGGCTTCGGTCACCATGGTCCGAGAGGCAAGCGGGCTCCGACTTCATCTGCGCTGCGCATCATAGGGTGTGACGATCTGCGCTGCTGCTAGCGCACATCATTCGAGAACAGTGTATAAAGCCATGGCCTGACGATCAAATTCTATTACGACAACCGCTTGATCTCCGGCGCTGCGTCGCAACCCGGTGGAGTTGCACGCCCTCAAGCAGAGGGCGGTTTTCTGAAAAGGCGAGACAAAAAAACGGCAATCGCCGCGTGAAGCGATGCGGGTTAACCCATTCGCTCAGCGACTTTGTCGCTGAGTTGGCAAAGGCCTCAATCGCATGCACAACGCGGCCAGTTGTCGCCAGCCATGCAGATATCGCTCCGTACAGGGACATGAAACGGAGCCGCGTCAAGGCGTGCGGATCGCCATCATCTTCTTGTGATCGGTGGATTCATGCTCATCGCGTGCAGCGCGCGTGACAGCCCCTCGGAATCTGATAATCTAACACCATCGAGAGTAAATCGGCCAACGCGCCGGAGGAGAACACATGAGAAAGATCGTCCCCGCCACATTCTTCGCCGCGGCACTCGCCCTGGCCGGCTGCCAGATGACAGACACGGAGCGTAGTGTCGTTGGTGGAGTTACCGGCGCTGCTGGTGGGCTGGCTGTGGCCAATCTCTTCGGTGCCAATACCAACTGGAAAATCCTCGGCACTGTGGCCGGCGCCGCAGCCGGGACGTTGCTTGCGCAGAATACAGCTACGGGCAAATGTGCCTATGCGCGCGGCGACGGGACCTATTACGAGGCGCCCTGCCCCTGATCAGGGCAGAACGCGATTGCACAGCCCCGCCGCAAGGCGGGGCTTTCTCGTTTTACGCCGCTGCAAGGCGGCGCTCGGCCAATTCCACCCAGAAACTGCACCCGGCCGGGATGACGGAATCATTG
>SLJW01000123.1 GCA_007134865.1 Paracoccaceae bacterium | reverse complement strand
CCTTGCGGCGCTTGCTTGCCGTTTGCGGGCGCGGGTGGCGCTGACCGGAGTTCAGTGAAAATCGCGGCTGGGGAAAAGTTGTTTCGCCTGCTCGCGCGGGTGGCGCACCGAGCGGGGCTGGCGCGTGGGCACTGGACGGCGCGCCTCGTCCGACCGTCCGCCCGTGGGGTCGATCACGCCGCGCCCCAAGGCCCCCAGCCGGTCAGAGAGGTCTGTCAGGCTCTCGGCGATCACATGGACCACCGCGCCCTCGCGCTGCACCCGCCCCCGCACCCGCACCAGCCGCCCGCCGATGACCGTGCGGCGGTGGCGCTCATAGATCTTGGGCCAGACGACGATATTGCTCACCCCGGTCTCATCCTCCAGCGTCATGAAGATCACGCCCGAGGCGGTGCCGGGGCGCTGGCGCGTGATCACCAGCCCGCAGACCTCGACCCGGCCCGAGGCGGTCATCAGTCCCTCATGCGGGGTCAGCCCCGGCAGGGCCGGGCGCAGAAGTTCCATCGGATGGGCGCGCAGCGAGAGCCGCAGCGAGAGGTAATCCTCGACCACCGCTTCCCCAAGCGAGAGCGCGGGCAGGTTCACAGGTGCCTCATGGATACCTTCGTCGTCAAAGCCCGCTGCGAACAGGGGCAGGGGTTTGGGTGCCCGCAGCGCGCGCACCGCCCAGAGCGCCTCGCGCCGCGCCAGCCCGAGGCAGGCCATTGCATCGGCCTCGGCCAGCCGGGTCAGCGTGGCAGGGGCTACGCCTGCGCGGCGCCAGAGGCTCTCGACATCCGGATAACCATTGCCGCGCGCGGCCATGATCCATTCGGCATCCTCCTCGCGCATCCCGCGCACCTGTCGGAACCCCAGCCGCAGCGCAAGCTGTCCATCGGCGCGCGGCTCCAGCGTGCAATCCCAGTCGGAATGGTTGACCGAAACGGGCCGCATTTCGACCCCGTGCTCGCGCGCATCGCGCACGATCTGGGCGGGTGCGTAGAAGCCCATCGGCTGGGAATTCAAGAGCGCGCAGGCAAAGGCCGCCGGGTGGTGGCATTTCAGCCAGGCCGAGGCATAGACCAGCAGCGCGAAGCTCGCAGCATGGCTCTCGGGGAAGCCATATTCGCCAAAGCCCTCGATCTGGGCGAAACAGGCTTCGGCAAAGGCGGAATCATAGCCGCGATCCGCCATGCCTTGCAGGAAACGGTCGCGGAAACTGCCAATCGTGCCCATGCGCTTGAAAGTTGCGAGCGACCGGCGCAGGCGGTCGGCCTCTTCCGGCGTAAACCCCGCCGCGACCACGGCAATCTGCATCGCCTGTTCCTGAAAGAGCGGCACGCCCAAAGTGCGCTCCAGCACGCCGCGCAATTCGGGCGAGGGCAGATGCACGGCCTCTTTCCCCTGCCGCCGCCGGATATAGGGGTGCACCATGCCGCCCTGAATCGGGCCGGGGCGGACAATGGCGACCTCGATCACCAGATCATAGAGGCAGCGCGGGCGCATCCGGGGCAGGAAATTCATCTGCGCGCGGGATTCGACCTGAAACACGCCGATCGCATCGGCGCGGCAGAGCATGTCATAGGTGGCCGGGTCCTCGCGCGGCAGATTCTCCAGCGTGAAACGTGGGCCCCCAGCTTCGGCCACCAGATCGAAACATTTGCGGATGCAGGTGAGCATTCCGAGGCTGAGCACATCGACCTTGAGGATGCCCAGCGCGTTGATGTCATCCTTGTCCCATTCGATGACTGTGCGCCCCTCCATCGCCGCGTTCTCGATGGGGCAGAGCGCATCGAGCCGCCCCTTGGTAATGACGAACCCGCCCACATGCTGCGAAAGGTGGCGCGGAAAGCCGATGATCTCGGAAATCAGCGCCATGGTCTGCGCGAGGCGCGGCTCATCGGGGTCAAGGCCCAACTCGCGCAGCCGCTCGGGCGCAGGCGGGCCAGAGCGCCAGCCCATCGAGGACGAGGCCAGGGCCGAGACCACATCGACCGAAAGCCCCATCACCTTGCCCACCTCGCGCACCGCCGCGCGCGAGCGGAAATGGATCACGGTCGCGGTCAGCCCGGCGCGGTCGCGCCCGTAGCGCGCGTAGATATGCTGGATCACCTCCTCACGCCGCTCATGCTCGAAGTCGACATCGATATCGGGCGGTTCACCGCGCGCCTCGGACATGAAACGCTCGAACACCATCGAGATCGTGTCGGGCGGGACCTCGGTGATGCCCAGCGCATAGCAGATCACCGAATTCGCCGCCGAGCCGCGCCCCTGACACAGGATGCCGCGACCGCGCGCGAAATCGACAATGTCATGCACGGTCAGGAAATAGGCAGCGAAGCCCAAAGCCTTGATGATGCGCAATTCCTTCTCGACCTTGGCCATGGTCTCGGGAGGTGTGCCATTGGGGAAACGCCGCCAGAGCCCCGCGCGCACCAGCCGCTCCAGCCGCGCCTGCGCGGGTTCGCCATCCGTGATCTCGTCAGGGTATTCGTAGGACAGCTCATCCAGGCTGAAGGCGCAGCGGTCGGCGATTTCCAGCGTGCGGCGGATCGCAGCGGGGTAGGTCGCAAAGATCCGCGCCATCTCGGCCCCTGATTTCAGGCGGCGTTCGGCATTGGGCAGGGCGCGGGCGCCAAGCGTGTCGATGGTGAGCCCCTCGCGCAGGCAGGTCAGCACATCGGCAAGCCTGCGCCGATGCGCGCGGTGCATCAGCACATCACCCAGGGCCACCATGGGCAGGCCCGCGCGGCTGGCCGCGCGGGCGCGCGCCGCCAGCCGCGCGGGATCGCGCCCGTCATAGCGGGGAGCGGCACCGAGAAAGGCATTGCCGGGAAAGGCGCGCGCGACGGCGCGGATCTGCGCCTCGGCCTGCGCGTCCAGTGTCTCGGGCGGCAGCGCGATCAGCGCCATCTGCTGCCCGCGCGCCAGCAGATCCGCCTGAGTCAGATGACAGGCTCCTTTCGGTGCCCGCCGCTTGCCGAGGCTGAGCAGTTGCGACAGCCCCGCATAGCCCACGCGATCAAGCGGCAGGGCCAGCCATTCGACGGCACTGTCGCGCAGCACCAGCCGCGCACCCACGATCAACCGGGGCAGGGGGCCATCGGGCACGGGCAGCGCGGCGCCCGTCTCGGTCTGGCGGCTGGAGGTGTCGGTCTGGCGGTGCGAGCGGATGGCCAGCGCCTCGCTGCGCGCGCGCGCCATCTCGCGCAGGGCGACATGGGCGCGCACCACGCCGGCCAGTGAGTTGCGGTCAGTGATGGCAATGGCCTTGAGCCCCAGTTCCGCCGCCCGCGCGACCAGTTCCTCGGGATGCGAGGCCCCGTGCAGGAAGGTGAAATTCGAGGTCACGCAAAGCTCGGCATAGCCCTGCGGATCTGGTGCGGACATGCAGTGCCCCATCGGTCAGAACAGAAATGTTCTATAAATGTTCCGGCCCGATTCGGGCAAGACCCCCATTCGACAGACTCAGCGGCGTGCGGCCAACCCTGCCCAGATCGCCATGCAGGCCAGCGCCGCCATAGCGGGGGTGTCGCTGCCAAGGAAGCCAAGAAAGCCCAGAAAGCCAAGAAACCCCAGAGCCGCCAGAAACCGGCTGTCGCGTGCTTTCTTTGCCATGATCTGTCCCTCACCTTGCATCGCTCATCAGCGCAGAGGGTTGCCTGATCGGGCGCGCCTTACGAGATGATCTTGCGGCGGTGCTTACGCCGCGTCACCTCGCACCGCTTGCGCATTGCGCGCAAAGCGCAGGTAATGGGGCGCGCGCCCTTCGCGCAGGGCCTTCTGCTCATAGCGGGTCGAATACCAGCCCTCCCAGGGCTGCGCCCAATCCTCGGGCGCAGGTGTCAGGCAGTCGAACCCGGCGGGCGGCACTTCCTCCATGGTCTGACGCACATAATCTGGGATATCGGTTGCCACATGCAGCACGGCTCCCGGCTGCATCACCCGCGCCAGCGGGTCGAGATATTCGGGCGTGACGAAACGGCGGCGGTGGTGGCGGGCCTTGGGCCATGGGTCGGGGTAGAGCAGGAAGACCCCGGCCAGGCAGCGATCGGGCAGCACATCGAAAAGGTCGCGCACATCCCACGGGTAGATGCGCAGATTGTCCACGCCCGCGCGCCGGATCTTGCCCAAGAGCATCGCCACCCCGTTTATATAGGGCTCGCAGCCGATGAAGCCGCGCGCGGGGTGGCTTTGGCATTGATGCACCAGATGTTCGCCGCCGCCAAAGCCCACTTCCAGCCAGAGCGGCCGATTATCGCCGAAGAAGGCGCGTGGATCGACGGTTTTGCGCTCGGGGTTTTCCTCGGTGCTGACGCCGACCGGGCGGAGCGCGTGCAGATCCTCGTCGAGATAGCGTTGCTGCGCTGGCTTGAGCGTCTTGCCCTTGATCCGGCCATAGAAATTGCGCGGCGTGGCGTGTGGCCTCGGTCGCGATGTCATGACAGCCCTCCTGTTGCGCGTGCGGCTATGCCCTGTCTTGCAAGGGGCCGTCAAGCCGACCGGCCACTGGGTTTACAATCCGGCCTCGGCACGGCATCATGCAAATGAGCAAGGAGTTACCGCGCGAGCTTGCGCGCCTCTGCCATTCACCCCCCAAACCCACTGACAGGAGATACGCTCCATGACGCAGGCAACCGCCGGCACCATCGTGCAATTTCACTACACGGGCACGCTCGAAGATGGCACGGTCTTCGACTCGTCCCAGGGACGCGAGCCGCTCGAGTTCGAAATGGGCTCGGGCATGATCATCCCGGGCCTCGATCGTGCCATCGAGGGCATGAGCGCGGGCGAGGAGAAGACAGTCACCATCCCCTGCGCCGAAGCTTATGGCGATTACCGGCCCGAGGGTCGGCAGGATGTGCCGCGCGAACAGTTCCCCGACAACATCCCGCTCGAAGCGGGAACCCAACTGCAGATGCAAACCCAGGATGGTCGCGCCATCCCTGTCGTGATCGCAGAGGTCGGCCCCGAACTCGTGACGCTGGACGCCAATCATCCGCTGGCAGGCAAGGACCTGACCTTCGCGGTCGAGGTGGTCTCGGTCAGCACGCAGGATTGAGTCGCGACGGGTTCTGATGGTTCTTCGGGGG
>SLJW01000052.1 GCA_007134865.1 Paracoccaceae bacterium | reverse complement strand
GCCCCCTTCATATGCACTGGATTTGCCTTTGGCCCTGCCAAAGGCAACCGGATGGCCGGGGCCATCACGGCTGGTGACACTACACGAGTGCGCGCTCTGCCGCGCTGCCAAGTCGCAACAGGCGATCTTCCGCCATCGGCGCGGCCATGAAACTTATGCCGACTGACGGCGTCCCCGTCGGCAGGGTGAGTACGCAGAGCCCAAACAGGTTGCCAATCCTTGTATTGCGCAGGGTCAGCAGATTCTCGGTAGTGAAATAGCCAAGATCCTGAGTCAGTTTCGCTTCATTGGGCGGCATATTGGGCGCCGTCGGAAGGATCACGGCGTCGTAGCCCTCAGTCACCACCAGATAGGCCGCGCGGAAGTGCTCGAGCTTACGCCAGGCATCAAGATGATCCGCCGCTGAGTGGTCGCGACCCGAGCGGAAGCGCTCGAGAATGGGCCTGAACATCGCCTCAGGCCGGGCCTCGATCACTTCGCGCCATTGGGCATAACATTCGGGCGTGTATATGATGCCCGAGAGCGCGAGGGCGGGAGCGATGATATCAAGCGGCTTGCGCTCGATCCGCGCGCCCTTTGTAGCCAACCGCGCGACTGCCTCCTCGAAACCGCGCAAAGGCTCGGGCCGGATATCCTCGAATGGGGCGCCTTCGAGCACCAGAAGGCGCCGTCCGTCGAGCGTCGCCCCTCGCAGATCAGGGGCCGTGCGTTGCTCCATGGCCGCAAGCGAGAGCGCACAATCCTCGACCGAGCGCGCAAGCGGGCCAATCGTGTCGAAACGTGGAGCCAGAGGCACCACGCCTGTGAGCGGCAATCGCCCGGAGGTGGTCTTGAGCCCGACAAGGTCGTTCCATGCTGCCGGTATCCGCACCGAGCCGCCAGTATCCGACCCGATCGCCAGCGCTGCCAGTCCGAAAGCAACTGATGCCGCCGCCCCCGAGGAAGACCCTCCCGGCACGGCCGAGGGGTCATTGACGCAGGGCGGTGTGGCCGTCACCGGATTGAGCCCCAGCCCAGAGAAGGCGAGTTCGGTCATATGGGTCTTGCCAAGACAAATGCTCCCACCCTGCGTCATCGCCTGCAGCACATGCGCATCGGCCTGCGGCACACGGCCCTTGAGCAAGCTAGATCCTGCCTCTGTGGCGACGCCCGCCGAGTCGAACAGGTCCTTCCACGAAATCGGCACCCCGTCGAGCGGCCCCCGCCGCAGCCCGGAGCGTGCACGCGTCCGCGCCGCCATCGCCTCGTCAAGCGCGCGCTGCTTGGTCAGCCGTGCGTAGATGGTCTCTTGCCCCAAATGCGCCTCAATCGCAGCCAGATAGGCTTCGGTGAGGGCCAAAGGACAGACCCGTCCGTCCTCAATCGCTCTGCCCTGTTCTGCCGCTGTCTGTCTGAGCATGTGCTCCATCTGGCAACCTTCTTCGCCGCTTTCCGGTAGAGTATTTGGGGCAAGATGAATTGGGAATGGCAAAGTTACGTCTTTGCCGCATGGACAAGGGCGCGTCGCTGCGCATATTGGCAGATATGACACATGATGCAGATATCCTGATTGTTGGTGGCGGATTGAACGGCCCGGCGCTGGCACTTGCGCTGGCCGGAGCGGGGCTGCGCGTGACCATTGTCGATGCTCTGCCGCGCGACACCCGGGCGGACACCGAATTCGACGGGCGGTCCTATGCGCTGGCGCTGGCCTCGACCCGCGTGCTCTCTGCGCTGGGTCTCTGGCAGGGGCTTGAACCCCAGGCGCAACCGATCCTCGAGATCAAGGCCAGCGACGGGCGGGCGGGCGAAGGCGCGGCGCCGTTCTTCCTGCATTTCGATCATGCCGAGATCGAGGAAGGCCCGATGGGTCATATGCTGGAGGACCGTTTCCTGCGCCGGGCACTGCTGGACGCGATGGATGCGGTGCCGCAGATCACGCAGATTTCCGGCACGCGCGCGATCGCGCAGGATATCCAGCAGAACGGTGTCGAAGTCACTCTCGAGGGGGGCCGCGCCCTTCGGGCGCGGTTACTGATCGGCTGCGACGGGCGGGAAAGCCCTACAGCGGCACGCGCGGGCATTGGCCGCAGCGGGCGGGACTATGGCCAGACGGCGCTTGTCTGCGCTGTCGCGCATGAGAAACCCCATCATGGCTGTGCGCATCAGTTCTTCATGCCTGCCGGTCCGCTCGCTATCCTGCCACTTCCTGGCAACCGGTCTTCGATCGTCTGGAGCGAGCAGACGGAGACCGCCGCGAGCATCAACGGACTGGATGACGCAGGCTATCTCGACGCGCTCCGCCCACGCTTCGGCACATTCCTCGGCGAGATCAGCCTTGCAGGAAAGCGCTATGCCTATCCGTTGAAACTTACCATCGCCAACAGCTTCATCGCGCCGCGTCTTGCACTGGTGGGGGACGCAGCGCATGGGCTGCACCCGATTGCCGGGCAGGGCTTCAATTTCGGGCTGCGCGATGTGGCTGCGCTGGCCGAAGTTCTGGTCGAGGCGCATCGGCGCGGCGAGGATATCGCCTCGCCCCTCGTCCTGGAACGCTACCAGCGTTGGCGGCGGTTCGACACGATGATGATGGCGATCGGGACGGACAGCGTGAACCGGCTGTTCTCGAATGACAACGCGCTGCTGCGCGGTCTGCGTGACCTGGGCATGGGAGTAGTTTCATCGGTTCCGGCGTTGCGGCGGCAGTTCATCCGTGAGGCGGCTGGGCTAACCGGGGATTTGCCACGCTTGAGTCAGGGCCGCCCGATCTGACACAGACACGCGGGTGGCCCCCTGCAACCAGCGAGCAAGCGTCGCCCCTCAGGGGTCCGCAGCGAGTGGGCAAGCGGGCCGGTTCACTGCCTTGTGAAGCCTGAACTGACGCCGTCCTGACAGAGTGTCCTAGCTTCAAGGGTCCATTGAAGGAGCACATCATGTTCATCCGCACGCTTACCTTTTCGCTGCTTGCGCTGATAGCGACCAGCCTTCCCGGTGTCGCCCAGCAAACCCAGACCGCCCTCGTAGCCGGTGGCTGCTTCTGGTGCGTCGAATCCGATTTTCGCCGCGTAGAGGGCGTGACCGATGTGCGCGTGGGCTTCACTGGTGGGACAACATCGAACCCGAACTATGACGATGTCGTGCGCGGGCGCACGGACCATCTGGAGGCGGCGTTGATCACCTTTGACCCTGATCAGATCAGCTATGACCAGATCATGCATCTGTTCCTGCGCTCGGTTGACGTGCTAGATGATGGCGGACAGTTCTGCGACCGCGGCGCGCATTACACCACGGCGATTTTCGCAACCCCTGAGCAGTCCGCACAGGCAGAGGCAGCTGTAGAGGCAGCCGAGGAAGAGCTCGGCCAAAGCATCGTGACGCCCGTCCGCGCGGCGGGTGCTTTTTACGAGGCCGATGACTTCCACCAGAATTACGCCAATTCTACCGAGCGCACGCTCACGCGCTTCGGTTGGGTTGAGCGGCGCGATGCCTACAAACGCTACCGCGAAGGCTGCGGTCGCGACCGGCGCGTGCGCGAATTGTGGGGGGACTCAGCGCCTTTCGTCAATTAAGGCGAGGATTTCTGCGCGCCGGGGCATGGCTCCCGCTGTGCCCACGCACCCAACCTGCAACGCAGCCGCTGCCGACGCAAAGCGCATGGCCTCCTTGGGCGCGGAACTCGCATCCAGAGCGGCTGCCAGCGCCCCTGTGAAACAGTCACCCGCTCCGGTCGTGTCCACCACATGCACTGGCTGCGCCGGGACGTGGATCTCGGGCTGACCGCGCGCAAGCCAGCTGGCACCCTCGGCCCCGCGCGTTATGACCAGTGTCTCGACCGGCACCTCATCGAGCCTCAGCCCAAGCGCCGCCTGCATTTGCGCGGCCTCGACCGCGTTCATCACCAGAAGACTGACGAAAGGTAGCACGGCCCTGACTGCCTCCACATCGAAAGGAGCAGCGGAATAGATGACCTGCATCCCCTTACGCATTGCGGCTTCGGCCAGTTCGGCCTGATGCGCGGTCTCGTTCTGGATCAGAAGCATATCCCCCGGCTCGGCATCGGCAAGCGCCTCCAAAACTGGCGCGAGGGCCATTTCACGATTGGCCCCAGCATGGATGATGATGCTGTTCTCGCCCGCCTGATCGACCATGATCACGGCATGGCCCGTGGCACCCTCAAGTCGCTGGACAGCGTGACACTCTACCCCAGCAGCCTCCAGTTCGAAAAGCGCCTTGGCACCATCCACCCCGACGGCGCCCAGATGGCGCACTGCGGCTCCGGCCCGCGCCGCCGCGACCGATTGGTTCGCGCCCTTGCCACCGAGTTCAACCCGATAGGATTGCGCGGCCAGCGTCTCGCCAGGCGCGGGCAGATGCTCCAGCGCATAGAAATGATCGATATTGATCGAACCGAAACACCAGACCGCCACAGCCTTGCCTCTCAGACAATCTCGCAGGCCGCCATAACGGCCATGTTGACAATGTCATTGACAGTCGAGCCTGTCGAGCAGATCTGGATGGGTTTGGGCACCCCGGCGAGGATCGGGCCGATGACCGTCGCGCCGGCCATTTCCTGCAAGAGCTTGACCGAGATGGAGGCAGAATGTCGCGCAGGCACCACGAGCACATTCGCCGGCCCCGACAGGCGCGAGAAGGGGTAATGCGCGGCAGCAACGGGGTTGAGGGCCACATCGACCGTCATCTCGCCCTCATATTCGAAATCCACCCCGCGCGCGTCGAGCACGCGCGGCGCGAGATGCATCTTCTCGGCCCGCTCCGAAACCGGATAGCCGAAGGTCGAGAAGCTGACAAATGCCACGCGAGGCTCCAGCCCCAGATGCCGCGCAACCGAGGCCGCGCGGGTCGCGATATCGGCGAGGTCTTCTTCCAGCGGCCATTCATGCACCAGCGTATCGGCGACCAGCAGGATCCGCCCCTTGTGAAGCAGCGCCGTCACCCCCACTGCGCCGTCCTCGGCGCGGGCATCGAATACATGATTGATCTGCCCCAAGACATGCGCCGACTTGCGCGTAGCCCCCGTGACGAGTGCGTCGCCATGCCCATGCGCCAGCATGAGTGCGGCAAAGACATGACGGTTGCGCGCCGCCATCCGATGGACATCCTTCTGGTCATGGCCCTTGCGCTGCAACCGCGCATAGAGATACTCCTTGTAGGTATCCAGATGCCGAGAATTGCCCGCATTCACGACGGTCAGTTCGCGCACCGCATCGGCCAACCCGGCGGCTTCCAGCTTCGCGCGCACATCCTCTTCCCGACCGACAACCAGCGACTGACCGTAACCACCGCGCTGATAAGCGACCGCCGCGCGTAAAACGCGCTCGTCATCACCCTCAGCGAAGATCATTTGCGACTGTTTCTGCCGAGCGCGGGCGTGGATCGATTGAAGAATGCTCGCGGTCGGGTCCATCCGCGCCTTCAGCGTCTGGATATAGCCCTCCATATCGACAATCGGCCGCCGCGCGACGCCGGTCGCCATACCCGCCTGTGCAACTGCGGGCGGGATGGTATGGATCAGACGCGGGTCGAATGGGGTCGGGATGATGTAGTCACGCCCGAAACTGAGCTTGCGCCCATAGGCCATGGCGACCTCGTCGGGCACATCCTCGCGCGCAAGCTCGGCAAGGGCCTGTGCGCAGGCGATTTTCATCTCATCATTGATGGCGCGTGCGTTGATATCCAGCGCGCCACGAAACAGATACGGGAAACCGAGAACATTGTTGACCTGATTGGGATAATCCGAGCGCCCTGTCGCCACAATCGCATCCGCCCGCACAGAATGCGCTTCTTCAGGGGTGATCTCTGGATCAGGGTTCGCCATCGCAAAGATGACCGGGTTGTCGGCCATCGAAGCCACCATTTCGGGCGTCACCGCGCCCTTGGCCGAGACGCCAAGGAATACATCCGCGCCCATCATCGCCTCTTCCAGCGTGCGCGCCTCCGTCCGCGCGGCGTGGGCCGATTTCCACTGGTTCATGCCCTCGGTCCGACCCTGATAGATCACGCCCTTGGTGTCGCACATGATGCAATTATCGTGCTGCGCGCCCATCGACTTGATCAGTTCCAGACAGGCGATCCCGGCGGCGCCGGCGCCGTTCAGCACGATGCGACAATCCTCGATTCGCTTGCCCGAAAGCTCCAGCGCATTGATCAGCCCCGCTGCACAGATAACAGCCGTGCCGTGCTGATCATCATGGAAGACCGGGATATCCATGATCTCTTTCAGCCGACTTTCAATGATAAAACACTCGGGTGCCTTGATATCTTCCAGATTGACCCCGCCAAAGGTCGGCCCCATCAGCTTCACAGCCTGAATAATTTCATCTGGGTCTTCTGTATCGAGCAGGATGTCGATCGCATTCACGTCGGCAAAGCGTTTGAACAGGACGGCCTTACCCTCCATCACCGGCTTGGAAGCCAGCGCACCGAGATTACCCATACCGAGGATCGCCGTCCCGTTCGAGACCACGGCGACCATGTTGCCCTTGGTCGTGTAATCATACGCTGCCTGCGGATCATCCGCGATGGCCCGCACCGGCACCGCCACACCCGGCGAGTAGGCAAGCGACAGATCCGCCTGCGTTGCCATGTGTTTTGAGGCCACCACCTCGAACTTTCCCGGTTGGGGTAGATGGTGATAGGCCAGCGCCTCTTCGGTCGTGAATTTGTTGCGGGACATTGGCGTGCTCCTCCCAGGTTATCGCTTTTCATAGGCGCCGCCATCCGGAGAAACAACATGACGTATCTTGGTGCTATCGCAAACAGAAGCGGCGCCAACGGGACGGAACAGGCTGTAGGATTAAACTCAGATGAACAAGTATGAGAGCGCCTCAGAAGCTTGAACGTACAAGCAACGAGAGATTTGCAGCGCGGCGCTCACTGATGGGGATGTTCGACCAGGTTCGCGACAATTCGCCTTGAAGCACCGGACGAAAACCCATGTAGTCCAACCTCTCGAACTCGGCAAAAACGGTCAGCGTTCCAAGTGTGTCGCGACGCCCATCGGGCTGGAAACCGCCCGCCGGAAAGCGGCGCTGCTCCAACTCCAACGAGCCGCTCAGACGCATGTTCAGGATCGGCTCTGGCAGAGCGTATCCCAACCGCGTGCGCAGGCTGGTCTTACGCACCTGGATCGAGTCGGCTTCACTCCGCTGACCACCGACAAGAAAGGATAACTGGCCGCCATTCTGCAGGTTGTGACGCAGTTCCGTAGACAGGCCGTAATGCGTGGCGGAACGCGCTGAGTCGTCATGTCGCCTCTGGCGTTGCACATACGCCGCAAGCTGCAGACTGGTACGCGGCCGCACAATGGTCGTCTGAGACAGCGAGAGGCGGACATTGTCGCTGAGTTTATCCCCTCCATACCAACTCCGCCCGACGCCATAGGACAGCTCATACAGGCTGCGGCCCTGTTCGGGTACAAAGCGGTGCACGGCGCCAATCTCAATCTGCTGGAAGGCGAAATCGCTGGCACGCACATCCGGGGCCTGTTCGCGCGCTTCGCTTGAGAGCCGGTAGCTGCGGGTCAAGGCATTCAGTGTCACAGCAGATTCCGATCGCGCAGACTGGGCGACCCGGTAGCGCAGGGAGAAGTCTGCGCGCAGTTCGGTTCCAGACAGGGCGCGCGAGGAGCCCTGCACTTGAAACGGCAGATTCATGAAGAAAATCTCTTCCTTGCTGCTGCCGTCATTGATGTTGGACGTGTTGGTCAGCCCCAGATTAAAGCCCAATTCCAGCGGGTTGAGGCGTCGGACCTGCCGAAAGTTGCGTTCTGCCAGCGCGCGGGCTTCGTCATCGGGGGCAACCTGCGCGGCCCGACGCAGCCAGAATTGCGCACGCGTGTGCCGGTCCTGCTGGAACTCCGACCGCCCGGCCAGCATGGCGGCCTCGAAACGGGTCTGGGCTGAGTCCCCACGCAAATGCGCCCGTTGCGCCGTGCGACGCGCGCCAGCGAAGTCACCCTGCTGTTGCAGGGCGGCGGCCTTTAGCACCTGCGCGTCACTATCGCGAGAGTTGTGCTGCAGCAACGCTCTTGCGATAGCGAGCGCCGGTTCTGACCGGCCCTGCGCCAGCAATGCCCGCCCCATCTCGAGCGACTGGATCCGGTCAAGCTCCAATGCCTGCGCTGATGCGGCGGAGGGCGCTAGAGCAAAGCCGGAGAGCGCGACCAGCAGGCAGCAGATCTGGATCGCCTGGCGCATGAAGGGCCTATTCACTCCCCGCGATGAAGGCGCCACGCTCCAGTTCGTCACCCTCTTCGATGATAACAATCCCGGCGGATGCCGCAGCGTTGGCTCCAGCGATGAAGCCGTCATAAATGCCAACCTCATTATGATTGACTGCAGCAAAACCTGAGAAATTGCCCTCTTCATCGATGAACGTGAAGCGAAGGACAATGTCATCGTAGGTGACAGCTCGCTTCTTTCCATCAATCTCGATCCTCGCGTCAAGATTCCGACGATCTGTAACAACGCCTTCGATGCCTGGCTGGGGTAGGTCTTCAAAGAAATCAAGATCAAGACGAACTTTGCCCTCGACACGTTGCAAAAATGAATTGGACATGTCAGCACCGTCGTTCTTGCCAACATTTCGGACGGCTGCGTAGTCACCGACATGGGTGACTTCCCTATTATTGGGAAGATCCGGTGCTGCGCTGCGGGCGATAACCGTTCCCCCGAACTCATTATCTAGCCTAAATGGTGTACCAATAACTCCGGCAGAGAGACCATGCGTGGTATCGGTGCGGACGAGAGCGAGATAACGTCGCGCACCACCGTCATTTTCGAAAGCAGCAAAGCCACGAACGTCTCTCCGTGGCGCTCGACGAAATGTACCTGCAAGATCAAATGGATCACCACCAACCAGAAGTGTTTCAGTTGTCGGATCATATGAAATTTCGCGAAGAGCGTTAGTACCAGGAATTGGGGACCTTATTTGTCTAACTACGTCCTCGTCTAGGTCGCGAGTTGGGTCAAGAAAAAAGCGCCCTTCCATGTTGTACCGCTGCTCATGCGTCGGGATGGGCGCGATCTGCCCCGAGTCTGCAAATTTTGTGGAAGTACTGCTGCCGCCGATACATGCAGCAAGCATGTAGCAGCTAGCGACTGAAATCGCTGTCATTCTCATCTGCTCTGCCTCATTATTTGCTCGAGGTTTTTTCGAAGAGTATCCGCAACTTGCAAATCTGCATAGCCGAACGATGCCTCTGCTCATCGCCTGAGACAAATCTGCCACAGAGATCGCGCACTGCGTTAGGCTCGGCGAAACCCGCCAGCGGAGACCACTTCGCGCAACCCCACGCGGCCCCTTCCCCCCGCCTGCCCCATTCGCTACCTTCCGCGCGAAATGGAAAAAGGGACGCGAAGCGTGAGCACCCCTACCCCGATGATGGCCCAGTATCTGGAGGTCAAGGCCAGCGCCCCGGACGCATTGCTGTTTTACCGCATGGGCGATTTCTATGAGTTGTTCTTCGATGATGCCGTCGCGGCGGCAAGCGCCCTTGACATTGCGCTCACCAAACGTGGCCAGCATCTGGGCGAGGATATCCCGATGTGCGGTGTCCCCCATCATTCTGCCGAGGGCTATCTGCTCACGCTCATCCGCAAGGGCTTCCGCGTGGCCATCGCCGAGCAGATGGAAACCCCCGAGGAGGCCAAGAAACGCGGCCACAAGGCCGTCGTGCGGCGCGAGATCACACGACTTGTCACTCCCGGCACACTGACCGAAGAGTCGTTGCTCGATGCCCGCCGCCACAATTTCCTCGCCGCATGGGCCGAGTTGCGGGGTGACGGCGCGTTGGCCTGGGCGGATATCTCGACCGGCGAGATCCGCGTCACCGCGCTGTCTCGTGCCCGTCTCTCGCCCGAACTGGCCCGGCTCGCCCCTCGCGAATTGCTGGTCAATGACAAACACTCCGAGGAAATCCGCCCTATTACCGAAGATATGAGCATTTCCCTGACCGGGCTTACACCGGCGAGCTTTGACAGCCAGTCCGCTGAAGCGCGGCTCTGCGCGCTCTATCAGGTCCAGACACTTGACGGTTTCGCGGCCTTCACCCGCCCGGAACGCGCGGCACTCGGGGCGCTGGTGGATTATCTTGACCTGACCCAGCGCGGCAAGCTGCCGCTCCTGCACCCGCCACAACGCGACAGCGGCGAAGAACTGGTACAAATCGATGCCACGACCCGTCGCAGCCTCGAACTCACGCAATCGCTCTCGGGCACGCGCGCAGGTAGTCTGCTGACTTGCATCGACCGGACGCTGACCGCGCCGGGCGCCCGCCTGCTAGAGCGCCGCCTCGCGGCGCCGTCGCGGCGGATCGAGACCATCCTTGCCCGACAAGAGGCTGTCCAATTCCTCTATGACAACGGCCGCTTGCGCAACGAATTGCGAACCGCGCTCAAATCTGTTCCCGATATTGACCGCGCCCTTTCCCGCCTTGCCCTCGACCGTGCAGGCCCGCGCGACATGACCGCCATCCGCAACGCACTGACGCAGGCTCTTGCGATCGCGGAACAGCTTTCATCCCAAGACCTCCCACCGCTGCTGAGCGAGGCACGATCCGCACTGAGAGGCTTCGAAACGCTGCTCGATCTGCTCAACGCCGCCCTCATCGCCGAACCTCCACTATTGGCGCGCGACGGTGGTTTCATCGCCCCGGGGCACGATGCCGATCTCGACGAGGCGCGCGAACTGAGGGACGAGGGCCGCGCGATCATTGCGCGGCTCCAGACGGACTACCAAAGCGACACCGGCATCTCGTCCCTGAAGATCAAACATAATAATGTGCTGGGCTATTTCATCGAGGTAACCGCCACGCATAGTGAGCGGATGCAGGCGCTGAAAGAGCGCTACATCCACCGCCAGACCACGGCAAACCAGGTCCGCTTCACCACGCTGCAACTATCCGAACTGGAGACCAAAATCCTCAATGCAGGCAGCCGGGCGCTCGAGATCGAGAAGCGCCTGTTCGAATACTTGCGGCAGGCGATTCTCGACGCGGCCCCTGCCCTCTCGGAAACCGCACGGGCGCTGGCAGAAATCGACCTTGCCGCCGCGCTCGCCGACCTCGCTCAGGATCGTAACTGGTCCCCGCCCAAGCTCGACACCTCGCGCGCCTTTGCCATCACCTCTGGCCGTCACCCGGTCGTGGAGGACGCACTCAAGCGTACGGGCGAGAGCTTTATCGCCAATGACTGCGACCTTTCGGCTTCGGACAGGGCCGCCATATGGCTGCTGACAGGCCCCAACATGGCTGGCAAATCCACCTTCCTGCGCCAGAACGCGCTGATTGCCATACTGGCGCAGATGGGCAGCTTCGTGCCCGCACAAGCGGCGCATATCGGACTGGTGAGCCAGATCTTCAGCCGCGTGGGGGCCTCGGATGATCTGGCTCGCGGACGCTCGACCTTTATGGTCGAAATGGTCGAGACGGCTGCGATTCTCAATCAGGCCGATGACCGCGCGCTGGTCATTCTTGACGAGATCGGGCGCGGAACAGCAACATATGACGGGCTCTCGATTGCCTGGGCCACACTCGAGCATCTTCATGACGTCAATCGTACCCGTGCTCTCTTCGCCACTCATTACCACGAGATGACAGCGCTTGCCGGACGCCTGAGGGGTGTGCAGAATGCCACCGTTGCCGTGAAGGAATGGGAGGGCGAGGTCATCTTCCTGCATGAGGTCCGCCGCGGCGCCGCTGATCGCAGCTATGGCGTGCAAGTCGCCCGCCTCGCCGGGCTACCGGAAGCCGTCATCACCCGCGCGCGCGAAATCCTCACGGCGCTGGAACAGGGCAGTTCAGCGAGCCCCAAGGCCATCATCGACGACCTTCCCCTCTTCGCGGCCAATCCGCCCCAAGCACCCGAACCCAAGCCCGACCCGGCCATGGAAAAGCTCGCCCAGATCTCCCCGGACGAGCTGACGCCGAAACAGGCGCTGGATTTGGTCTACGAATTGAAATCGCTTACCAAACCTTGATCATTTTCTTGCCAAAAATACTCAATTCGACGCAGGCGTCGATGAAACCCCCACCTGCGCTGGGCGCAAGAGTTGGTCATGCAGCATGAACCCTTCGGCCATGACCTGAATGATCTGGCCGGCGCGGGTTTCGGGAACCGGGGCCTCGAACATGGCCTGGTGGCGATGCGGATCGAACATATCGCCGACCTCGGGACAAATCCGCTCGACACCATGCTTTTGCAGGATGTTGGTCAGTTCGCGCAGAGTAAGATCAACACCCTCGACCAACCCGGCGGCAGCGGCGCGTGTCTCGTCATTGGCGGCATTGAGCGCGCGCGCAAGATTGTCATAAACCGGCAGCATATCGCGCGCGATACGGGCGCCACCATAAACCTGCGCGTCACGGCGATCCTTCTCGGCGCGCTTCCGACTGTTCTCGGCCTCGGCTAGAGCCCGCATCATCCGGTCGCGCATCTCGTCGCGCTCAGCCTGCACTGCTGCCAGTTCGCGCTCCATCAATTCCAGCGGATCATCAACGCTCTCTTCTGGCGCGCTCATCTGCGGCTCTTGCTGCTCTTCAGTCTTCGGGTTTGCCTCGGCCATTCTATCCTCTTCGCTCTTCAATCCGTACGCCGGTCAGCTAACATGCGCCCAACCAATTGCGCCGTGTAATCCACAATCGGCACGATCCGCCCGTAGTTCAATCTAGTCGGCCCGATCACGCCGACGGCACCTATCACCTTGCGTTCCGCGTTCATATAAGGAGAAACCACCAGAGTTGAACCCGTCAGCGAAAAAAGCCGGTTCTCGGCGCCAATAAAGATGCGCACCCCTTCGCCTGTTTCGGTCAGCTCCAGAAACTCGGCGATATCGCGCTTGCGCTCCAGATCATCGAAAAGACTGCGTATGCGCTCGATATCCTCTTCCACCGCCCCCTCACCGAGCAAATTTGCCCGCCCGCGCACGATCAGGCGCTCCTGCGGCTCGCCTTCGTTCTCCCAGATCGCAAGGCCCTGCTCGACCAGTTGCGTGGCGAGCGCGTCAATCTCACGGCGGTTGCGCGTGATCTCGTCGCGGAAGCGCGCAAGCAGGGAAGTAACAGTCATCCCCTCGATCATCGAGTTGAGATAATTCGCCGCCTCGCGCATCGCTGAAGGGGTCATGCCCCGCGGGGGCGCGAAGAGACGATTCTCGACGTGCCCATCGGCAAAAACCAGGACGACAAGTGCACGGTCAGGGCCTAGACTGACGAATTCAATATGTCGGATAGCAGCTTCATGTTTTGGCGAGAGAACCAAGGAGGCACCCTGCGTCACACCGCTAAGTGCACCGCCAATCTGTTCGAGCAGCGAGGAGACGTCGCGCTCATTGCTCCCCAGCGTCTGATCAAGTTTTTCGCGGTCGTTCTCGTCGAGCGGGGACACCTCCAACAGCGAGTCCACAAAGAGACGCAACCCCAGATTGGTTGGCACGCGACCCGCAGAGATATGCGGACTGTCCAGAAGTCCCAGGAACTCCAGGTCTTGCATCACATTGCGCACTGTCGCGGCCGAAACCTTCTCGCTCATGTCGCGTGTCAGGGTGCGCGAGCCCACTGGAGCACCCGAAGCCAGATAGCCCTCTACCACGCGCCGAAATACCTCGCGCGAGCGCGCGTTCATCTCTTCCAGCAATTTGCGACTGTCAGGAACCTCGCCCATTTGCGTCTCCAACTGGACCGACACGAAGAGCACTGGAATTTCGCCTCGGTTTCAAGGGCAAACAGACTTGCAACGCCCGCGCCTGCCCCTGTATCGAAGCGCAAACCGAGAAAGGACTGCTCATGCGCCCGTCAGGACGAGATTTAGACAAGATTCGAACGATTTCAATCGAGCCGCATGTCACCAAACATGCCGAAGGCTCCTGCATGATCTCGATGGGCGACACGAAAGTGCTCTGCACAGCGTCGCTCGAAGACCGCACACCTCCCTTCCTGCGCAACACGGGCCTCGGCTGGGTCACGGCCGAATACGGCATGCTGCCGCGTGCGACCAACACCCGCGTGCGGCGCGAGGCGACAGCGGGCAAACAGCAGGGAAGAACCGTGGAAATCCAGCGATTGATCGGGCGGTCCCTGCGCGCATGTGTGGACCGCTCTGCCTTGGGCGAGCGCCAGATCACGATCGACTGCGATGTGATTCAGGCCGATGGAGGCACGCGCTGCGCAGCCATTACGGGCGGCTGGGTGGCGCTGCGACTGGCAGTCAACAAACTCCTTCAGGCTGGCGATGTGGTCTCGGACCCAATCACCGACCACCTGGCAGCAGTCTCTTGCGGCATCTATGCCGGTCAGCCAGTGCTCGATCTGGATTATGCCGAGGACAGCACTGCTGGTGTGGACGGCAATTTCATTTTGCTGGGCTCAGGGCGTCTGGTCGAGGTGCAGATGAGCGCGGAAGGCGCAACTTTCTCACGCGATGAGTTGACCCGCCTTGTCGATCTTGCAGAGAAAGGCGTGACAGAACTGGTTTCCGCCCAGAAGGCCGCCATCGCATGAGGAAGTTTACCGAGCGGACCTTGCTGATAGCCACCCATAACGCGGGCAAACTGGATGAATTTCGCCAGATTTTGGCGCCATATGGTATCACCGTGACCTCAGCGAAAGAGCATGATCTTCCCGAACCTGAGGAGACAGGCACCACATTCGTGGAGAACGCATCAATCAAGGCACATGCCGCTGCAGAAGCGACGGGCCTTCCCGCGCTCGCAGATGACTCCGGGCTGGAGGTTGCGGCACTCAACGGCGCGCCCGGGGTCTATACTGCTAACTGGGCTGAAACTCCCACAGGGCGTGATTTCGTGATGGCGATGGAAAAGACGCACACCGCGCTGAGGGAAGAGGGCGCCGCCCAACCGTGGAAGGCGCGCTTCTGCTGCACACTGGTTCTTGCCTGGCCTGATGGGCACGAAGAGGTATTCGAGGGTCATGCGGCGGGGGAACTCGTTTGGCCGCGCCGCGGCAAGGATGGGCACGGTTACGATCCCATGTTCCAGCCCGAAGGGGAAACCCGAACTTTCGCGGAAATGACATCCGAAGAGAAAAACGCGCGTTCACATCGTGGTGCGGCGATTTCTGCCTTGCTTGAAGGATGTTTCTCCTGAACCGATTTTCACCTTGCCGAAAACAAATAGAGAACAAGGTTGATAAGGGAGCGGACCGCGTGGACGACTGGAAGCATGGCGGGTTCGGGCTCTATCTTCACTGGCCCTTTTGCGCTTCCAAATGCCCCTATTGCGATTTCAACTCGCATGTCGCGAGCGAAATCGATCAGGATGCCTGGGCGAGCGCCTATCTGACGGAAATCGACCGCATCGCTGCGGAAACTGAGGATCGTGTCCTGAACACGGTCTTTTTCGGAGGTGGCACACCGTCGTTGATGTCGCCAGATCTGGTTGCTGCACTGATTGAGCGAATCCACTCGAACTGGCGCGCGGCAAATGATCTGGAGATCACGCTGGAAGCGAACCCTGGCTCGGTTGAAGCTGAGCGCTTCAAGGGTTTTGCAGAAGCGGGCGTCAACCGGGTCTCGATGGGGATGCAGGCGCTGAACGACACTGACTTACGCCGCCTAGGACGGTTGCACAGCGCGGCCGAGGGTCGCGCCGCCTTTGATATTGCACGAAGCGCGTTCGAACGTGTCAGCTTCGATCTGATCTACGCGAGACAATTTCAGACACTTTCTGCGTGGAAAGCCGAGTTGCGCGAGGCGCTTGACATGGCGGTTGATCATCTCTCGCTCTATCAATTGACCATCGAACCGGGCACTGCCTTTGGTGCTCGGGCCGCCAAAGGTGGACTGAAAGGACTGCCAGAGGACGAACTTTCAGCAGATATGTATCTGATAACGCAGGATATTTGTTCAGATTACGGTATGGAAGGCTATGAGATTTCCAACCATGCGCGTGAGGATGCCGCTTCGCGTCATAACCTGATCTGCTGGCGCGGGGGCGATTATGCCGGGATTGGGCCGGGTGCGCATGGGCGGCTGACGCTGGGCGGCAGGCGCTTTGCGACCGAAACGCTCTTGAGCCCTGATCACTGGCTGCAACAGGTCAACTCGCTGGGCCATGGCGAATTGCCCCGGAGCGAGGTGCCGCGAGACGAGCAGGCGATGGAATACCTGATGATGGGTCTGCGCCTCAGCGTGGGTATTGACTTACAACGATATCAAGATCTTGCCGAAGATCCGCTGGATAGAGCCCGGATTTTGGAATTGGAGGAACAAGGACTGCTTGCGCAAAGCGGCACCCGGTTGCGCGCGACCCGGCAGGGTCGCCCGGTGCTCAATGCTCTTCTCCGATCCCTCGTTTGCTGAACGGCGTCCCAATGATCGCACAAAGCCGATCAAGCTGCTCCATTGAAAGATACCGGATGGTCATGGTGCCCTTGCCATCGTCCCCATGGTCGATCTCGACCTTCATGTCCAGGACTGCAGAAAGATCACTTTCCAGCCCGCGGGTATCAGCATCCTTCTCTGATCGGGGCTTTTTTCGTGCCGCAGGCTTTGAATTCGGCGCTTTGAGCAATGCTTCTGTCTGGCGCACGGAAAGCCCTTCAAGCACGACCTTGCGAGCCAACATGGCCGGATCTTCTGCGGTGATCAGTGCACGAGCATGGCCAGTGCTAAGCTTGCCATCGCGCAACAGGACTTGGACTTCATCAGGCAAGCTCAACAGGCGCATCAGATTTGCGATATGGGACCGGCTCTTGCCCATCGCTTCGGCGAGCTTTTCCTGCGTATGCCCGAAACGCTCGATCAAAGAACGGTAGCCGCTGGCCTCTTCGATAGGGTTCAGATCCGTCCGCTGGATATTCTCGATAATACCTATCTCGAGCACTTCGGTATCGGTGAATTCGCGCACCACGACGGGCAATTCATGCACCTGCGCGCGTTGAGCCGCGCGCCAGCGGCGTTCACCGGCGACAATCTCGAATAGTTCGCTTTTTGGCCGAACGATCAGAGGCTGGATGACGCCTTTTTCACGGATCGACGCGGCAAGTTCCGCGAGAGCTGTCTCGTCAAAATGACGGCGTGGTTGGTTCGGGTTGGGCACAAGCTGTTCGATGCCGATGCGCTGTACTTGCCCACGGGTCTGTACAGTGTCAGAGGGCGCAGCGGATACCTCAGCCATCAGGGCCGAAAGGCCGCGTCCCAAACCCCGGCGCTCGAGCTTCTTCTCGGTCACGTGACAGCTCCCTCGCTGACAAATCTGTCATGCTTTTCAAGAAGTTCTGCCGCCAGATCACGATAGGCGACTGCACCTTTCGATTCACTATCATACCGTAGAACCGGCACCGCAAAAGAAGGGGCCTCGGACAGGCGTACATTGCGCGGAACAATGGTTCGGAAAACCATATCGCCCAGATTGGCGCGCGCATCTGCTTCGACCTGCTGGGCGAGATTGTTGCGCCGGTCATACATGGTCAGAAGAACGCCCTCGATCCGAATCTGAGGATTCGCCGTTTCGCGTAAGTCCCTCACTGTCAGCATAAGCTGTGAGAGACCTTCGAGCGCGAAAAACTCAGCCTGCAATGGCACCAGGATGGAATGTGCAGCAACCATCGCATTGATTGTCAGAAGATTCAAAGACGGTGGACAATCTATCAGGATATAATCGAATTCCGCCTCGGCGATGTCGCGCTGGCGCAGCGCATCCTGCAACAGATAGCTACGGCGTGCCCGCGACATCAGCTCGATATCTGCGGATGACAAATCGGTCGTTGCAGGGACGATCCAAAGTCCAGGTTGCTCTGTTTCGACAAAGATATTGCGGGCAGATGTGTCGCCGAAGATCAGATCATAAGTCGTGTATTTTCGCGCTCCCATCTCGAGCCCTAAGCCAGTAGAGGCGTTGCCCTGTGGGTCGAGGTCGATCAAGAGAGTTCGCATGCCGCGCTCTGCAAGCGCGGCGGCGAGGTTTATCGCTGTGGTGGTTTTGCCAACACCGCCTTTCTGATTTGCTATTGCAATGGTTCGGGTCGAAAAACGATCAGGCACGGCGGATTTCCTTTATCACAAGCAGCCGGGCCAGGGGGTCTGTCAGGCTGGGGTGCGAGGCGAGGTCAAAGTGCCATTCCTGCTGCATCGCTGCAAGCTCTTGCGCATGATTTTTCCCTTTTGGCAGAAGTGCCACACCATTCTCGTCCAGATGCCGTTCAACCAATGGAAGCAATTGCATCAGCGGTGCCAACGCACGTGCCGAGACGATATCGGCACCTTGTGGTGGCACCGCTTCTGCGCGATGCGGCAAGACCGTCACTGGCAAGTCGAGCGTGCGGGCCGCGGTCATCAGGAATGCAGATTTGCGAGTATCGCTTTCGATCAGAGTGAAAAAACAGCCTGGCATGTGCTCATGTGCGAGGCTGGCACATACAATCCCCGGCAGACCACCGCCCGAGCCTAGATCGACCCAAGAGCAAGCGTTGCGCGGGGCGTGAGAGAAGATCTGCGCCGAGTCGATAATGTGTCGCTTCCACAGGTCGGGAATGGTCGCAGGAGCCACTAGGTTGATCCGTTGTGTCCACTTCTTGAGAAGGTCGGCGAACGCTTCCAGACGATCCAGTGTTTCACGTGAAACACTGACGCCCGCGATCTGGGTCCCAGTCATGCCGAGGCGCGGGTCTTGTCTGCCTGCAACCGAGCCAGCAAGAGCACGAGTGCGGCCGGGGTCATACCGTCAATCCGCGCCGCCTGTGCCAAAGACTCGGGGCGCACTTCATTGAGTTTGCACGATATTTCTTTGGATAACCCGCTCACTGCAGCAAAATCGAACCCTGGTGGAAAACGGCGCTCCTCATCTGCTTTCAGGGCACGAATTTGCGACTCCTGACGCTCAAGATAAGCGTGATACACCATCTCTTTTTCGATTTGTGCCTTGCTTGCTGGATCAATGCCCACGAACTCGGGCTGTAACCGTTCAAGTGCTGCAAAGTCGAACCCGGGCAAGCCCAAAAGCGTCAGCGCATCTCGGCGCGTGCCGTCTTCGCTGACCTTGAAGCCCGAGGCGTTGAGTATCCGTGGCGTATAGCTATAGCTTCGAAGTTGTGACCTTGCGTCTTCAAGCCGATCCATCTTCGTATGAAAAAACCTGGCTCGTTCGTCGCCCACGCAGCCCAAAGCGAGCGTAACGGGCGTGAGGCGCTGATCCGCATTGTCAGCGCGAAGCGACAGCCGATATTCGGCACGGGAGGTGAACATTCGATAGGGTTCGGATACGCCGCGAAGGACGAGGTCATCGATCATCACGCCGATATAGGAGTCCGAACGAGGGAAGCGAATCTGGTCACGATTGAGCGCAAAGAGCGCCGCATTCAGGCCGGCAACAAGCCCTTGCGCGGCCGCCTCTTCATAACCTGTAGTCCCATTGATCTGGCCTGCCAGAAAGAAACCGGAGACGTCCTTGAGTTGGAGCGACGAAGTCAGCGTTCGTGGGTCGATATAATCGTATTCGATGGCATAGCCAGGTTGTAGAATGGTGACATTCTCAAGGCCGCGGATGGTACGAACATAGGATTCTTGGACCTCGGCCGGGAGAGAGGTCGAGATGCCGTTTGGATAGACTGTGTGGTCATCCAGCCCTTCGGGCTCGAGGAATACCTGATGGGAATCCTTCTCGGCAAACCGGGTAATCTTGTCTTCGATCGACGGGCAGTACCGTGGGCCAGCTCCTTCGATATGACCGCCGAACATCGCAGAACGCGAAAGGTTTTCGCGCACGATGTCGTGTGTATGCGGATTGGTATGCGTGATCGCGCAGGCTACTTGCGGCGCCGCAACTTTGGTTGTCATGAATGACAGAAACTCCGGAATCTCATCGCCCGGTTGTTGCTCAAGCTTGTCCCAGTCGATGGTCCGACCATCAAGCCTTGGCGGCGTACCTGTCTTGAGGCGGCCCATCGGCAGTCCAAGATCACGCATCTGGTTCGCCAATATTGCTGACGCAGGATTGCCCATCCGACCAGCAGGAAAGCTCTTGTCACCAATGAAAACCTTTCCACCGAGAAAGGTCCCGGTTGTCAGGACCACGGCACAGCCATACAGTTCTTCGTCACCATTAATCGAAACACCGCGAATTTCCTCGCCTGAGAGCAGAAGGCTGGTCACCTCAGCCTCGATTACCTGAAGCCCCTGAGTTGCGCAGACCTGAGCGCCAACGATGTGACGGTACCGCTTCCGATCCGCCTGCACGCGAGGCCCTTGCACTGCAGGGCCTTTTGACCGATTCAGAAGCCGGTATTGAATTGCTGCATAGTCACCTGCCCGACCCATCAGACCATCCAGGGCATCGACTTCGCGTACCAAATGCCCCTTTCCCAGCCCGCCGATTGCAGGATTACAGGACATGACGCCAAGGTCATCCTTGCGAAAAGTCACCAACGCTGTTGTCGCGCCAAGCCGCACCGACGCCAGCGCCGCCTCGACACCTGAATGACCGCCGCCAACGACGATGACATCATAATGTTTCACGTGAAACACTCCTACTTGCCGATGCAGAATGAAGTGAAGATATCACCCAGCAAATCTTCTACATCTACCTTGCCGATCAATAAGTCGAGGGCGGTCAATGCCCTACGGATATCCGCTGCGACTAATTCGGCGATATAGTCCCCAGCGCGAATCTTTTCAATCGCTTCACGCAAAGCGGACTGGGCTTCCTCCATCGCCTGCATGTGCCGACGCCGCACCGTTACGCCATCGCCAGCGACACGCTTTGCCAACTCCACTGAAATCTCACAAAGCAATGACTCGATCCCTTCGCCGGTCAGTCCCGACACCCCGCCCACTATACCAGGGTATAGGTCTGCCTTACCATGAAGCACGATATCTCCTGGCATGACCTCTACCGGTGGTGCGGCACCAGGGACATCACACAATATAATGCGCATATCGGCGGCTTTTGCCCGTTGCTGACCGCGCGCGATTCCAATATTTTCGATGGCCTCCTCGGTCTCGCGCAAGCCAGCGGTGTCGAGGATCGTCACTGCGAAGCCGCCAATATCCATCCGTAATTCGATCACGTCCCTTGTCGTGCCGGCCAGCTCTGAGGTGATCGCTGCCTCGCGTCCGGCCAAGGCATTCAGCAAAGTCGATTTCCCTGCATTCACGGAACCAACCAGCGCAATCTCAAAACCACTCTGCACACGTTCACGCCCGCCCTGCCCTGCAATCTCGCGGCGCAGTTGTTCAGAAACACTCTCCAGTTCTGCAAGAATCTGAGTGTCGAAATCCCCGATATCTTCCTCGACAAAATCGATCGAGACCTCGACTAGTGCCGCCGCCTTCACCAAATGATCGCGCCACCCCGCGACCAGCTCACCGATTACCCCTTCAAGAACCCGCAAAGCCTGCCGTCGCTGGCTCTCGGTCTCTGCCTCGAGCAGATCGCTCAACCCCTCGACTTGGGTCAGGTCCAACACACCGTTTTCCAACGCTCTACGCGTAAACTCCCCTGGTTCGGCGATTCGAAGGCCATGCTCCGTAGCCAAGCAATGCTCAACAGCCGTGATCGTTGCGAGGCTGCCATGGACCATCAATTCCACCACATCCTCGGAGGTGAAGCTTGCGCCCGCACCAAAGACAATCACCAGACCTGTATCCAGCAATTCCCCAGAGGGTCGCCGGATCGCCCGGAGCGACGCATGTCGCAGAGGGGGCAATTCTCCGACCAACGCTTGCGCTACAGTATGCGCCTTTGGCCCCGAGATGCGGAACACTGCAACACCGGATTTCCCTCTCGCCGAGGCAAGCGCAAAGATCGTATCCATCGCCTCAGGCGTTCATCGAATCAAAGAAATCGCTATTGGTCTTGGTCTGTTTCAGCTTGGAGATCAGGAATTCGATGGCATCTGTCGTACCCATCGGGTTCAGGATTCGCCGCAGCACAAAGGTCTTCTGCAGATCAGCCTTGTCGATCAGCAGATCTTCCTTGCGCGTCCCCGACTTCAGAATATCGATCGCCGGGAAAACCCGCTTGTCGGCAACCTTTCGATCGAGGATGATTTCGCTGTTACCCGTGCCCTTGAATTCCTCGAAGATGACTTCATCCATGCGCGACCCAGTATCGATAAGAGCCGTTGCGATGATGGTCAGCGAACCGCCCTCCTCGATATTCCGCGCAGCCCCGAAAAACCGCTTCGGGCGCTGAAGCGCGTTGGCATCAACACCACCGGTCAAGACCTTGCCCGAGCTCGGAACAACCGTGTTGAAAGCCCGCCCCAAGCGCGTGACCGAATCAAGCAGGATGACTACATCGCGCTTGTGTTCGACCAAGCGCTTCGCTTTCTCGATGACCATTTCCGAAACAGCGACGTGTCGAGTTGCCGGCTCGTCGAAGGTTGACGCGATTACCTCGCCTTTCACAGAGCGCTGCATGTCTGTCACCTCTTCAGGTCGTTCGTCAATCAGCAGAACGATCAGGTAGCACTCGGGGTGGTTCTTCTCGATGCTATGCGCAATGTTCTGCAAGAGCACTGTCTTGCCGGTTCGCGGTGGCGCCACGATCAAGGCGCGTTGCCCCTTGCCCAGTGGCGTGACGATATCGATGATACGCGCCGAGCGGTCCTTCGTTGCCGGGTCGCGCGTTTCCATCCATAGACGCTCATCCGGATAAAGCGGTGTCAGGTTGTCGAAATGCACCTTGTGGCGCGCCCGCTCGGGGCTATCGAAGTTAATCCGGGTCACCTTTGTGATCGCAAAGTAGCGCTCATTTTCCGACGGCGCCTGTATCTCACCTTCAATGGTGTCACCCGTGCGCAAAGAGTATTGGCGGATCATATCGGGCGAGACGTATATATCGTCAGGCCCAGGCAGATAGTTCGCTTCAGGTGCGCGCAAAAACCCAAATCCATCCTGCAGGACCTCAAGCACACCCTCGCCGGAAATGCGCCACCCGTCTTCAGCGCGTTCCTTCAGGATCGAGAACATCATCTCGCCTTTGCGCATCGAAGGAGCGTTTTCGATTTCCAGTTCTTCGGCCAGTGCCAGAAGTTCAGCCGGGCTCTTGGCTTTCAGATCGGCCAAGTTCAGACTCTCCGAAGTCTCGGACTGGTCTTGGGTATCAGAGCGGTCTGGCGAAAGCGTATCGGACATGGGAAAATCCTTAATACCCGCTCGGATTGCGGGTGGGGTGGTCGGAGGCAGCGAGAAACGCAGTCCACGGAATGCGGCGCACCTCGCGCTCTACACGAGATGCTGTCCTCAAGTCAATTCACCTAATCCTTTAGGGTTTCTGCTATCAATAAATAAGAATAAAGAGATGAAGATGTGGATTCTGATGGGCCTGTGGATATGGGGATTGTTTTTTCCTACACAGAGTTACCCACAGATCCGTGACATGTCAGCAGGAAACTGAGGTCGAAATTTTACATATTTATCAATATCCTAATTGGGAACGAAACAAGAATACAAGCTTTGCTTCCGAAAGCGTTCCACAGTTTCCACATTGTCTTCTACCGGACTTATCTCTTGTGAATGAGGGGGCTTGAGGCTCTCGAAACTTGGGGGCACACTGCGCGCGATTGAGGTCCACGCAGTTCTCCCGGCCCTGTCTTGCGTCTTTCCCTGTGGTTTTCGACAGGCTTATCCACAATGCTTCTACTCGCCTCGACGTCATCCATCCGTCAGCAGATGCTGCGCGCTGCTGCAGTTCCGTTCGAGGCTGCTCCCGCACGAGTGGACGAGGGTTCGATTCGGGCCGCGCTTCTCGCCGAGCAGGCACATCCACGTGATATTGCCGATGCTCTGGCAGAGGCCAAGGCGCGTAAACTTGCCAACCGCAGTCCCGGGCGCCTGGTTCTCGGTTGTGATCAGGTGCTGGGCTTCAAAGGTAAGGTGTTGGAAAAACCGGACAGTCAGGAAACCGCTTTGGCACAACTGATAGCCTTGCGTGGGCAGACGCATCAGCTTTACTCTGCTGCGGTGCTCTATGACGATGGAGAACCAGTCTGGCGGCATGTCGGTGTTGCCCGTCTGACAATGCGGCAGGTCTCCGATGCCTATATCGCGGGTTATTTGGTTCGGAACTGGCCTGCGATTGGCGAATCGGTCGGCGGTTACAAGCTTGAGGAGGAAGGCGTGCGATTATTCGCGCAGATACAGGGTGATTATTTCACCATTCTTGGCATGCCTTTGCTTGAGTTATTGAATTATCTGGTTTTGCGAGGGGAGATTGACGGTTGAGGGTTCCACTCGCTGGAGTGATCGGCTGCCCGGTCGGGCATAGTCGTTCGCCGCGCCTGCACGGGACATGGCTGCTCAGCTATGGGATCGCGGGGTTCTATGTCCCACTGCATGTCGAGGCTTTTGATCTGGAGCGTGTTCTGCGTGCCATGCCCGCTATGGGTTTTGTCGGTGCGAATGTTACGATCCCACACAAGGAGGCTGTTCTATCCTTTGCGGATCATGTGACCGAGAAAGCGCAAGCCATTGGGGCTGCGAATACTCTGTCGTTTTCTGATCATGGTCTCGAAGCTGATAATACCGACGCTTACGGTTTTCTTGCCAATTTGCAGTCGGGTGCTCCAAGATGGCGCGGGGCCAATGGCCCTGCACTTGTCCTGGGCGCGGGCGGGGCCGCGCGCGCTGTGCTGTTCGCTTTGGCCGAAGCAGGAGTACCCGAGATTCGTCTGAGCAATCGCACCCGCGAACGAGCCGATGCATTGGCTGCAGAGATTGCCGCACCCATAATGGTTGTGCCTTGGGAAGAGCGCGAAGCGGCGGCGGATGGCGCTGCGCTAATCGTGAACACGACCGCTTTGGGCATGGAGGGCCAGGCACCGCTCGTCTTTGCGCCGGAAGCTCTGCGATCAGGAACAGTAGTAACGGATATTGTCTATACACCGCTCGAAACGCCGTTGTTGCGGGCAGCTCGCGCACAGGGGTGTATAGTGGTCGACGGTCTGGGGATGCTCCTTTATCAGGCGGTTCCGGGATTCGAGCGTTGGTTCGGACGGCGACCTGAAGTTACTCAAGCCTTACGCGATGCGGTGCTCGCACCATGACCTTCCGTTTAGGGCTCACCGGTTCGATAGGGATGGGTAAAAGCACGACTGCGGAGTTCTTTCGCGAGCTGGGTGTGCCGGTCTGGGATGCCGATGCCGCTGTGCACCGCCTCTATACCTCGGATGGTGCGGGAACGAAGGCAATTGCAGCACTGTGTCCCGAGGCGGTGGGCCCGCATGGCGTTGATCGCGCGGCGCTGAAAACTTGGCTTGCGCAGGAACCGGGTCGGTTGGCGCAGCTGGAATCTGTTATTCATCCGCTGGTGGCCGTTGATCGTGAGCGTTTCATAGCCGAGTCCGAGGCACCTCTCGTTGTGCTCGATATCCCACTCCTGTTCGAGACTGGCGCCGATGTAGATGCGGTTCTTGTCGTTACCGTACCTGAGGAGGTGCAGCGCGCACGGGTTTTGGCAAGACCCGGGATGGATGGCGCACATCTGGATCAGATCCTTGCGCGGCAAATGCCAGATGCCGAGAAACGTGCGCGCGCCGATTTTGTTATTGAGACACTGAATATGGACAGCACACGCCGAGCAGTGCAAGATCTGGTGGCAAAACTGGAGTCTGATAATGCGTGAACTGGTGCTTGATACCGAAACAACCGGCTTTGAGCCCGCAGAGGGCCATCGGATCGTGGAGATCGGCGCGGTTGAGTTGGTCAACCTTATGCCGACCGGGCGAACGTACCATCAGTATATCAACCCGGAACGCGACATGCCGCAAGGTGCCTTTGAGGTTCATGGGCTGAGTGAGGAGTTTCTGCGCGACAAGCCGGTTTTTTCTGAGATAGTCGATGCGTTTCTGGAATTCCTTGGCGCGGCGCGGCTTGTTATTCACAACGCGTCTTTTGATATGAAGTTCATCAACGCCGAGCTGGAATGGGTTTCCCGACCTCATCTCCCGCCCGAGCAAGCTTTTGACACGTTGGCGCTCGCAAGACAGAAATTCCCAGGTTCTCCGGCCTCGCTAGATGCATTATGTCGGCGTTTCGGCATCGATAACTCGGCGCGTACGAAGCATGGCGCACTTTTGGACAGTGAAATCCTGGCCGAAGTTTATCTTGAGCTTCTTGGCGGTCAGCAGCCCGATTTCGCGCTCTCCTCAGAGCCAGATCGCGCTAGCGTCGGGAGTTTTGCCCCCCGCAGGCCGCTCCCAAAGCGAGGAAAGCAACTCCCGACCCGGCTGACAGAGGCAGAATCAGCGGCGCATCGGGCTTTCGTAGCAGCAATGGGTGACAGCGCGATCTGGCGTAAAGCAGGTTTGTGAAATGAAAACGCCCGGCGAAGCCGGGCGCTATCGGAAAAGCGTTGAAATATTTCAGTTGGTTGCTGGTTCAGCGCCCTGTTGTGCCTTCAATGCCGCCTGGCGCTGAAGCTCCTGCTTGTAGAGTGCCAGAAAATCGACTGTGTCGAGATTGAGCGGTGGAAAACCACCATCGCGGGAGACATCGGAAATGATGCGCCGGGCGAAGGGGAACAGCATTCGTGGGCATTCGATAAGCAGGAACGGGTGCAACTGCTCCTGTGGAACACCCTCGATCAGGAACAGACCGACATAATCCAGTTCGATGATAAACAGGGTCTGCTCATCCGATTTATTCTTCGAGGTGATCTTGAACTTGATACCGACATCATACTGGTTTTCGGTCTCGCGCTTGTTGGCATCAAGCGAAACTTGAACCTGGATGTCGGGCTGGACATTACTGCCCTGAATTTTCTTCTGCGCGGCAACGTTTTCAAACGACAGATCGCGCATGTATTGCGCGAGGATGCGCATGTTCACCTTGGGTGGTGTCGCGGCCGCGCCCGCAGTCGCGCCATTGCCTTGCTGGTCGGTGTCGCTCATCAGAGTCTCCTGTCGAATTTGTGATCAAACCTTGCGCGGGGTTTTACCAGTGTGGGGCAGGGGGCTCAATCCCGCTTTTGGGGCTGTTCCCGGGCCGGGATATGCGCCCGCTTGATTTGCTTTTGCCCAGCAGGGTGGTCTGGTTCGGCAGTCTCGTATTCGCCGTCGATGACCGTAGACTCTGCGCGCAGATGCGTGTCTCGTAGAGTCTCGAAGAAGCGGTTGAGCAATACGGCCCGTACGGGTGGTAACAACAGAAGCAGACCAGCCGCATCGGTAAAAAACCCGGGCAGGACCAGCAAGATACCCGCGAGAAGTCTGAGCGCTGAATGCGCGAGGGGGCTGGCTGGGCTCTGTTCTTGTGCCAACGCAACACGCAACTGCTCGGCATTGCGATGTGGCTCAAGGCGGATCAGCAGCACGCCGAGGGCGCCAGTCGCAAGGATTTCACCGAGTGTGCCCAGAACTCCTAACGACGGGCCGAACTGCACGAAAAGCAGGATTTCGAGAATGGGGAGTGCAAGAATCGCAAGAAGAATCCACATTGTTTTGCCTTTCATCACGGCATCATGGTCGCATATGGTGGACTCGCCCAGCCTGCCACCTTACATAGGCACCTGAGCCGCCTTACCAACCCCGGGCCGAGGAAACAATGGAACCTGCCGTGATCCAGCTTCTGATACTTGCCGGCATAGCCGTCTTTCTTATCCTGCGCCTGCGGGCGGTGTTGGGGTCTCGCGACGGGTTCGAAAGCAAACCCATGGCTCGTCAAGAAGGGGCCGATCCTGTGGATCGCAAACCGCGCTTTGAAGTGATTGAGGGCGGGCCAGATACGGATATCACCGATCACGTAGCCGAAGACTCGGCTGCGGCGAAAGCGCTGGCCAAGATGAAGGCTACCGATCCGGCGTTCAGCGTCGACGAGTTCTTGCAAGGCGCGCGCGGCGCCTACGAGATGATCCTGATGGCATTCGAATCTTCTGATCTCGACTCGATCTTACCTTTCCTTTCGCGCGATGTCTTCAACAGCTTTGACGAGGTTGTTCAGTTACGGGAGCGCGAAGGATTGCGTGTCGAAGCGTCTTTCATTGGCCTGCGCGAACTTGAGATTGTGGCAGCGACGTACGACGACGAGACGCATGAGGGCGAGATCACCGTAAAATTCGTGTCCGAACTAACCTCGGTGGTGCGTAAGGTCGACAGCGATGAGATCGTTGATGGCGATCCGAACGCGATCAAGCGCCAGAAGGATGTCTGGACCTTTGCCCGCGAGATGACGTCGGACAGCCCGAACTGGAAGCTGGTGGCTACAGACGGATGAGCCGGAAGCGGCGATTGACCGACGAGGACCGTGAGATTTGGGGCCGCGTGGCAAAGACCGCGCGGCCTCTTGCGTCTGATCTTGCCTCAAACTTCTTTGAGCAAGAGGCCCCGGAACAGCTAACGCATCCAGCGCGGCTGAAACCTGCGAACGTCCTCGGCGGCGCGACGCTGCGTCCCAACCCGAATGGACCCCCACCCGGACATGACCTCGCGCATCCGCTCTCGGAAGCGCTGGCACGGGTGCCTGTGCAGATGGACAAGCGTCAGTTCCAGCGTATGAGCCGGGGCAAGCTCATGCCTGAAGCGCGGCTGGACTTGCATGGCATGACACTGGCGCAGGCGCATGGAGCGCTCAACGGTTTCATCCTGCGCGCCCACGCGCAGGGTTTGCGGCTGGTGCTGGTGATCACGGGCAAGGGAAAGCGGGTCGAGGATGACGGTCCTATCCCGCGCCGGCCCGGTGCGCTCAAGCAGGATGTGCCGCGCTGGCTGCGAATGGCGCCGCTGGGTCCGCTGGTCTTGGAGATTCGCGAAGCGCATGCGCGGCATGGTGGTAGCGGTGCCTATTACGTCTACTTGCGACGCGCGCGGTAGCGAGGTCGCGCCGGTAGGTTTAGCCACAGACCGAGCATTTTCGGCAAGATGAAGTAGCGGAGGTCTGGCGGGACTTGGCAGCGCGGCTGAATTGGGCCAAAGGGCGCTGATGGGATTTGGATTCGATATAAAGTCGCGCGATGGACGCGCGCGCGCCGGCGTGATTGAAACCCCGCGTGGCGAAATTCGCACACCGGCTTTCATGCCGGTCGGGACGGCGGCGACAGTGAAGGCGATGATGCCGGAATCTGTGCGCGAGACCGGCGCGGATATCCTGCTGGGCAATACCTATCATTTGATGCTGCGCCCAACTGCCGAGCGGATTGCCGCGCTCGGTGGTTTGCATCGGTTCATGAACTGGAACCGCCCGATCCTTACGGATTCGGGAGGGTTCCAGGTGATGTCACTCGCCAGTCTGCGCAAGCTGACGGAGGAGGGTGTGCGCTTCGCGAGCCATATCGACGGCTCCAGGCACTTGTTGACACCGGAACGGTCGATGGAGATTCAGCGTCTGCTAGGCTCGGATATCGTCATGTGTTTCGACGAATGCCCCGCCTTGCCGGCCGACCGCGCGACAATCGCTGCCTCGATGGAACTGTCCATGCGCTGGGCGCGGCGATCGCGCGATGCCTTTGGAGACAGGCCGGGGCATGCGCTGTTCGGGATCCAGCAGGGCGGGCTTGAACCTGATCTGCGTGCGGAATCAGCCGAGGCTCTGCGTGCCATCGGCTTCGACGGCTATGCCATTGGCGGTCTTGCTGTAGGTGAAGGGCAGGAGGCGATGTTTGGTGTTCTGGATTATGCGCCCGGACAACTGCCCGAGGACAAGCCACGCTATCTGATGGGGGTGGGCAAGCCGGATGATATCGTCGGTGCCGTGCAGCGGGGGGTGGACATGTTCGACTGCGTGCTACCCTCGCGTTCGGGGCGCACAGGCCAGGGCTGGACAGCGATGGGGCCAGTTAACCTGCGCAATGCGCGGCACCGCGATGATCCGCGCCCGCTGGAAGAAGGCTGTCCCTGTCCGGCCTGCCGCAACTATTCGCGGGCCTATCTGCACCATGTCATCAAGTCGGATGAGATCATTGGCTCGATGCTGCTGACCTGGCACAATCTGACCTATTACCAGCGTCTGATGCAGGGGTTGCGAGAAGCTATTGCGGCGGGGACGCTTGACAGTTTCGTTGCGCGCTTCCATGCCCTGCGTGCCGAGGGCGATATCGCGCCGCTCTAAGGAACACGGGAAGGAAACCCATGGCCTCTGACATTCTATCGACTGTCGTGAAGCCCGTCCACAAGGAGGGCTACAAGTTCATTGCGATATTCGCGGCGGTGACACTGGTACTGTTCGTGATCTGGCAGCCGCTGGGCTGGATCGGGTTGGGTCTGACGGTCTGGTGTTATTATTTCTTCCGCGACCCGGTGCGGCATGTGCCTGCGCGGGAGGGCTTGTTGGTCAGCCCGGCGGATGGCGTCATTTCGCTGATCGAGCCTGCGGTGCCACCGGCAGAGCTGGGCATGGGGGAGACCGCATTGACCCGCGTGTCGGTTTTCATGAATGTCTTCAACTGCCATGTGAACCGGGCGCCGATTGGTGGACAGATCGTGAAGATTGCCTATCGGCCCGGGAAATTCCTCAATGCGTCGCTCGACAAGGCGAGCGATGATAACGAGCGTAATTGGTTGGTTATACAGATGGCCGATGGCCAGCAGGTCGGTGTTGTGCAGATTGCCGGGTTGGTGGCGCGGCGCATTCTCTGTGAGGTGCAGGAAGGCGAGATGCTGGGCACCGGTGAGCGCTTCGGAATGATCCGTTTCGGAAGCCGCGTCGATGTCTATCTGCCCGAGGGTGTCGAGCCCTTAGTGTCACTTGGACAGGTGATGATCTCGGGTGAAACTGTCATCGCAGATCTTGCCAGCAACGAGACGCGACGTATGGCCGAGGCGATCTGAGATGGCACGTGAGCGGCTCTCGTTGCTGTCACTCGTGCCCAATCTGGTGACGATCCTGGGCATGTGTGCAGGACTGAGCGCGATCCGCTTCACTTTTGATGAACGTTTCGAGATTGCAGCTGCGCTGATCATTTTTGCTGCCGTTATGGATGGCGTGGACGGCCTGATCGCACGTAAGCTCAATGCAGCCAGTAGTTTCGGGGCGGAGCTCGACAGTTTCGCTGATTTCGTCAGTTTCGGTGTCGCACCTGGGGTGCTGGTCTTCGGATATGCACTGGCCGGTCCGATGGCGGGTGTTGGCTGGGTGTTTGTCCTGATTTTCGCGGTCTGCGCCTGCCTTCGGCTGGCGCGCTTCAACATTAGCCGGGCGTCCAAGACGGGTCCGAGCCAGCGTCATTTTGTCGGCGTCCCCGCGCCGGCTGGGGCAATGCTTGGGTTGCTGCCGGTCTATCTGGGGCTTTCGGAGCTTCTCGATGTGACACAGGCGCCTTTGCTGGTCGCAGTATATCTCGGTGGTGTAGGCCTGTTGATGGTGTCCCGCCTGCCCACGCCCTCGTTAAAAACCATCAGGATAGCGCGGCAGAATGCGATCTGGGTGCTGATCGGGATGAGTGCTTTCGCCGGGTTTCTGGTGTTGCGGACCTGGGCGACATTGGTGGTGGCAGACCTCGTTTATCTTGGGGTCCTGGCATGGCTTGCCGTGCGGCGACGCCGCGGGCTTGGCTAGTTGTTTTTCCGTAAACAGCGGTTGCTTTTGGCTTGACGGCTGCGCCACGAGCGAATATCTCGACGCCATCGCGCGGTTGTAGCTCAGTTGGTTAGAGTACCGGCCTGTCACGCCGGGGGTCGCGGGTTCGAGCCCCGTCAACCGCGCCATTTTCAAAAAAGCCCTTGCCCTTGCCCTTGCCCTTGCCCTTGGCAGGGGCTTTTGAATTTGGGGTGTCAATTCCACCTGACCATTCTTGCCCTTTGACAGGCCGTTTTGCCCTCGACATTTCCGGATCAGGCGCCATGTCTGCTGAATGTCTCAGCATGACCTCTTTCCAGCACGCCCGGTCCCGCGCCATGCGTTTTCCCGTAACCTGCGCATGGGGCAGGTGGCGGGCGGGATATTTGGCGCTTCGCTTGGAGCGGCGCTGAGTGAGGTCTTGCGCGGACGCAGACCAGATCTCGCGCGCGCCGCCCTGACGCCAGCGAATGCAGTACGGTTGGCTGGCGGCCTCGCGCATTTGCGCGGGGCCGCAATGAAGCTCGGGCAGATGCTCTCGCTGGAGAATGGGGCCGCCTTGCCGCCGGAGTTGACGGCCATCCTCGCGCAATTGCAGGCGAATGCACCCGCCATGCCGCCCCGGCAACTGCGAGATGTCTTGAATGCGGAATGGGGCGCGGGTTGGCAGGCACGATTTGCGCGCTTTGAAGTGCGGCCGGTGGCAGCGGCGTCGATCGGGCAGGTGCATCGGGCGGTCACGCGCGAGGGTAACTTCTTGGCTGTGAAGGTTCAGTTTCCCGGTGTTGCACAGAGTATCGACAGTGATACCGCCACCTTGGGCCGCCTGCTGCGTGTACCGGGGGTCTTGCCAGCAGGAATGGAGATTGACCGCCTGCTGGATGATGCCCGCGCGCAGCTCCATGACGAGGCGGATTACGTTCGTGAGGCCGAGGCGCTTGCTGCATTCGGGGCGCGACTTCAGGCGGATAAGAGTTTCAAGGTCCCGAGTTTGCGCACGGACCTAAGCACAGGGCGCGTGCTTGCGATGGAGTTTGTCGAAAGCATGCCGATTGATGCTCTGGCTGAAGCGGAACAAGCTCGGCGCGATGCAGCCGTCAAGCAACTGATTGATCTGACGCTGCGCGAGCTGTTCGAGTTCGGGCAGATGCAGACGGATCCCAATTTCGCGAACTATCGGCTTGCGCCAGATGGTCGGATTGTTCTGCTGGATTTCGGCGCAACTAGGTCGATTTCACCCGATACGGCGGCGCAATACCGCGCCCTATTGCGCGGGCTGCTCTCAGAAAATCAGGCGTCAGTTGCGGACATCATGGCGGGGCTGGGGTACGTCAGCTTGCGAATGCCTCAGGCGCGGCGCGATCTGCTGGTCGCTTTAGCTCTGCGGGCCAGCGCACCGCTGCGGCAAGCGGAGCCCTATGATTTCGGGCGTTCAACCTTGATTGAGGATCTTGCGCGCGAAGGGCAGGCATTCGGCCAGGCGCGCGACTTTTGGCATGTGCCGCCCACTGACCTGCTTTTTCTGCATCGCAAAATTGGCGGTATGTTTCTGTTGGCCCAAAGAATGGGCGCGCGGGTGGCTCTGAAGCCGTTGGTCGCACGCTGGGCATGACGGGTTCAGGTTGCTCCTGAAAAGGGGTGCGGGCCGACGCCTGCGCCCCTTTGCTTCATGGAGCACTTGGTCACTCTGCGGCACGCAAAGGCATCTCGGGTGGCAGGGGATCGCCCAGTTGCAGTGGTAGCTGCTTCTCACTCGGCGCTGGCGGGACATCCCAGATCAGCTCGGCCTCGCGGATTGAGGAGAGCTTCTTCTCCAGCGCGCGGTCGCGGCGCGCCACCGAGTCGCGCTGCGAGAAGGCCCAGCGCAGGCCGAGCGCACCGCGATAGGCGCCTTTCTCGATCCAGACCCGCAGCGCGAGGAAGGCCGGTGTGACCATCAGGGTCAGCACAGTTGCCACGCCCAGACCAAAAACCACGGCTGTGGCCAATTGCTTCCACCAGAGCGCGGTCGGGCTGTCGATCGAGAAGCCGCCATTGGCGAAATCGATCGACAGGCCCAGCATCATGGGGGTCAAACCGGCCATAGTGGTGATGGTGGTCATCAGAACCGGGCGGATCCGTGCCTCGACCGTGCGGATGATCGCCTCAATCCGGGGCATGATCGCGGCATAATTCTGATAGGTATCAATCAGCACGATATTGTTGTTCACCACAATACCCGCGAGCGCCACGATTCCTGTCCCGGTCATGATGACCGAGAAGGTCTGGTCCATCACGATCATGCCAATCAAAACCCCTGCGGTGGAGAGTACGACTGCCAGGAGCACGAGCACCGAATTGTAGAGACTGTTGAACTGCGTCAGCAGGATGACGAACATCAGCCCAAGCGCAGCAGCGAAGGCATAGGTCAGGAATTCGGTGCTTTCCTCCTGATCCTGTTGCTCGCCCGTCCATTCCCAGGCCACACCATTAGGCAACGGGTTTTCCGTAGACAGCCACTCCGTCAGCGCATCTATGCGCTCGGTCGCGGTGATGGGCACCTGACGCCAGCCATTCTCGGAAATCTCGGCCAGATTGGCGCGCACGCGCTGATAACCCTCCGATCCGGTCGCATGTTCGCGCGGGACGAGGTCGGCACGAGTCGCCACGCGCACGGTATTTCCGTTACGGTCCACGACGCGGATAAGGCCGGGGCGAACGTCCGCCAGCACATCGAAGAACCGCTGCTGGTTGATCCGGTCGATCTGCCCACGCGCCCGAACGGTTTCGGTGGAGACGAAATTTGACAGCGGGACCATCCCGAAATTGGTCTGCACGCGCAGGGTCTCGAGCGTCGAGAGAAGACGGTCGCTTTGGGGGAGACGCACGCGGATGTCGATCTCCTCTTCCGAAGTATCCACTCGCATCGTGTCGAGCAGGAGCCCCCGCGTAACAAGTTGTACCATGCCGCCAATGGTCGCGACATCGGCGCCGAAGCGACCGGCCATTTCGGTGTCGACATTGATTTGCCAGTCGATCCCCGGAACAGGACGTGAATCTTCGAGGTCAAACAGTCCGTCGGTTTCGCCGAAGCGCGCCCTGACTATCTCGACGGCTTCTTCCAAGTCGTCGAATTCCTCTCCCGTCAGGCGTAGATGCACAGGTTTGGCGCCTGCCGGGCCACCAGAAGAGATCAGAAATTCGGTCTGGATGCCGGGGATTTCGTCGAATTTCGCCTCCAAGCGGTCCAGAACCGCGCGACCGCGCATCTCGGGGTCACCCTGACGTTCCTGCCAATGGGTCAACTCGAATTGAATCTGGCCGATCGCGTCGCGCGGGGGACCTTGGCCTGCCGTGTTTGTGTTCAACCCACCATCGCCCGCAAAGGCAAAGACCGAAGCTATGCCCGGTTCGGACATCGCTATGTCCTCGACCTGACGCACCAGCGCATCCTTTTCGGTCAGCGAGAGGTTACCGCGCGCGCGCACATAGATGATCCCGTCTTCGGGCTCCGTCTCAACGAAGAACTCAACGCCGCGATTGTTCTCACCGTAATACTGGAACACACCACCAACAAAGACCGCGACACCGATGATCAGCACGATCGGCATGATCGGGTTGCCGACGAACAATTTCGCGACATGACCAGCGGGGGAGTAATGGCGCCGCGCGTCGATCTTCCGCGGCTTTTTTTCAGGCGCGAGTGTGGTGAAGGTGGTCGAGATGCCGACCGCGCCGAGCATCATCAACAATGCACCGGGGACGAGTTCTCCAATGCTCTGCGCGGCTTGGGTGCCGCCAGCGAGAAATCCCGGGTTAAGCAGCATCATTGCGCCCAGAGCGAGGACTGCGACCGAAACCGCAGCGAAGGGCAGGCGCAGGATCCAGGGCAGACGACGCAGCGCGTTGCTGATATAGCCAAGGCGCTGCGCAAGTTGACCGCTGAGACCACCCATCACGGGCAGAAAGATCAGCGCCACGATCAGCGACGCCGACAGGACGAAAATAAGCGTGACTGGCAGAAGTCCCATGAACTCGCCTGCCACACCCGGCCAGAACAGCATCGGGAGAAAGGCGCAGAGTGTGGTTCCGGTCGAGGCGATGATGGGCCAGAACATGCGCTGGGCAGCCTTGACATAGGCCTCCATCGGGCGGTCGCCGAGTTTCAGGCGCTTGTCAGCATACTCGGTCACGACGACCGCACCATCAACGAGCATCCCCACTGCAAGGATCAGCCCGAACATGACGATATTCGACACCGCCACGTCCATCAGCCCGAGGAGAATAAAGCAGAGCAGGAATGAGGTCGGGATCGCGAAGCCCACCAACAGCGCCGAGCGCGCGCCGAGGGCTGCCAGAACCACAATCATCACCAGCGCAACAGCCGTCAGAACCGAGCCCTCAAGCTGCGTCACCATCTCGCCAGTCTGGATAGATTTGTCGAGTGTCGGTGTTACCTGGATGGCAGATTGCAATTCTTCGGGCCAAGAAGCGCGTTCGACCTCGACCGCTTCGCGGACAGCTTGCGAGGCGTCGATGGCATTGAAGCCCTTGCGCATGACGACCTGAATCGCGAGGTTGGTGTCGCCATTGAAACGGGCGGTGCCTTCGCGGTCGGCAAAGGTCATTCGAATTTCGGCCAGATCGCCAAGCGAAACGACCGAATCACCATTTACCTTGACTGGCAGGCGGTAGATATCCTCGACCGTGCTGAAGCTTGCAGGCACTGTGACCGAGAAAGCACCCGCGCTGGTCTCGACCTCTCCCGCAGCGACAAGCTGGTTGTTGCCAGTGATAACATTGATCAATTCACCAGCGGTGACATTATAAGCTTCGAGCTTGAGCGGATCGATCAAGACCTCGACCATCTCATCCCGCGACCCGGCGATCTCGGCTTCCAGAACTGGTTCCAGCGCTTCAATACGGCTCTGAAGGTCGCGCGTGGCGCGTAGCAATGCGCGTTCCGACACATCGCCAGAGACGGCGATAATGATTATTGGAAATTCAGAGAAGTTGATTTCAGAGACCGAGTAATTCTGCGCACCTTCGGGGAATTTCCCTTCTGCACGGCCCATGGCGTCGCGAATATCAGCCATGGTCGCGGTCTTGTCCCAGCCAAACTCGAATTCCAGAACGGCCGCCGCAAAACCCTCGGCCGAAAAGGCGCTGAGGTTCCGCAGAAGGTCGAGGTCGGAAAGCTCGGCCTCCATCGGTTTGACGAGCATCGACTCGCCATCGACGGCCGAGATGCCCGGGAAGGGCACCGTGATGATGACGGCAGGAACTTCGATATCCGGCTCACCCTCTTTCGGCAGGCCGATATAGGCGGCTGTCCCGGCCACCAGCACCATCACAAGAATGGCCACGATCATCCGGGCGCGGGTGGCGGCCCAGGAAACGATCCGGATCATTCCGCCGCCTCCTCGCGCCAGGTCACATGCACGCGTGCGCCTTCACGCGTGAATTCCTGACCCACGATGATCGCGCCGATTTCGTCCGGCAGACCGGCCAGCCACATGCCCTCTTCCGTGTCGCGCAGAATGCGAACCGGCGCGAAACTCACCATCCCCTCTTCATCGACAAGGCGCAGGCCGAGTTCGCCCGCGTCGTTGAGTGTGAGTGCCGAGCCTGGAATGAGATGGCCCTCCTGGGCCTGACCCGAGATCAGAATGTCAGCGCTCTGACCATCACGGATGCGCCCGTCCGGGTTGGGAATCGTGACATCGACACGGAAGGTGCGAGTCTGGGGGTCGGCAGAGCGGGCGATGAAAGAGACCGTTCCCATCACCTCGCGTCCCGAGGCAAGGCGGGCGCCAGCCGGAGCCCCAAGTTCCAGCAGATCGATCTGTGCCTCGGTCGCAAAGCCTACCAGTTTCATAGGATCAAGCTGGATGAGAGTCGCGCAGAGCGCACCGGGTTGCAGCAAGGTGCCAAGTTCTGCCGTGTCGGTCTCCAAAAGCCCATCGAAAGGCGCGTGCATGACCAACCGCGCCATTTCCTCGACTGCACGATCCACCGCGGCTTGCGCTGATAGCCGGGCCGCGCGGGCATTGGCAACGCGCGTTTCGGAAGCGAAACCGCCTTCTGACAGCCCTTCGGCGGCGCGCAGGTTGATTTCCGCTTCGGCGAGGCGCGCCTGCGCCTCGTCCAGCGCGGCTTTTCTTACCCCGGGCGCAATTTCGCAGAGCGGATCACCTGCCTTGACACTGGCGCCGCGCCGGATCGGGTCGGAAACAATCAGCCCAGAGGTCTCGGCACGGATCTCGACCTGGCGCATTGCCTCGGTACGCCCGCGCAATACGACGGTGCTAGGGACTGGTTCTGCGGTTGAACGCAGCCCCACGACACGCACCATAGGCGCTTCTCGCTCTTCGGCGATCTCTTCGGTCTCGGCAGCGATGACACCCGCAAAGCTGAGCAACGCATCGCGTTCCATCACAAACAGATACATCACGACCGTCACGGTGAGCGCCGTCACCAGAGGAAATATCCGCATTCAGACCACCTTGTTGTACGCGACACTCGCGTCAGATAAGAACTCTACGCTAAACTAACCAGTTCAGATTACTTTGCATGCGCAGAATCTTCAAGCAATGTTACGATTATTAACATTCGCAAGTCACAGTGTCCATGCGCGAATGTGAGGCAACAGGCTTGGCATTTTGGCGCGCTTCGCGCTAAGAGGGGGCGGATCTGATGTAAGGTGGTCATTGTGAGCAATCCCGACAGTTTCATCAATGAGGTGACAGAAGAGCTGCGCCGCGACAAGATGATGAGCTATCTGCGCCGCTACGGCTGGATTGCAGCGCTTGCAGTGGTGCTGATCGTTGGTGGCGCGGCATGGAATGAATGGCGCAAGGCCAGCGAACGGGCGAGTGCCGAGGCCTTTGGTGACGCTGTCCTCGCTGCGTTGGAAAATAACGACAGTGCCGACCGTGTTCGTGCGCTTGATGCTATTGAGACGACAGGCGCGCAACGCGGGTTGCTGCAACTGATGCGCGCAGGCGAATTGCTCGAGCAGGACCGTAGCGCGGCACTAACCGCCCTGCAGTCGGCAGCAGATGACGACGCGCTGCCCGATGCCTATCGGCAACTTGCCGCTTTGAAGCGCGTGATTGCCGGAGGCGCAGATATTCCGCTGGCCGAACGGGAAACTGTCCTCGCGGGCCTGTCGCAGCCTGGCCAGCCGCTGCGCCCGCTCGCATTGGAACAAGAGGCCCTGTTGCAACTGGAGCAGGGCAATCGCGAAAGAGCCATTGAAATTCTGACGGACTTGTTGTCACAATCCGATGTGTCGGACACGTTGCGCCGCAGAACGTCGCAACTGTTGACGGCGCTGGGCGGCGAACTGGCGGCGGGCTGACGAAATCCCCCGCATCACGACCGGCGATGTGCAAGCCCAGGAGACGCCGGGCAGAAGCGATAGGAGCTTGTGGTGAAACTCTGGAACGGCATCGCCATCCTCGCTCTGGCCGGGCTCGTCAGTGCCTGCGAACGCGAGTTTATCCTTGAAGGCGAGCGCTTTCCGCTGCGCGCGCCTTTTGCTGAAGATGCCGGTGAAGCACCTGAAAACCGCGAGTTGCCCATTCCACTGCCGCCAGCTTCGGCCAATGCCGATTGGACGCACCGGCTCGGCTCGCCGTCGACACGCCCTGCGCATCCGGCGCTGAGCGGCGATCTGCGCCAAGCTTGGTCTGTTTCAATCGGGCAGGGCGAAGGGCGGCGGCACCGGATCACGGCAGAACCCGTTTCAAGCGGCGGGGTGATCTACACGCTCGACAGTCGTGCGCGGGTCACCGCTGTCACCACAGGTGGTGAGGTGGCCTGGACGCGCGATCTCACACCTCCGGGCACGCGCAACCCCGATGGTGCCTCGGGTGGTGGTTTGGCGATCGCCAATGGCAGGCTCTATGTGACCTCAGCCTTCGCCATGCTCTCGGTACTGGACTTGAACTCGGGCGAATTGATCTGGGACAAGCGTTTCGACGCGCCGCTTTCGGCAGCGCCCACGATCTCCGGCTCGCATGTTTATGTTGTGGCCAGCGACAGCACTGGCTGGGCGCTTGATGCCGATACCGGCCAGACCGACTGGCAGCTTTCCGGCGCGCCCTCGCCTTCCTCCATGGTCGGAGGCGCAGCGCCGGCAGTGGCAGGGTCTCTGGTGCTCTTCCCGACGCCAGCGGGCGAGTTGATCGCAGCGCGGCGGGATACGGGTCAGATAAAGTGGCGCCGCGCAGTTGCGGGCACACGGATCGGGATGGCCTATGCTTCGGTGACGGATGTGACCGGCGACCCAGTGGTGCGCGGCAATACGATCTATGTCGGCAACCAGTCGGGTCGGGTCATGGCACTGGATGTAGAGACGGGCCGTCCGAACTGGACTGCGGATGAGGCGGCTTATGGCCCGGTCTGGCCGGTCGGTGATGCGCTGTTTCTGATGTCGGACCGCAATCGCGTCGTGCGGCTGGAGGCCGGATCGGGTGCCTTTGTCTGGGGAGAATCGCTGCCCCTGTTCACGCAAGCACGCGAACGCAGGCGCGCGGCCATCTACCCGCATTACGGCCCGGTTCTGGCCGGTGGGAGGCTGATTGTCGGCTCGGGCGACGGTGCGATCCGCAGTTTCGACCCTGTTTCGGGTGCGCCTGTGGGCGAGGTGGCGCTGAATGCGGGCGCGGCTGTCAGTCCGATAGTGGTCGGCGGGACGCTGTATGTCGTGTCGCGCGACGGTCAGTTGGTGGCCTTTCGCTGAGATGAAAGAGATGTTCGCGCGCATGGCCCCGTCTCACCGGGGCCATGTCTGCATTCGAGAGGGTAAGAAATGAGTTTCACGCTGGCCATTGTGGGCCGCCCCAATGTCGGCAAATCAACCCTGTTCAACCGTCTGGTGGGCAAGCGTCTGGCGCTGGTCGATGATCAGCCAGGCGTGACTCGCGACCTGCGCGAAGGCGATGCGCGGTTGGGGGACCTGGGGTTTACCGTGATCGACACTGCCGGTCTGGAAGAGGTAACAGATGACAGCCTGCAGGGGCGGATGCGGCGCCTGACCGAGCGCGCGGTGGATATGGCGGATGTTTGCCTGTTCCTGGTGGATGCACGGGCCGGGATCACGCCCGTGGATGAGGGTTTTGCCGAGATCCTGCGCAAGCGGGCGGATCATGTGATTCTGGGTGCGAACAAGGCCGAGGGGCGCGCGGGCGAGGCCGGTGTGCTTGATGCTTATGCACTGGGCCTTGGCGAGCCGGTGCGGCTGTCGGCCGAGCATGGCGAGGGGATGGATGAGCTTTATCACATCCTGCGCCCGATTGCGGATGAGTTTGCGGAGGGGGCGCAGGCGGATGCGCCCGAAGTGGAGGTTGATGTCGCCGAGGGTGAGGAAAGTGACTTTGCGCCCACACGCGCGAAGCCGTTGCAGATCGCCGTGATCGGGCGGCCCAATGCAGGGAAATCGACCCTTATCAACCGGATTCTTGGTGAGGATCGGCTGCTGACCGGCCCCGAGGCTGGGATCACCCGCGATTCGATCTCGGTCAGCACGGACTGGATGGGCACGCCGGTGCGGATTTTCGACACGGCGGGGATGCGCAAGAAAGCCCGCGTGGTGGACAAGGTCGAGAAGCTCTCGGTCGCAGACGGATTGCGCGCAGTGCGTTTTGCCGAAGTGGTGGTGGTGTTGCTGGATGCGGCGATTCCCTTCGAGCAACAGGATTTGAGGATTGCCGATTTCGCGGAGACTGAGGGGCGGGCGGTGGTGATCGCAGTCAATAAATGGGACCTGGAGGCGGAGAAACAGGAGAAGCTGCGCGCGCTGCGCGAGGGTTTCGAGAAGCTGCTACCGCAATTGCGCGGCGCACCGTTGGTGACGGTCTCGGCTGTCACGGGCAAGGGTCTCGACCGGCTGCATGCCGCCGTGCTGCGCGCGCATGAGGTGTGGAATCGGCGGGTGCCGACGGCGAAGCTCAACCAATGGCTGGGCGCGATGGTCGAGGCGCACCCGCCCCCCGCGCCCAAGGGCCGGCGGATCCGGTTGCGGTATATGACTCAAGCCAAGACGCGGCCACCGGGGTTTGTGGTGATGTGCTCAAACCCCGACGAGCTACCTGCCGCCTATACGCGCTATCTGGTCAATGGGTTGCGCGAGGCGTTCGACATGCCGGGCACGCCGATCCGGGTGTTCCTGCGCTCGCAGGGGGAGAAAAACCCCTACAAGGGGCGCAAGAAGGCGGCCCCCTCGAAGCTGCGTAAACATCTGGAAGGGCGGCGAGAGAAATAGAGACGCGTTCGGGGCGGGCGCGCTTCGCGCGCCCGTTTTGAGTATTTTTGGCAAGATGAAACCGCTTGACGGCCCAAGATTTATAATTTCGGGCCAATCTCCCCGATAGGACCGAGCGCACCCGTCTGGGCGCGGTGCAGGAGGAGATGGTCGAGCAGGACGCAGGCCATCATGGCCTCGGCCACAGGCACGGCGCGGATGCCGACGCAGGGGTCGTGGCGGCCCTTGGTGATGACCGTGTTGGGGCTGCCGTCGCGCAGGATCGAGGCGCGGGGGGTAGTGATGGAAGAGGTCGGCTTGACCGCGAAGCGAACAACGATTTCCTGCCCGGTGGAGATGCCGCCCAAGATGCCGCCAGCCTTGTTGCTTCGGTAAAGCGGGTCGCTCTCCCCCATCTCGATCTCATCTGCGTTTTCCGTGCCAGTGAGGGCGGCCGCCTGCAGGCCTGCACCGATCTCGACGCCTTTGACGGCGTTGATAGACATCATTGCGGCGGCGAGTTCGGTGTCGAGCTTGGCGTATATTGGTGCGCCGAGGCCTGCGGGAACGCCGGAGGCGGTGACTTCGATCATGGCACCGACTGAGTTGCCGTCCTTGCGGATCTGGTCAAGTGCTTTGGCCCAGTCTTCGGCGGCTTGTGCATCAGGCACCCAGAACGGGTTGCGGTCGATCTCGGCGGCATCGAAGCGCGCGCGGTCGATATGGTGGGGACCCATCTGGACCATGTAGCCAGTGATGCGCAAGTCGGGGGTGAGCATCTTGAGTACCTCGCGGGCAATCCCCCCAGCGGCCACGCGCGCGGCGGTTTCGCGCGCAGAAGAGCGACCACCGCCACGCGGGTCGCGCAACCCGTATTTCTGGTGATAGGTGATGTCGGCATGGCCGGGTCGGAAGGTGTCGGCGATATTGCCGTAATCCCTCGAACGCTGATCGACATTTCGTATCGTGAGCTGGATCGGCGTGCCGGTGGTCTGGCCCTCATAGACACCCGAGAGGATTTCGACCTCGTCGGGCTCACGGCGCTGGGTCGTATAGCGGCTTTGGCCGGGTTTGCGACGGTCGAGCCAGTGCTGGATCTGTGAAGCGTCAAGCGCAACACCGGGCGGGCAGCCGTCAACGGTCGCCCCGAGCGCGGGCCCGTGGCTTTCGCCCCATGTGGTGACGCGGAAGAGGTGACCGAATGTGTTGTAGCTCATGCGCGCGGATCGTCCCTGTTTGGCACGCAGAGGGACTACCTTGCTTTTCGAGTGATTGGAATAGGTGTCCTTTTGCGGGCTTAGTCCCTGCCCTGATAAGCAACAAACACTCCTGAATCGCATTTCCAGTTTATGGTCTGGCGCCACTTTCTGCCCAAGTGATCAGGCGCTGGATGGCGGCGCAGGCCCGGACCGGGACACATGGACCTTGTCCCGGGATGTGGGCAGGGTTACCTGTGCCGAACCTCGGGGTGCTCTGACAGAGCTGAGATGCGGCATTGCCGCAAACCCGTTGAACCTGAACCGGTTAGGACCGGCGGAGGGAAGGTGACGGGGATATGCCTCCACTTTGCTCCGCCTGTTGCAAATGGAGGATGAAAGATGAAACTCCCGACACTTGCTGCAGGATTGCTGATAACCACCGTGCTGAGCGCGGGCGCCGAGACGCGGCAGCTTACAATCCATGCCTATGACAGTTTCGCCAACAACGCAGGGCCCGGCATCATCGACGCGTTCAAGGAGGTTTGCGACTGTGACATCGCAATCACCGGCGTCGGCTCCTCGGGTGAGTTACTACCCGGGGTGATCGAGGCGGCGCCAGAGGATCGGCCCGACCTCGTGCTGGGCATCGATACCAACAATCTGGCCGCAGCACGCGATAGCGGGCTGTTCGCCATGCATGATCGCACCCTGCCACCCCTCGACATGCCGCTGGACTGGGATGATTCGCTGTTTCTGCCCTACAACTGGGGCTATTATGCCTTCATCTATGACAGCGAGACAGTCGAGACGCCGCCCTCCAGTTTCTCCGAACTTATCGCCTCTGACCTGCGCGTGGTGATACAGAACCCGAATCGCTCTACCACCGGGCTGGGCCTGCTGATGTGGGTCGAGGGAGCGTTCGGCGATGAGGCCGACGCGGTCTGGCGAGCGCTGGCTGCGCGTGAGGGCACGCAGGTGGTGCCGCGCTGGGCGGACGCCTATCACCCGATTTTCCGCGCGGGTGAGGCCGATTTGGTGCTCAGCTACGCGACCTCGCCCGCCTATCACGTCATCATGGAAGGTGAGGACGGGCCGCGCGCGGCACGGTTTGACGAAGGCCATTACCTGCGCATCGAGGTGGCTGGGCTGCTGGCCGATGCCGCAGAGCCCGAACTGGCCCGGCAATTTCTCGACTTCATGTTCACGGACGGCTTTCAGTCCGTGATCCCGACCACGCGCTGGCTCTATCCTGTAGTGACACCTGCCGCGGGACTGCCCGAGGCCTTCGGCGCTTTGGTCGAGCCCGGCGAGGCGTTGCTCTTCCCAGCCGAGGAGGCTGCCGCGCGGCGCTCTGATGCGCTGGCGCGCTGGGATGCGGCCTTTGGCGAATGAACGACCCGTAGGCGCGCGCGGCAGCGCGCGCCCCTTGTCGGTGGGGTTGCTGCGTGCTAACTCAGCCCCACCTCGGGGTGCCCATAGCGGCTGAGATGCGCATTAGCGAACCCGTTGAACCTGAACCGGTTAGGACCGGCGGAGGGAAGGTTGCAAGGCTCACTTGCTGCAATCTCCGCCTGTCGTGAAATGAGGAGATTGGACCATGAGGACAGCTTTTTTCGCGACAGTCATTATGGCAGGGGCGGCGCAAGCCGATACCCCGGTGCTGACTGTCTTGGCGCCCGATTATTTCGGGTCATCCTGGGGGCCGGGGCCGGCCATCACGGAAGGTTTCGAGGCGCGCTGCGGTTGCACGCTCGAGTTCCGGACGGGCGAGGTGCTGCCGCGGCTGATGCTCGAAGGCGCGCGCGTGGGAGCGGATGCCGTGATCGGGCTGAACACGGACATGACGCTGCGCGCCCGCGAGACAGGGCTTTTCGCGCCGCACGGTCAGGATCTGGGCGCGCTGACTGTGCCGGTGGAGTGGGATGACGAAGTTTTCATCCCCTTTAACTGGGGCTATGCGGCATGGGTCTATGACAAGACCCGCGTGGAAAACCCGCCTGCAAGCTTTGCCGAGTTGATCGAGCGCGAAGACCTGTCGCTGATCTGGCAGGACCCGCGGTCCTCGGGCTCGGGACTGGCGCTGTTGCTCTGGGTCGATCACCTGTATGGCGAGGATGCAGGAGAGGTCTGGCAAGCCCTGCAGGAAAACACCGTGACCGTGACGGCAAGCTGGTCAGAGGCTTACGGGCTCTTTACCGGTGGCGAGGCCGATATGGTGCTGAGCTACACCACCTCGCCCGCCTATCACATCGTCGCCGAAGAAGATGACAGCAAGGCCGCTGCGATATTCGAGGAAGGCCATTACTTCATGGCCGAAGTGGCAGGCGTTCTGGACGGCGCGGCCGAGCCGGAACTGGCGCGCGAGTTCATGGCTTATATCCTCTCCGAGGATTTCCAGAGCATGATCGCCTATGGCAACTGGTCCTACCCCTC
>SLJW01000194.1 GCA_007134865.1 Paracoccaceae bacterium | reverse complement strand
CGCGCCGATACGGCGCAGCGCCTTGCGCAGGTTCAGGCGAAGCGCATCTTGCGGGCCAGCATCCGCCATGGATCTGGCACGGCAGGTGCCGGGGTAGATCAGCCCGTCGGGGCCGTGGAGCGGCGCGCCCTCCTGCGGGGCGCTGAGCGCGGCGCGGATATCGGCACGGGTGCAGCAGCAGGGGTAGAGCAGGCCCTCGGCCGCCAATTGGTCGAGCGCGGCACGATAGGCGGGCATGCGGTCTGACTGGCGCATCACCGGGGTTTCCCACCGCAGGCCGAGCCAGTGCAGATCATCGAGGATCTGCGCCTCCCATTCGGGGCGGCAGCGGGCGCGGTCGATATCCTCCATCCGGAGCAGGAAGCGCCCTGCCCCGGCGCGCTCGGCTGAGATCAGCGCGGAATAGGCATGGCCCAGATGCAGTGGACCTGTCGGAGATGGCGCGAACCGCGTGACTTTGTCACGCGGCATCACGGGCCTGTGCTCCAAGCCACTCGTTGAAGGCGGCTTTGGCGCGGTCGGTATAGGCCTTGTAGCGGTCGCGACGGCCCCGGCGCCCACCCTTCGCGTCGATGGGCGGGAACAGACCGAAATTGACATTCATGGGTTGGAAGGTCTTGGCCTCGGCCCCGCCGGTGATGTGATGCACCAGCGCGCCCATGGCGGTCTCGCGTGGGGGTGGGCTGGCACTCGCGCCAAGGATTTCGGCGGCGGCCAGCCGTCCGGCCAGAAGCCCCATCGCGGCGGATTCGACATAGCCCTCGACCCCGGTGATCTGTCCGGCAAAGCGGATATGGGGGCGGGATTTCAGGCGCAGTTCATCATCGAGCAGTGTCGGCGAGTTGAGGAAGGTGTTGCGGTGAATGCCCCCAAGGCGCGCGAAGCGTGCCCCCTCCAGACCAGGAATCATCTTGAAAACATCTGCTTGAGCGCCGTATTTCATCTTGGTCTGAAAGCCCACGATATTGTAGAGCGTGCCCAGCGCATTGTCGCGGCGTAGTTGCACGACGGCATAAGGTTTCACATCTGGCGCATGCGGATTGGTCAAACCCACAGGTTTCATCGGGCCGTGGCGGAGCGTCTCGCGCCCGCGCTCGGCCATCACCTCGATGGGCAGACAGCCGTCGAAATATCCCGCCGTTTCACCTTCATGAAACTCGGTCTTGTCGGCGGCCAGCAGCGCGTCGATGAAAGCCTCATATTGATCGCGCGTCATCGGGCAGTTTAGGTAGGCGGTGCGCTCTTCCTCGGTCTCGCCCTTGTCATAGCGCGACTGGAACCAGGCCTGTGACATGTCGATGCTGTCGAAATAGACGATTGGTGCGATGGCATCGAAAAACGCCAGCGCCTCGGCCCCGGTCTCGCGCGCGATGGCCTGCCCCAGCGCGTCCGAGGTGAGCGGGCCGGTGGCGATGATCCAGCGCCCCTCCTCGGGCAGGTCGGCAATCTCGCCGCGTTCCAGCCGGATATTGGGATGCGCCAGCAGATGCTCGGTCACGGATTGGGCAAAGGCCTCGCGGTCCACGGCCAGCGCGCCACCGGCGGGCAGCGCATGGCGGTCGGCCATTTCCATGAGCAACCCGCCCGCCGCGCGCATCTCCCAATGCAAGAGGCCCACCGCGTTCTGTTCATCATCATCCGAGCGGAAGGAATTCGAGCAGACCATTTCGGCCAATTGGTCTGTCTGATGGGCGAAAGTGCCGCGTTTGGGGCGCATCTCGTGCAGCACGACCTGCACGCCTATGCGCGCCGCCTGCCAGGCGGCCTCGCTCCCGGCCATGCCGCCACCGACGATATGGAGCGCTTCTGTCATCTGTCATCTCCTGCTCTCGCGCCTTCCAGATAGCCAGTCTGCCTGCGCTTGGCAAACCCCGCAGAAAAACGCGCCGCGCATGCGGGGCAGCATGGCGGCGCGAGTTGGTCTGAGGCAGTGAGCAGTGCTCAGGCAAACAGCGGCAGGTGAAGCGTGGCGAGCACGAGGACGCAAAGAGCGATGGCGCCAGCAAGGTCTTGCCAGAACGTGGCGGGAACATTGCGGAACATTGCATCCTCCTGTGGCTGTTTGTTGCTGTATTGTTCTCATATCGGTAGATCGCAGTCAAGAACAAAATTGGAACATCAGCCAATCGAGAGATACCGGATTGCGCGGTCCTGTTGCATCAGCCACAGGAGCACCCGTGCGGCGCTGCCGCGCGGGCCCTCAAGCGTCGGATCATCGGTCAGCAATTTGCGCGCATCCTGTTGCGCCAAGGCCATCAGCCCTGCCTGCCGTTCCAGATCGGCCACGCGAAACCGTGGGAGCCCGGATTGCGCCGTGCCGATCAGATCGCCTGCGCCGCGGATCGCCATGTCTTCCTCGGCGATTCGGAACCCGTCTTCGGTGTCGCGCAGGAGTTTCAGCCGCCGCGCGGCCGTCTCGCCCAGCGGCGCCTCATAGACCAGCAGGCAAGTCGAGGCTGCTGCCCCGCGCCCGACGCGACCGCGCAACTGGTGGAGTTGCGCGAGGCCGAAATGCTCGGCGCGTTCGATCACCATGATCGAGGCATTGGGCACATTCACGCCCACCTCGATCACTGTGGTCGCGACCAGAAGCTTGGTCTCTCCAGCGACGAAACGCGCCATGGCGTCGTCTTTCTCGGCGGGGGCAAGCTGGCCATGGACCAGCCCGACCACGCCCTCGCCCAGGGCCGCGCGAAGATGTTCGAAACGGGCCTGCGCTGCGGTGAGGTCGGTAAGCTCCGACTCCTCGACCAGCGGGCAGACCCAATAGGCCTGACGCCCCTCGGCGATAGCCTTTTGCAGGTGTTCGACCACCTCGCCCAGCCGCGCGGTCGAGACCAGCGCCGTGGTGACGGGCTGACGACCGGGGGGCTTTTCGTCCAGGATCGAGACATCCATATCGCCATATTGCGCGAGCGCCAGCGAGCGCGGGATGGGGGTTGCCGTCATCACCAGCACATCGACGCGTTCGGCCTTGCCCACCAGCGCCGCGCGCTGCGCGACGCCGAAACGGTGCTGTTCGTCGATGATGGCAAGGCGCAGATCGGCAAAGTCGACGCCTTTCTGGAACACCGCATGTGTGCCCAGCACGATCTGCGCGCGCCCCTCGGCCACATCGGCGCGTTTGGCGGCGCGTTCCGCGCCCTTGTCGCGGCCTGTCATCAGCGTGAGCGTCACGCCCGCCGCCTCGGCCAGCGGGGTCAGGCTTTCCAGGTGCTGGCGCGCGAGAATCTCGGTCGGGGCCATCATTACCCCCTGCCCGCCAGCCTCGACTGCGGTCAGCAGTGCCATGAAGGCCACCAGCGTCTTGCCCGCGCCGACATCGCCCTGCAAGAGCCGGTTCATGCGCCGGTCAGACCCCATATCGGCCGTGATCTCGGCAATGGCGCGGCTCTGCGCCCCCGTGGGCGCATAATCGAGCGCGGCCAGAACGCGCGCGCTCAGCGCCCCTGTGCCCCGGCTCGCGCGGCCCGGCTTGCGCCGGGCGCGCGCGCGGGCGAGCGCGAGAGTGAGTTGATGCGCCATCACCTCGTCATAGGCCAGGCGCTGACGGGCGGGGCTGGTGGCCGCAAGATCTGCGAGGCTCTCGGGCGCATGGGCCTGCACCAGTGCGGCGCGCCAGTCGGGCCAGCCCTCGCGGGCTTTCAGGGCCGGGTCGATCCATTCGGGCAACTCGGGTGCGCGGGCCAGTGCGCCAAGGGCCGCCTTGTGGACCAGCTTTTGCGAGAGGCCCGCTGTCAGCGGATAGACCGGCTCGACCTCGGGCAGGGTCTCGGCTTGCTCGGGGCGCAGGATGTAATCGGGATGAACCATCTGCGCGATCCCGTCGAAGAGTTCGACCTTGCCCGAAACAAGACGCTTCTGCCCGGTGGGCAGAAGCTTTTGCAGATAGCCGCCCTGCGCATGGAAAAAGACCAACTGAAACTCCTGCGCGCTGTCCTGCACCTGCACCCGGTAGGGCCGCCCGCGGGCGCGGGCGGGTTGGTGCGGGCCGACCGTCACTTCGACTGTCGCCATGGCCGGGAAATCCAGCCCGCGAATACTCTCGCGCCTGCGCCGGTCGATCAGGTTCTGCGGCAAGTGAAACAGCAGATCGCGCGGGGTCTCGATATCGAGCACGGCGAAGAGCTTGGCGCTCTTGGGGCCGACGCCCTCCAGCGCCTCGAGTTCGGCAAAGAGCGGAAAGAGGATTTCGGGCCGCGTGGCCATCTCACCCCTCCCCAATCAGGCGCAGCCAGCCCTCTTCGTCGATCACCTCCACCCCCAGATCAGCGGCTTTCTTCGCCTTCGACCCCGCTCCCGGCCCCGCGATCAGCAAGTCGGTCTTGGCCGAGACCGAGCCCGCGAACTTGGCCCCGAGCGCTTCGGCCCGCGCCTTGGCCTCGGCGCGGGTCATGCGCTCCAGCGTGCCAGTGAAAACCAGTGTCTTGCCCGCGACCGGGCTGTCACTCGCGCGCGCCTCGGCGGGTTCGATCTCAAGCATTTCGGCCAAGGCGTCGATCTCGCTGGCTTCGGCGTCAAAGGCCGTGACCAGCGCGCGGGCCAGCACGGGGCCGACCCCGTCGATGGCGAGCAGATCGGCCTCGGCCTCGCTGCCGGGTTGCGCCTCGGCCATCGCCTTGCGCAGCACCTCCCAGCTGCCGTAATGCGCCGCCAACATGCCCGCCGTGGTCTCGCCGACATGGCGGATGCCGAGCGCGAAGAGAAAACGCGCCAGCCCGATGCGGCGCTTGTCATCGATGGCCGCAAAGAGATTGGCGGCGGATTTCTCGCCCCAGCCCTCGCGGTTTTTCAACTGGCGTGGCTGGCCGGGGCCGAAGCGGGCCTCCAGCGTGAAAATGTCGCGCGGGGTCTGCACCCAGCCATCGCGCCAGAAGGCCTCGACCTGTTTCGCGCCCAGCCCCTCGATATCGAAAGCCGCACGGCTGACGAAATGCTTGAGCCGTTCGATCTGCTGCGCGGGGCAGATCAGCCCGCCGGTGCAGCGGCGCACCGAATCGCCGGGCTCGCGGATGGCGGGGCTGCCGCATTCGGGGCAGGTTTCGGGGAATTTATAGGGCGCGGCGCCCTCCGGGCGCCGCGTCAGGTCCACATCGCGGATCTTGGGAATGACATCGCCCGCGCGATAGACCT